>CAYZXU010000087.1:3453-10084 GCA_964482535.1 uncultured Desulfobacteraceae bacterium | reverse complement strand
AACTATCGAAACTGGAAGAAGGAATGGATAGACGAGGGTTTTGAAGATAATCATCTAATAGTTTGCAGGGATAAACAAAAGGATTCACGGGATAAAATAACGATTCGCAGTAAAACAGGAAATCCGGTATATATTCAATACCGAATAACAACTGAAGATTGCGATGTAACGCTGGATGGCATCGTCTGTAAACACAACATGGAAGTAAGAAAAGGAAACCTTATTCTTAAAAAAAGCGCTGTGCCATCTGTTACAGTCACCGGAAACGGAATTGAACCGGTTTGCGAGGTGTACGATTCCCTTGTAAAAAACATTCAGTGTTTAAAAGGAACCATACGCCTTGAACATGCCACGGTATCAAAAAGAATATTTTGTGACTGCCTGCTTGCAAGTGATTCAATAATCACTGCCTTAGAAGTTATTAGAGACAAGGACAACATAAACAAATCGGTTGCCGGCTTTATCAGATATTCAGTTCTTGCGCCGGGCTTTCGCGGGTTAAAACAGACAGCCGATTTACAGTACGACGAACAATCCGTAGCTTCAGAAAAAACACTCTTTTATGAAATTGAATGGGGATTAGCCGGATACGGAGTTATTATCCGGGGTTCATCGGATTTTGTGGAGTCCGGAGCAGAAAATCTGGGAGTGCTTGGATGTTATAATCATATGTTTTACAGCCGGAAATTTGCTGCCGTGAAACAAAAAATAAAAGACTTTTTACCCATAGGCATAAAAACGGCAGTTATTGAAGACCCCATGCTGCAGGATGAATTTAAAAAATAAAAATAGATATTGATATAGTTATAGGGGATGCTGTGAAAACACAAATTTCAAATAATAGTTTTAACAAAGATAAACAGTATAACGGTGTATATCTGCAGCAGGGAAGAATGCTGCTTGACGCTGACTGGAACGAGCAGGTTGATATTGCTAAAGAGTCTCTGCAAACAAGCCTTGCCGATGTTGTCGGCTCCGGGCTGCCAAAAAACAATGGTGTCAGTGTTGACTCTGCCGGAACAATTTCAAAGGGAATAATGTATGCAAAGGGCAAAAGGATAGAGCTTAAAAATACAGTCCCGCTTCTTTCCTGCCTTCCATCTATTCCCGCAACTCAGCCTCTAATTATTTATGCTGATATATTTGAAAGGGAAATAACTGCTCTCGAGGATGATTCGATCTGTGACCCTGGATTATATGGCGCTGATACCTGCACGAGAAACAAAAATATTGTGCAGTCCCGATGGATAAAAAAATCAGATTTTAATAAACTGCAATCCACAGGCGGCTCCACCTGTACGGCTGGCATAGAAAGCGATGTTTCCAATGGACTGTTCAGGCTTGAAATTCATAGCGTATCATATTCAGAAAAACAGGTAACCATCAAATGGTCATTTGAAAACGGAGCCGAGCAACATGCTGTTAATGCATGGCCTAAAGATTTTATCGCCGGAAATCGGGTGTATGAATTTTTTGATACAAAAACAGAAAATCAATACGGAAGTCAGTTTGAGGGATGCAACCTTCTAAAGCCAAAGCTTACCAGAAATACTTCAGATAATCCTGGTGGCTTACCCATGGTGAGAAGATGGGACGGGTATGCTGTGCTTCAATTCAACCAGATTGCAGGCGGCATACTCAAACAGGGCAGCCTGTCATCCGAGTTTTATAATAATGAAATAACCTTGGATAAAAGCCTTGGACGTATAATTGGGGGACATATAAATTATAATGCTTCCAACGATGTTTTGAGCATAAATCTTGGGTCAATCCTGATAGATTTAACCATAGATACTGCCCTGTTATATGTGGGGGATTACTGGCAGATCAGACTTCGTGAAGATCTGTATGAAAAAGGGGCTGTTGTGCTGAACAACTCAAAGCCGAACGGTTATCAGCATCATTACCTGGCGCTTGCTGAAAAAGAACCCGGCAAACCACCGGCCATGCTCACAAAACAAAGCTACTCTTTCCCATCCTTAACCAATATTGATTCAACAGACGTGGCAGGCTCCGTTGCGGATACAACCGTTGCCGATGAAATAGAAAGTTTAAAAAATAAAGACAGTGCCCTTGGCAATAGAGTATCTGCATGCGAAGCTGATATTGAGACATTAAAGGAGAAGATAAAACAAAAACAGGAGCGCCTTGCTCTTTGGGGAAGGGGTGTTGTGGCAGGTATGATTCCCAAAAAGCCGGGAGCAATAGTTAGAAGCAGACTAAAAATTTCTGTTGAAGATTATGGCGGGACTATCATAGACGGCATGGGCGGCCTGTGGATAGATGCAATGCCGGCTTCTTGTACTGTAAATTTTTCTCAATTTTTCAAGTTTAAAAGCTCAACCGTGATAACAGAGGTGTTAAAGGAAAAATATGATATCGGCGAGGTTGTATTTAATAAACCCATTGATGAAATAAAAACTTTTACAAACGATCCTGTTACTATTTTTCATATTCTGAATGCATCTGCTGATTTTGATATCAGCAAAATAGACGGAAAAGAAGCGGTCTTTGACAGTAATGATTTTTTTGAACCAGAATCGGTTCAATCTTTTAAGCTGCCGATTTATATCTATCCGGATGGCAAAAACCTTAAGCTGCTGTGCCAGGCTTATATCGATCCTTCCAAAACTTCGGATGCCATTTTTTCATCATCAAAAAGAATATCATATTCACTGGCAAACTTTTCTTCAGGAATGCTTCCTGTAACCTCAAACGGCAGATTCGCCAAATCCGGCCTGGCAAAAGCATTAAATGTTGTGGCCAAAGATGTTGCTGCAGATAAAGCCAGAGCAGCAGAGTACGGAGTCGCCGCCACCGTTTTAGAACTGGCTGAAACTGAAATTGGCTATGCCGGACCTGAAATAATTGAATCACATGACAGCGTCTGGGCAAAATATTCCCTTTATCCCGGTGTGCTGAAACCGAATAACGGACAGGTCTGCATTGGAACATTAATAATCCAAGAAGAAGATATCTCAATCACTCCTGAAGGGCGCGAGCAGATATCCACCCCTCCGTTTATAAAATTAGTCGTCAAATAAAAATAATTGATAGAGGTATGATGCAATGAAAAGTTTTGCGGAAAAATCCGGAAAAAAGAAAAAAACCAGCACATATACCAACACATCTAACAGTGCTGATAATTCCTTTAATTTCAGTTCCCAGGATTCATATTTTTTCAGATCTTTGCTGCACATGCCAGGACTCAAAGCAAAGCTGAAAATTGGAGCGCCTTCAGACCCGGAAGAACTGGAAGCAGATCGCGTTGCAGATGTTGTTGTGAATGGTTCGCAAAAAGACATTTCAATTTCAGAAACATCCGACCGGATCTGTGCAAAATCATACTCCGGAGGCGCCAGGCAATTGAACAAAGATGTTTCCTCCTCTGTTTTAACTATGGACGGGCATGGCCGAGGCTTGGGCACCACTGAAAAAGACTACTTTGAATCCCGCTTTAATCAAAATTTCGGCAGTATCAGAATTCATGAGGGAAGGCAGGCTGCGGATGCTTCCTCTGCTATCAATGCCAGGGCATTTACCCTTGGAAACGATATTTTTTTTAATTCCGGAGAGTATAATTTTTCTGCGCAATCAGGCAAAAAACTGATGGCCCATGAATTGACGCATACTATGCAAAATTTTTCAAAAGAGACTGTGCGCCGTGACCCAAAAACAGGAGACTCTGACATACTTTCCATGCGCCGGGACCGTTTTTATGAAGAGGCCAAAGAGGCTGCCGCAAAAGGAGAAAAGTGGAAAGTACGATCATTATTTTCCCAAGCCAAAACAAAGGCCGAAAATGAAAGCATAATGAAAGCATTGCGGGAAGTTTATAAAACCGACGTTATACTCGATCCTGAATTATTTCCTTTGCCTGAAGAAAAAGCAAAGTCTTATACAAAAGGCTCCAAAATACCTGAAAAACCTGCTCAGGCTTTAAATTTTGATTTTCTAAAATTTAATTTCAGATGGGGCAATAAAACACTTAAAATTGACCTTCCCTCAAGCATTAAAGCGCATCTCCCTTTTAACGTGGTTGATTCTTTCAGCATAGACATAAGCGCAGAAACGAGCGGAACATTTAAAATCAATATAAACGCAGACCTTACACAGGTAGTTGGTATCAGTTTCAACAATTCATTTGATGCTTCTTCCGGAGAGCTGAAAAACAGTATTTCAATCTATAAGAAAAAGAAAGTTCAGCATTATCCCAACGATTTGGAGATAAAATCCAAGCTTAAGAAAAAAGGCTCTGATGTTAAAACCGCCATTGAAGATATTATGAGAGGAGATAAGTTTGAGGGCAGCCTGCCAGAGGATATGAAAGGAATTGAAAAAACCAAAAATCTAATATCTGCAATTGCCGACCTGTATGAGGCTATTGATGACATAAAAGTTGAAGAAGTAAAACAGTATGAGTTTTATTTTGGAACAACCGTGCCTCTTTATGAGCCGGAAGATAATGATATGTTTAATGTTCCCAGAATTGAAGGCGGATTTAAGTGGTTTTTTTAAACAAAATTCAGGACTTTTTGTAAACATCGCCTCTGAACCCAATAACTTCGATATAAACGATCTTGTCAGTATCATTGACGGAATAGACAATCCGGATATTTCCCATTCTTATACGGTAACTTCCAGACAGTTCGGCTTGCAGATGTTTCATATTTGGCAGGCTGAAAGGATTTTTCTCCAATCTTTTAAAAATGCTGTTAAGCCGCTTGGCGGTGACGGTATCAATCCGTTTGTAAAATTTGGCAGCCTTTTTGACAAACTCGATGCTATACATCACGCCGGATATTTTTCCAGCTTATAGTATTGCCTGACTTTATGTCATCCCTGGCCTGCCGGTATTCTTCCATAAACCTGGCATCGTTGAGCAGGATTTGTGTCTCTTCTTCATCGCTCTGCTTTAAATCTTCCAAAAAGTCCAAAGCAATTCCAAGTTTTTGCGGAGGCAGCCTTTTAATGGTGTCTTGAATTCTGTTTCTTATTTCTACAAGTTCCATAATTGCCTCCATTTAGTTTGCAGCGGAAGCTTCTTCCAGCACCCTGCGCATCCGTTGTTTGGTTAGCATTGATTCAATCACTTGGGATAAAGCCTCTCTGTCCTTATCCTCTAATTTATCGGCAAACTGCTACCGGGATATCCCCATTTTTTTTCTTGTCAGATAACTTCATTTTTTACTTTGAACAATATATTTTAAAAACAAATTAATTATAGCAAATAATCTGCGAAAAGCAAATAATTTACTGTAATTGAAAAAAATCAAAAATCCTGTATCTGCAATTGCCGACCTGTATGAGGCTATTGATGACATAAAAGTTGAAGAAGTAAAACAGTATGAATTCTATCTCAGAACAGTCCTGCCTCTTTATGAGCCGGAAGATAGTGATATGTTTAATGTTCTCAAGAGTTGAAGGCGGATTTAAGTAGTTTTTTTAAACAAAATTCAGGCAAAGACCAAATTATAAAAAAAAGCCGCGGAGCTGTGAGACAGATTAACTGTCCCACAGCGCCGGGAAAGGAGAAAAAAAATGAAAAAACAGGTTGGTAAAGCAGCTACCACTCATATCCAACCCGGAATGAAAGCTCGCTTGTGTTGATCAGATTAACAGGCTGTGTAAATGGGCTTATTGCATCGCTGTCGCCCCAGAATGACATCTGTGTAAGCTTGTAAAACCATTTGCCGTCGTACGTATACTTTACAGAGGCCATGGTCATCAATACATTTTCAAAATCATACATGCAAAATATCTCAGGATGTATTCTGCCGTACCAGAAATCAGACCATATAAAACAGGTCAATCTGTAGTTGTCTTCTTCATCAAATGGTCGCCATGTTTTATCATAATCCCAGTCGTCTATATGTTTCCAGTAAAACTGCCATGATGTTTTAATCATTGAAGTGCTGTTGATTTTTCTGATCCACAAATCCTTGTCAAAACCCAAAAGACCCTGATAAACCTTGTGCATTGAATAGCCTCTGGCATTTTCATCGCCTGGTAACATCGGAAGTGCCATGGCTTTTACTAGTGCGCCCTGGCCTCCCCAGCAGTCTTCAAGATCCAGGACCGCAACTTCATCAATAAGATTTCCCTCACCTCTTATTACTGCATTTAACGGAGCAATATACAGATTAAAAGATGCCCCTATATAATTTTGCTTGGGATGATCAAAAGAAAGAACTCCCTTTGTGAAAAACTCTGAAAAATTCATTGCCCCATCATCCTGATATCCACGAAAGTAATAGAGGGAGGCGTTAACATTTCCAAAGGAGGAGGTTAACCTGCCGCCATACTCCAGATGATCAATACCCCTGGTCGCTGAATTGTCATGCCAGCTCGTTTTGCCGGATTCGGCTTCAATGCTTGCTAAGCCGGCACCTTCAAGAAGAGGATAAGCCGTTGCTTCTAAATCATTTATTGATTCAGAACCTGCAACTGGTGTAAAACCTAAGCCTGCAAACTGATTCCCACGCAGTTTAATAAATTCAAGAGACTTGTCCTTAAGCTGTTTAAAGCCAAATGCATATGGAGCATCCATATTATCATCCATAACCGAAAACAGGTGCGGTCTTATATCAGGTGTGGCAACGAGTTGCGCGTTAAAATTTTCCAAAAAACC
>CAYZXU010000087.1:0-3353 GCA_964482535.1 uncultured Desulfobacteraceae bacterium | reverse complement strand
CCGAGTTCATAATCGGCAGGGCTTTTGTCCCTTACATCATCATACTTGTCCGTTACATCGAAAATAGCGTCATATGCGCCCCTGTAATTAATAAAAAATTTATCAATTTTAACCAAAGGTCTTCCTTCATACTCCGGCCTTATTGCAAGGTCAAATTTCAGCTCATTCCGCCACTGTGCGCCGTTTGTCTCGTCCAGAATCCCATGCTGAAATCCGTCAGTATCCCTTACAACATATGTAGACTGAATTCTGCCGTGAAAATCCACTACCATGGCAAAAATCTGGTCTGAAAATAAAAACAAGAAAAATAATGCGAAAAAACCAATTTTTATATGCCTTTTCATCTCTCCTCCTTTTTTCATTTAAGCAGCCTTTATTTACTGAACGTACTCAGCCTGCCCACTGTAAAAGTCTCAGGAGTTATGGCAGGGGTGTCAAATGCCCGGTAAACCCTTGAACCATCACAAGCAATGCCATTTGCATGCTGAATTGTTGCATGTCCTGTTTTCTCATCTAAAAGAGCCTGGCCACACATGCTTTGAGCTGCTTTTATGTCTCTCCATTGACAGTAGTAGGGAACAAAAAGGCTGGTTTTCCAGTGCTCTTTTGCCCTGTTCCATGCCATTTTATATGCAACTGTACCAGTATCCCTGTCTATCCAGTATACTGATCTTGCATAACTGTAGTATTTATCATGGGGTATGGCCTCGATTATATACATCGTTCTTGGAACCCATACGATATTGATAGGCGCCCACTTGGCCCATTTGCAACCCTCTACTTCATAACCAAATAGTATTGGAATCTCGTCTTCAGGACTTTGCCATCCGCCGTCTTTACGCTGATACATCTGGCTTCTGTAGTGTGTATTATATTCCGCAATAAGTGCAAGGCCATCCACTTCTCCGAGACAAGTCCACTTCATTGATGCATTAAGGCCAGACCATCCATGACCGTCATCGATTGTAAATTCCGATCCCATGTATGGATCCGATCTGTTTGCCCCGGACATTCTCTTTACCCTTCTTATTGCAGGCACATAAGTATAAACATCATCTTCTGTTGCGTTGGCCTTTCGCAGGCTAAGCTGGGCCATGCCGTTCATGTTATAAGGAACTGTAATATTTATTATGGTGGTATTTGAAAATCCTGATTCGTTAGGGATCCTGTCCCGTATCCCCCTGTATGAATATTCAAGCCACATAACCTTTATGTATCTTTCAAGACCTTTTTCCCCTATCCATTCTATGAAAAAAGGCTGCTCCCATGTTTCAAACCTGTTGGTCATAAATCTGCGGTTGAACATGTATTTTGCAGCGCCGTCAGGATCGTTTTTTATATCAAGATATGGAAAAGGCATGCCGTAAACATAAAGAGAGGGTTTCCCTGTGTCAGCATCTACAAGGTTTTTTTTCTCATTCAGAGCATATTTTCCCTTGTTCAGTTTGCTTTCATCCAGCCATTTTTTGTCTATGGACAGATCATAATCAACTTTACTGACTTTCAATTCAATATGTTCCTTTGGAGGATGAAGCCAGTTAACAATTTCAGGAGGAACAAGTCCCTCGGCTTTCTTATAATTATCCTTTCCAATAACATCGCCCGGTTTTAAACCTGTTTTTTTAAAAAAAGCCTGCTGCTTGGCATCCCAGTCAAATTCTTCGGCTGCCGCTGTTTGGAATGATAAGGTAATTATTAATAAAGAAACAAAAAAAACTGCTTTTATTATTTTAAACATCATTCTTCTCCTTAACTATTATTAATAAAAACAAATAATTATTAGATTAACTTTTTATATTTTAAATTGTCACCTCCTTTGCAATATTTTTTACAAATGAAGGTTTTAAAATACTGGATAATGCAGGTATAAGAATTAAAGCCGTTATCATATTAAATACCATTAAAACCAGGATAAGAAGCCCCATTTCAGCACAGAATTTCATTATGGAAAATGTCCAGAAGCCGACTCCTATGGCGAGAGTAAGGGCTGTAAACATTATAACCCTGCCTGTGGTAAGAAGAGCTGTCATCCTTGCCTTATCAAAATCTCCTTGTTCCAGGCATTCTTCCTTTAGCCTGCTCATGAGATATATGCCGTAATCTATGCCTACGCCTATGCCTATTGCAGTTACTGGAAGTGAGTCTATGTTGAGATCTATGTGAAGCATAAGCATGATAAGTTCGCATATAACCTGGGAAACAGCCAAAGGTATTAAAAGGATAAAACCTGCTTTCAGGGAGTGGTAAGTAAGGGTGCATAAAATAAAAGTGGTTGAAAACACCACTAAAAGAATTGCCCAGTATGACCATTCGACCTCTTCATTAACTGCGGCAAGAATACCCAGTATGCCTCCTGCCACCCTGATCCTTACTTTGGAGTCAGGATCTAAGCTAAGTCTGTCCCTGTACTCCTTAAGCTTTGAAATGGCTGTTTTAATGCTCCTGTGGCTGTAACTTCTAAGAAAAGCTGTAACGCTTGCATTTGTATAATCGGGCAGGCTGACAAACTGATCCATTTCTCCAGGCACCATGCCTGCGCTAAGGACCCAGATTATCTGACCTAAATCACGCTCTGACCTGGGACACATATCCCATTTTGGAGAACCTTCATGGTACATTCTGTAAACCTTGCGCACAAGATCAGAAAGGCTTAATGTGCCGCCCACACCTTCGACATTATGTTTAATATAAATCCCAAGGTTGTCCATAAGCCCTAAGGTTTTATAGTCATTTATCGCTCCCTCTTTTTTTCCTTCCATGACCACTATAAGACGCGAAGCGCCGGCAAAATCCGAATTTACTTTCCGCATGGCCACATTATACGGATGATCAGAATAGAGTATTGCCCCGCCTGGACTGGAATCACCGACTTTAAGATATTTTGTTGTAAAATAACCACCCACCACGATGAGAATAACAGCGCATGAAGCTACTAACCATTTCAATTTTGGACCTGACATTGCATATAGAAAATTAACAAATTTGATATAGTTGCTGGTGCGCAGCCCGGTACCCTCCCCTATTTCTGTCTTTTCTATCATTTTATTTATTTTTTTATCATCAATGGACGGCTTGTAGAAAAATGAGATAATAATTGGATTTAATACCATTACAGCGAGAAAGATACTGATAATCCAGAATGAAGAAAAATAAGCGAGTTTCTGCATCAGAGGAATAGTTGCTATTGAAATTGTAAGCACCCCGAGACCATCGGTGATTATAGCCAGCATGGCAGGAGGATATAATGCGGAGTATGCGGTAATAATAGCTTCATCTTTTTTCTTGCATTCAACAAACTCCTGATGAAATCTTTCGAGACACTGGCAGGAATGGGATAATGCCCTTGCAGAAAG
>CAYZXU010000086.1:0-10119 GCA_964482535.1 uncultured Desulfobacteraceae bacterium | reverse complement strand
ACGCTCATAATCTACTGTCCAATTGATCTCGACTTTTTACGAGACCATCAAGGTTGCTATAAAATGAAAACTATTATTACACGATTTCCACCCAGCCCCACAGGATATCTCCATGTCGGAGGAGCCAGAACAGCTCTTTTCAACTGGCTTTATGCGCGCCACAGTAAAGGAACTTTTGTTTTGAGGATTGAAGATACCGATACAAAGCGTTCCACAGAGTCCTCGGTTAATGCTATTTTTGAAGCTCTTGAATGGCTGGGAATGGACTGGGATCAGGGACCTTTTTTTCAATCCCGGAGAACAGATATTTATAAGGAGTATATCCAAAAACTCATTGATTCGGGCAAGGCATACTATTGCACATGTTCTCCAGAAGAACTCGATGCAATGAGAAAAAAAGCTATGGAAACAGGTCAAAAGCCCAAATATGATGGTACCTGCAGAAACAGGGGACTGAAAAAAACTGATAATGCCGTTATAAGGTTTGCAGCGCCGGAAGATGGAAGCACAGTAATTGAAGATATGATAAGGGGCAGAATAGCTTTTCAAAATAATGAACTTGATGATTTTATTATCTGCCGCAGCGATGGAATGCCCACATATAACATGGCAGTTGTTGTTGATGACATTACCATGAATATAAATACTGTAATAAGGGGGGATGATCACATTAACAATACCCCCAAGCAGATACTGCTTTATAAGGCATTAGGGGCTGATTTGCCGTCATATGCCCATGTGCCCATGGTTCTTGGCGCTGACAAAACCCGTTTGAGCAAAAGACATGGCGCTATGTCGGTTACAGCATACAGAGACATGGGATATCTCCCGGATGCTCTCTTAAATTATCTTGTGAGGCTTGGATGGTCCTACGGAGACCAGGAATTTTTCACAAAATCGGATTTAATAGAAAAATTTACCCTTAAAAACATAGGAAAATCTGCCGGGGTTTTTAATAAGGAAAAACTTCTCTCTTTAAATGCAGATCATATCAAAGATATGGCTCCAAAAGATCTCGCTGTGCATCTTTTGCCTTTTTTGCATGAAAGAGGCTGCGATGCCATTCAGGGCGATTTCCTTGAAAATGTTATCAAGACTCTTAACACAAGGAGTAAAACACTTCTTGAAATGGCAGACGGGGCAATTTTTTATTTTAATAAAAATATTTCATATGATGAAAAAGCAGTGAAAAAAGTCTTTAAGGCAAGCTCCCTGGAGCCCCTCAAGCTGCTGGCTCAAAAATTTGACAAGCTTGAGTTTTTTGATATAAACAGTCTGGAAGATTCATTCAAAACGGTTATGGAACAGACAGGGTTGAAGCTGGGCAAAATTGCTCAACCGGTCAGGGTCGCCTTAACCGGTAAAACAGTAAGCCCTGGAATTTTTGAGATAATTGAAGTCCTTGGAAAAGAGGATGTTGTTGACAGACTTGAAAAGGCCATAGATTTTATTGAAAAAAAGCAATAAATGTAGTTGACTTTTATTAGCTGTATATTTTATATACCAACAAAATTGGGAGATCGTCCAGCGGCAGGACTGCGGACTCTGACTCCGCCAACCAAGGTTCGAATCCTTGTCTCCCAGCCATATTATATGGCCATGCAAAATGGTCATATAAAAAATTTTCTTAGCAAATGTTCTAACCTGCTGGTACTTGTCATCTATAAATTTTATATAAAAAACATCCCCTTTCGTTGCCTTCGCCTATTATTTATGTTAATAAATCAAAAAGTTATTAACAGTGTTCACCTGCCGTAAAAATTATTGATGACCGTGGCATTGAAAAATTAAGGGTGATTTTATTATGAAAGCAATATTTAAAAATATCGGTCCTGTTAATAAAGCAGAACTGGAACTAAAAGATTTAACAATTATAGCAGGTGCCAATAATACCGGAAAAACGTATCTGGCCTATACTCTGGATAGTTTTTTAAAATTAGCGCAAAAGCCTTTTTTTTGGGGGCACAGAGTCAAAGATTTGCCCTTTGATTCCGATAAAGCTGTACAGAAAATATTCGATTCTGGTAATGCCCAATTCCCTGTTGAAAACTTTGATAATATGGCAAAAAAACTCGTTAAGAATATATTCCGAATATCAGCCGACATCATATCCGAGATTTTTAGTTCGCCAGTAGATGAATTTGTGGGAGCTGAATTTTTTTTCTATCCTGAATATTTATTCGATGAAAAACGGAAAAACACTGTTGGATTTAAAATAGGCAGAAAAGGTGAATATAATATAACTGCTGCTTTTGACAAAGGTATTTTATCTTTTAACTTACGAAACTATGAATCATCCCCACCGCCTGAAATCATAAAAGATATGCTGATTGCTTCTTTTATTGGGCTATGTGTGCCCAACCTTCCAGATCCTTTTATTCTTTCCGCCGAACGATTTGGGATTTCTCTTTTTTATAAAGAACTGGATTTCACTAAAAACCGTCTGGTAGAAACCTTGCAGAAACTAAAAGATAAAGGAAACAAAAAAGATATCGATCCTTTCTTTCTGCTTATGGATCAGGCAAGTTCGCGTTATGCACAGCCAATAAAAGATAATATCGACTACACTCGTGATCTGGAGTTTATTCAGAAAAAACGAGCTTCTCTCTTTGACGGCAAATTGTCTGATGATGTCAAGGAAATGCTGGGTGGATATTTCAAACACAAGAACGGAGAAATCCGTTTTATTTCCAAAGCCCGTAAACAGGGTAAGTTCGATATACCACTTCATCTCGCTTCATCTTCGGCCAGAGGGTTGTCTGATCTTTATTTTTTTCTTAAACATATGGCGCGTGAAAATCAACTGTTGATTATTGACGAACCGGAAAGTCATCTAGATACGGCCAATCAGATTGAAATGGCACGGTTGCTGGCGCGCTGTGTTAATAGTGGTTTGAAGGTGCTGATTACAACACATAGTGATTATCTGATAAAAGAATTTAACAATCTGATAATGTTAAGCCAGGATTTTTCAGGGAAAGAAAAATTCTTAAAAAGATATTCCGGCACTTACGGGCCAAATGATTATTTAAAACAAGAATCTGTTGCAGGCTATATTGCTGAAAAAGGCACGCTAAAAGCCTGTGAACTGGATAATCTGGGATTAAATATGCCTAATTTTGATCACACAATTGATAAAATTAATATAATTGCCAATGAACTGGCATTGTCCGTGGAAAAATAATGAAATTACACAATCATTTGCAAAAACTGCTGGTCACAAACTGTCTGTCTAAAGTTAAGGATGGCAACATATCATTAAAAGGAGGGCAAGGTAAAGACCGATATCCGGTTGAACTAACCGGAATTGACTCAAAGAATATATCGGTAATCAATCTTGGGAAAGGTCCACACAGCAGTTTAATCAGCAAGGACAGTGGCTACAATAAAATATGCGACTATCTGATACTCATTCCGCGACAAAAGGGTAAACCAGTTGCCCTGTTTTGCGAATTGAAAAAAACCTATAAACAAACAGGTGGTAATCAATTATACTCATCCGTACCATTTATGGATTATATCCAATCCATGCTTCGTATTCATTTCAACGAAAATTACCAATTCAATCACCAATTTATTATTATTGCCTGTAAAACAGCTTCTCGCCTGGACAAGCAAGGTGTTCGTCCGGATCCGATACAAAAAGAAACAATAAATTTCGAAAAAAAATCAAAATAACACTGATTCTTGGCGCAACCATCCCTTTTAAAGAACTGGATATTTGATATAAGAAGACAACGAAAATTGGAATTATGATAGCGATCTTAGCATATCCAGTCATAGTTGTGACGGTTCAACAAAGCTACAAATAACAGCTTCCCATCAACTGTCAACCGGCAACCAGTCGTTAAGCTCCAACGGTCATTTTCTTATATTCTTTTATTTATTGCTCCGACTTATATCGAATATTCAAGGCTCGCCTTGTTCCTTGACATGGGTGTATCAATACTCTATATTTCGTGGAAAATTTGTGGGCTTTTCGAAAAAATCATCTTTATCATATTCAAAAACTAACTAATTCATAATTCAACAAGGCAAACATATATCCTGTTGCCTGTATCAGCCTGGAGGTTAAAATGCATGAGCAGAATCTGCAAAAAGTATTATCAAAATACAATCCGTTTCTTGAATATATTTTAAATAATTACAAGGATAAAATCGACTCTGTCCATATTGTTGGAAGCGTTATTACAGATGATTTTGATCTTAAAACATCAAAAATCAATTCCATATTTGTACTTAAAAGCATGGACTTGAAATTTCTGGAAATTCTTGCGCCCTTAGGGAAAAAGTTCGGAAAAAAACAGATAACAGCACCTTTAATAATGACAGGGGAATACGTTGAAAAGTCTCTTGATGTCTTTCCTCTGGAATTTTTGAATATTAAACTTTACCATAAAACCATTTTCGGAAACGATATATTTAAGGACATTGAAATTAATATATCAGACTTAAGGCATCAATGCGAAAGAGAGCTTAAGGTGAAGCTGGCAGTACTCAGGCAGAGCTATATTTCAGCTTCCGGAAATATAAAATTACTTACAGAACAGTTTATAAATTCCATTGATGATTTTATTGTCCTTTTCAGGGGAATTATTGTTTTGCACGGTGATAATCCACCTGAGTCAAGCAAAGATGTTTTAATATCCCTTGAAAAATTAACCGGTATAGACAAGGCTGTTTTCATGTCAATACTGATGGCAAAAAATGCAAAGGCAAAGTTTACTGCAAAAAATCTGGATAGAATTTTTGAAGAATATTATCAATCCATTGAAAGACTCGGAGATCTTACAGATGAAATCAGCGTATAAATATTTTCTTTTTTTAATAATCCTGATTTTTTTCTCAACTGTTATACCTTTGTCCCATGCAGTAAAAATACCTCAAATGCCCCGGGGACATGTTGTGGATCTTGCAGGTGTTCTTGACAACACCTATGAGGCAAAACTCGCAAGATACCTGAGTGAACTTGAGAATAAAACAGGTGCACAATTTGTTGTTTTAACCATCAAAAGTCTTGAAGGTGAATCAATTGAAGACCTGTCAATAAATATTGCTCACAACAAATGGAGACTTGGGCAAAAAGAAAAGGATAACGGCCTTTTGCTGCTTGTGGCAATTAAAGAGAGGAAGTACAGGATAGAAGTTGGATACGGGCTTGAAGGCATTATGCCGGACAGCATGGCCGGGAGCATAGGCCGCAAAGTGCTTGTTCCATACTTCAGGCAGGGACAATATGCAAAAGGCATCTATACAGCCTCTGTTTTCATGGCAAACATGATTGCCGATGATGCAGGGTGTAAGATTACAGGCATGCCTGTAATATCAAGATCCTATAACAGGCAGATAAGAAAACAGCCTGTTGGGCTTATGGGCAAAATAGTCTCTGTCCTGTTTATTATAATTATGATTATTCTTTTTATTCGAAACCCGAAGCTTTTTATCACCCTCCTGCTTCTTTCATCAATGGGTGGAAGAAGAGGCGGCTGGGGAGGTGGAGGAGGCTTCAGTGGAGGCGGCGGCTTTAGCGGCGGCGGTGGAGGCTTCGGAGGTGGCGGAGCATCCGGAGGCTGGTAGTATTTTTAATTTTTGATAACAAATCTGATTGAAATTCAGGCATAATTAATAATTGTGGGGGGAATATGTCAAAAGCACTTAAAACAGGCCTTATAATTCTTGCAGTAATTTTGCTGTTTGTAATTGTTGTGGGCGGAAAACTTATCAGCGGTTATAATAATGTTGTTGCAATGGATGAAAATGTTAAGGGGAAATGGGCACAGGTTGAAAACCAGCTTAAACGAAGATTTGACCTTATCCCTAATCTCGTTGAAACCGTAAAGGGATATGCAGTACATGAAAAAGAACTCTTTGAAAATATTGCTGAAGCAAGAACCAAATATTTTCAGGCAAAGACCCTGAAAGATAAGGTTGAAGGCGCTAACCGTCTTGAAGGGGTTCTTTCAAGGCTGCTTGTTTTAAAGGAGACTTATCCCCAGCTTAAAGCAAATGAATCCTTTTTAAAGCTCCAGGACAGTCTTGAAGGAACAGAGAATAGAATAGCGGTTGAGCGCAAAAGGTATAATGAGTCCGTACAGATGTTAAATACCTATATAAGAACATTTGTTGGGAGATTATATGCATCATTCGCCGGAGTTTCCAACGCTGAATATTATGAAATACCTGAAGCTCAAAAAGCAGCGCCAGGGGTCAAATTTTAATTTTATAAAAAAAGCATATACTCTATTCCGGAGGATTAATGAACAAGGCTGAATACTCAAGAAAGATCAAGGTTAAAGATAATGAATATACTGTTTTTGATATAAATATTCTTGAAGAAAAGGGAATCGCAGATATAAAAAGGCTCCCATTTTCCATAAGAATACTTGTTGAAAACCTGCTGAGAAAATTCGATGGTCGCATTGTAAAACAAGAGGATGTTATTAATGTGGCAAAGTGGAAAAACAGATATGATGAGCCTGTTGAAATACCATACTATCCGGCCCGTGTTCTTATGCAGGATTTCACAGGTGTTCCGGCTGTTGTTGATCTTGCTGTAATGCGTGATGCACTTCAAGAGCTTGGAGCGGATCCCAAAAAAATAAACCCTTTTATTCCTGTTGAGCTAATAATTGATCATTCTGTACAGGTTGATTATTTCGGCACCTCAGAATCTTTAGAAAAGAATGTTGCCAAAGAGTATGAAAGAAATTTGGAAAGATATTTTTTGCTTAAATGGGCGCAAAAAAGCTTTGATAATTTCAAGGTTATTCCGCCGAATTCAGGTATATGCCACCAGGTAAATCTTGAATTTCTCGGGCGGGTTGTAATGACCTGCAATTCTGAAAAAACTCCTGTAGCCTTTCCTGACACAGTTGTGGGGACTGATTCCCACACAACAATGATCAATGGCATAGGGGTAATGGGCTGGGGAGTCGGGGGAATTGAGGCCGAAGCGGTTATGCTTGGGGAGCCTTACTATATGTCAATACCGGAAGTTATTGGTGTCAGGCTAATGGGCTTGCCAAAAGAAAATATTACCGCAACGGATATCGTGCTTACAATTACCGAGCTGTTAAGGCAGCATAACGTGGTTGAAAAATTTGTAGAATTCTTTGGACCTGGAATCAAGGCTCTTTCAATACCGGACAGGGCAACCATTGCCAACATGAGCCCGGAATATGGAGCCACTATGGGGTTTTTCCCGGTTGATGAGAAAACGGTTGACTATCTAAGGGAGACAAACAGAGGTGATAATGCGGACCTCGTTGAAATTTTTACAAAGGCAATTGGTCTTTTTTATACAGAAGATCAGGTGCCTGACTATACAAAAGTAGTGGAATTCGATCTGTCAACGGTTGAACCGTCCCTGGCAGGACCTGCCAGACCCAAGGACAGGATCTGTCTAAATGAGATCAGGAAGCATTTTGACGGTGTGCTTGGGAACAAGCGCCGATATAACGAAGATATCGAGATAAACGGCAGAAAGGAAAAATTTGGAGACGGGAGCATTGTAATAGCCGCCATTGCTTCCTGCACAAACACCTCTAATCCTTATGTTATGCTTGGTGCGGGACTTCTTGCAAAAAAAGCAGTGGAATGCGGGCTTAAGGTTCCGTGTTTTGTTAAAACCTCCCTTTCTCCAGGATCAAAAGTTAACTACCTTGAAGAATCCGGTCTGCTTCCATACCTTGAAGCCCTTGGATTCCATACCGTAGGATTCGGCTGCGCAACATGCATAGGCAACAGCGGCCCTCTTCACCCTGAAGTTGAAAGACTGATTTCGGAAAATGATCTGACAACGGCTTCGATTATTTCCGGAAACAGAAATTTTGAGGCAAGAATACACCAGCATATAAAAACAAACTATCTTGCGTCCCCTATGCTGGTTGTAGCTTTTGCCATAGCCGGCAGAATTGATATTGATATGACTGCCCGACCCCTTGCTTTTGATCCCAACGGTCAGCCGGTTTATCTGAAAGATATATGGCCGTCTTCAAAAGAGATTAAAGACTGTCTGAAAAATTATGTTAAAAATAAGCAGTACAAGACAGCCTATGAGAATGTTTTTGAAGGTGACAAATTCTGGAGTGACCTTGAAGTCCCTGAAAGCACAACATTTAAGTGGAATGATAATTCAACTTATATAAAAAAACCCACATATTTTGAAAATTTCAGCAAAGAGCCTGTCAAACCCTCTGAAATTAAAGATGCAAGGGTTCTGGTTCTGCTTGGAGATTCAGTTACAACGGATCACATCTCTCCTGCCGGAGCAATACCCGAAGGTTATCCTGCAGGCCGGTATCTGATCAGCAAAAATGTAGAGGTGCCAAATTTTAATTCATACGGCTCGAGAAGAGGGAACCATGAAGTGATGATGAGGGGCACATTTGGAAATATAAGGCTGAAAAACAGGCTGGTTTCTCCAAAAGAGGGAAGCTATACAAAGAAGTTTCCTGATGGCGATGATATGTTTATTTATGATGCAGCAGTTAAATATAATGATGAAGACGTACCGCTGATTGTTCTCGGAGGCGTGGAGTACGGAACAGGCTCTTCAAGGGACTGGGCTGCAAAAGGAACAAATCTTCTCGGAGTAAGGGCTGTCATCGCAAAGTCTTTCGAGCGCATCCACAGGAGTAATCTGGTTGGCATGGGCGTACTTCCCCTTGTATTTACGGAGGGCAACTCATGGGAAAGCCTTGGACTGGATGGCTCTGAAACATTTTATATAAGCGGAATTGAGGATATGAAGCCAGGAAAAATTATGCAGGTAAAAGCAGTAAAAGAAGACGGCTTTAAGATTAATTTTCAGGCAATGTCAAGGCTTGATACTCCTGTTGATGTGGACTATTTTGAAAATGGAGGCATATTGCCCTTTGTTTTAAGAAAAATAATAAAAAATTAAATAGGCGGGGTTTATTTTCAAATTACAGGCTTTTAATGTTAAGAAGTTCAGCTATATTTGCACAAAAAACCCTGTCTTTTTCCTGATCGCTGAAGTTTGCCGCATCTAAGCGCTCGTTAATCAGCTCGATCTCTTCTTTATGGTAAAACCACGGCCAGTCCGTTCCGAAGAGGATATGTTTTGGGCCGTAAATTTTAAGAAGCCGAACAAACTCTTCCATGGAAAGGGTATGCGCAGCATTGGCAGTATCCATAAAAAAGTTTTCCTTTGGCGGCAGATATTTGCAGACTTCATCAACGGGACCGGTTAAAGCGCCCATATGAGCAGCGATAAAATTAATTTCGGGATATGTTGTAACCAAATCTCCAAAACGTTCCGGCAGAGTCATGAACTCATTGGGAGTGCCGAAATATTTGTCCGACATATAAAAAGTATCCAGAATAACAAAAAAACCGGCTCCCTGATTTACATTAAAATCACGAATCTGATCAAACATGCTCCGTGTCTTTGGCGCTCTCAAATCAAACCACTGGGAAAAAGTGCAGAATTTTATAGCTCTGACAGATAGAGACTTTAATCTGACAAGTTCTTCTTTAATATTCGGATAATCAGGATGGAGCGTTCCTGCGCAATAGAGCATATCCGTCTCTTTTGTCATTTCATAATAAGCCGCATTAGTCTTTTTGACAGTATTCGCAGGAGCAGTGGGAAGAGAAAGACAGGCTGCAACGCCGGCTTCTTTCAGCTCTTTTTCAAGTGCCTGGATACTTATTCTGGCTTCGATATTATCAAGCCTGCTATGTATTTTTGCCATAAGCTCAGGCTTTTTTGAAACATTTGCGATAATTTTGGGCGTAATAAAATGGATATGGCTGTCAATAATCATAATTTATTAATTTTCCAAGGTGTTAGAGCTGTTTTTTAAAATATCAACGGTTTCACAAAAACAAACTTTTGCCTAACCTTTTTGACAAGTAAAATAGCATAAAATTAATATGTAAACAAGATATTTTTCAACGATGAAAATTGCCAAATCCTATTTGAAGTTAATGACGGAATGGTGTATGAACTTTCATTTATAGACTTGGCTTTATTATTTTATGCCAAGCCAAATTTACCAGAGACAAGGGAAACCCCAATCAGCAGATTTAATTTTTACCTTTTTAAAATGAATTTTATCGGAAACCAGGAAATAATAAAACAGCACAAAACCG
>CAYZXU010000085.1:0-10134 GCA_964482535.1 uncultured Desulfobacteraceae bacterium | reverse complement strand
GAATGATGCTCTTCGTTCATTAATTCCGATAATAAAAAAAAGAGTGAAAAGAATTACCGAACAATCGCATACACTATGACACTCAAAGCCGAGCCGTTTTTACCATTTGTGTAATACATCATAAAAAGTCGCATTTGCCAAGTCCTCATTGGCTTTGGACGCAGGTGATATGTGGCGTTCATAGAAGCTTTTTAACCCCTTCAGGGTTTTGACTGCCGCATTAACTGCAAGTCAGAAAGTTGAATAATTAAAAATATTTTTTTTGTTTTTGGATTTTTCAGGGTAAATATGAAAAAATGCAGGCAACAGCAATATTTAATAAAAACGGTCAGGCCGATATACCTTTGAACCGGTTGCATAAAGAGTGGACGAGGGTGGCGCTTATATGCAGGTGTCTGGGGTTGATGCGCAAAGGGGAAAAGCCGGATAACGGGCTTAAATCTCAGCTTGCCGGGATGCAGCAGGAGGTGACCGGTTTCCGCTCAAACGGAAGATGGAAAAATTTTGCCGTGAACCATAACCTGAACTCTATTGATATTGATATTGCCGTTTTTACCGCAGCTCCTGATTTTGATCCTAAAATCGGCTGGATGTATCAGAGCCTGCAGCCAGGGATGAATTCCACGTTTCCCAGCGCCGCTTTAATCGGCGAGCTGTTGTTTCTTGAGACAGATGAGACGCCCCAGCTACACCATTGCCTTCACTCCCATGCCCCATTAATATCCCAGGGTATTATAAGTCGTGAAACAAATGATTTTTATGCGCCCCTAAAGCCGACAGAATCGTTTTTAAATTTTCTGCATAATGGCACAAAAGGGAAAGTGTTTCCCAAAATACCTGGTGCAACGCATATTAACCTTAAAGGGACAATGGATGATCTGGTGATAAATGCTCACTGCCGCGAGGTATTAAAAGAGTTTATGGTATGGGTTCAAAATCGCAGATTTGTGGAAAATGAGTGGGGCGGAATATTTCATGGAGGACCGGTTGCGCTGTTTTCCGGACCTTCAGGCACTGGAAAAACCTTTGCTGCAGCAGTTCTTGCCAATACCCTGGATTTTCCCTTATTCCGCGTAGATCTCGGCATGCTGGTCAGTAAATATATTGGTGAAACTGAAAAAAATTTAAGTTCCATGTTTAATGCTGCCGATGGAAAAAATGTACTGCTCCTGTTTGACGAAGCAGACAGTCTTTTTGGCAAGCGCGGCGAGGTCCGTGATGCCCGTGACCGGTATGCAAACATGGAGGTCAGTCATCTGCTCAGCAGAATGGAAAATCATAACGGTCCCTGTATCTTGACAACCAATCTGCGGCGGCATCTTGACCCTGCATTTGCCCGCCGTTTTCACATGTGCGCTGAATTCCCGCGGCCTGATGCTGCTTCCCGCGTATTGCTCTGGAAAAAATCTTTGCCGCCCAAAGCCCCTGTGGCTGATGAGGTTGACATTGAAAAGCTGGGCGCAGTTCTTTCTCTAACCGGAGCACAGATAAAAAATATTGTGCTTCACGCTGCCTGCAATGCAGCAGGAGATAGAAAAAAAATTGAAAACCGGCATCTGGCACGATCAGCTTATGTTGAGCTGCTGAAAGAGGGCACGGAGGTTATTCCATCAAGCCTGGGTTTTCTATGGGAGTATCTGTCATGATTAGAATTGATGAACTCTCCATTTTACTGCCTGAAAACTTTGAGCATCGTGCTGATAGAATATCCAGGTTGACATGTGAAAAAATAAAAAGTCTTGCCATGGAAAAAAATTTTAAAATCGGCAGCCTTGTTTTGCCGGAAATAGAAATAACCGATAATGACACTGACGATCTCATAGCAGATCATATTTTTCAATCACTAAAAACAGGTCTCCAAAACAGGAGCTGATATGTTTTTGCGTGGAGCATTAATAGAATATACAGACAATCTCATTCCCCTTGTGCTGGTTTTTGAATTCAATCCTGAAACAATAACTTTCAGCAGATCTGTTAACCACGAAAAAAAGAAAACACAGGGTAAAAACAAGGGGGCTAAAAAGAAAACAGAACTCTCAGGTCTCGGGATGACATCCGATGATATGACTTTTTCTCTAAGCTTTCTGCTGGATGCTACTAATCGTATGGATGATGGTGATCCCATTGCTTCGGCATTGGGTGTACAGCCGGAAATTGATGTTATTGAACGCATGACTACATTACAGTCTTCCCAAGCCGAAGGTCTGGCAAAGCTCCTTTCCGTTTCCAAAAAAAAAGGCAATATAAACCACAAAACGCTGCCGGTTATCATATTTGTGTGGGGATTGCGGGTACTGCCGGTTCAGGTGACAAGCTGCAGGATTACTTCAAAAGCATTTCTTCCTTCTCTAATGCCATACCGCTCTGAAGCAACACTGGACATGAAGATTAAGGAAGATCATGAACTATATGGGGTTGAATCTGTTCGACAACTGGCTTCAGTAGGCGCCTACTATCTTGGCATGGGAAGCCGTCTGGCAAGCATGGGGATATAAAAAAAAACAAAGCAAAAGGCTGTCTTTATAATGATTTTTAAAGATTCAAGGTATCGGGCAATCTGTGATAACAGCAGAAATGAAAGGATAGGGCAACGTCCCATCATAACGGCTGAAGGACTGCTTGAGCATGTAGTAAAACATGGGGAGAGGTTAGATCAGATTGCAGGTTATTATTATGATAATCCAAAGTACTGGTGGATGATTCTGGATGCGAATCCTGATATCAGGTCTGCCTGCGATTTTTGTCTCTCTGACTATTCCGGTCAGACCATTCTTATACCGGGCATTGCTCAAGAAAAGAAAAAATAACAAAAACAATTAATAATTATGGGATTATTTTCAGATCATAAGGCATTAACATCACCGCCTGACTGCAGCATTGAAATAGACGGCAGCCCCATAGATGAAATAGATGAATTGGGCGGCTATTTTGATTCTGTTGAGGTTGATGTTTCCAGAAACAGACCTTCCGTGTGCAGGGTTACCTTTGCGACCATCCGTTTGGAATCAGGTGACTGGGCAGTTGCGGACTCCGATCTGATGCGGCCATGGAACCAGCTTAAAGTGAAAATCATGCTGGATGATCAGGAAATTGAACTCTTCAGCGGTTATATAATAAAGGTTTCAATTGGATTCAGCGATGATACTCATAGCGTAACGGCAACCTGTCAGGATAAATCCGTGCTTATGGACAGGGAGCATATTACACGTGTCTGGGGAGATGAGGACGCGCCTGTAACCGATGGTGATATTGTCAGCGAAATTGCAGATAAATACCAGCTTTCAGCACAGGCTGATGTTGGAATGACGCATACTCAGTTAAATCAAGATGATACAGACATAAGATTCTTATATAAGCTGGCCCGCTCCAATGGGTATGAAATGAAAATATCAGAAGACGATCTATACTTTGGACAGTTTCATCTTGATGGTGAGCCTCAGCAGGCGATTATGGTTTATGCGGGTGAAGAATCGAACTGTATTGATTTTTCAATAACCGATGATGGTTATAAACCCGACTCGATTCTTGTGGATATCTACACAGATCAGGATTTTGAGCACCAAGAGCTATATCCGGAGCAAAGAAGGCTCGGTTCTGAAGATTGCGAGACATTTTCGCGAAAGTTAGGCAGCTTTAACTGGAAGGTCAGGCTTCATGGTTTGCAGAGTGAGACTGCTATGGCAATTGCCCGGGGAAAAGCAGAGAAAAATGCCTGGAAAATAAGCGCAACCGGCTCCCTTGACGGTATATTATACGGTGCAGTGCTGGAAACAGGCAAGACTGTTGATGTCCAGGGCGCAGGGACTGCTTATTCCGGAACATACTATGTGGATAGCGTAACACACAGGATTGATCAGACAGGCTATAAACAGCAGTTTAAAATATTGCGTAATGCACGTAAGTAATTCATCTGTTTTTTATGCTTTTCCTGCTAATTGACAGTTAAAATAATTATATGGCTGGAGCTCAATATGGAGCATATGATAGAAAAATTATATAACGAACTTACCTCAAAATATTATGGAAAATATCGGGCAAGCGTTGTTGATCGTGACGATCCTCTCCAAAAAGGGCGTCTTCGGCTTTCAATTCCGGCGGTACTCGGCGATGAGGAAAGCGGCTGGGCAATGCCCTGTTTTCCCAACGGTGGAATATCTGAAACCGGAATCTTTTCTGTGCCGGAGGTTGGAGCGCACGTATGGGCGGAGTTTGAAGCCGGCGACATCAGCAGCCCCATCTGGGCAGGAACATTTTTTGGGGCTGACGATGATCTGCCGATAGAGGCTCAGTTAACACCTCCTGATGCCCTGGTTCTAAAAACTCCCGGAGGAACGATACTGTGTATGAGCGACGAGGAGGATAATGAGTCGATTATTCTTCAACATAAAAACGGCCAGTCATTGGTCATGGATAATAATGGCAGCATTAAGCTCTCTGATACACTAGGAGAAACCGTGGATCTCGATGCTGCGTCCGGCGCCCTGAAAGCCTCTGACGCAAACGGCAATAGCGTTGATATGACAGATTCCGGTGTTGTTATCAAAGACAGCAGCGGCTGCGAAATTACTTTGTCCCGGGGAAAGGTTGAAATTATTGGCGCTACCGATGTCACACTCAACGCACCAATGATAAATCTGGGCGGCAGTGGCGGCGAACCGGTTATCAAGGGCCAAAGTTTTATTACCCTGTATATGACCCATACACATCCAACAGCTATGGGGCCCTCGGGACCGCCGATTCCCCAGGGTGAACTTTCAACGCTTTCATTTAAAGTTAAAAGCGAATAACTCAAGGTATCAACAGAATGAAAATACGCCGGAAAAACATGTTTATGAAGTTTCCATTTTCCATTGATGCAGGTGGGGTCAAGGTTGCTGATCGTGTAGAGCATATCCGCAGTCAGATAGAGCAGCTCCTCTTTACCGGCCCTGGTGAACGTGTGCTGCGTCCTGAATACGGGGCAGGTGTTAAAAAACTTGTGTTTGAACCCAATGGTTCATACCTGTGCAAGATTACGCAAAAACGGATTCATGCGGCACTATCCGAACTGCTTCATGGTGAAGCCGCTCCGGAATCCATAGATGTTCTGGTGTCTGCGAAAGATGAAAAACTTTTTATCGACATCACCTATGTCCTTGCCGCTGTGGACTTAAAGCAGTCTTTTTCCTTTCCGGCTGAAATAACCGATACTGTTTCTGCAAAAGAAACGCCTGAAAAAAAGTGGGATTTATCCGGGCATGATACCTCTGTAAAAAAGGATACGCCCAGTCTGAAACTCGATTTTTATCAGGATGCGAAAGGTAGGTGGAGCGGTCGTAGAACCGTTGAAAATCTGCCCGATAAACTTCCGGTCTGCAATGACGATTTTGACTGGAAGCAGCGCGACTGGGATAGTTTTCGCTTTGCAATGCTTTCTGATTTAAAACAATCGTTCCCGGAACGCTCTAACTGGTCGGTTTCCGATCTTGAATCAGCACTGGTGGAACTCTTGAGCTTCGGGCTTGATATGCTCTCGGACAAAACAGACAGAATAATGAATGAATCATTCCTTGAAACCGCATCGGATCCCGACAGGGTTCAGCTTTTAACGAGGTTTATCGGGTATAATATATTTAAACATATTCCTGCTGGAGCATTGGAAATCAATGATTCGGTTGAAAACACAGAGGAGGAAAATCTAAAAGCAGTCGCAAATTTCTGGAGCCAAAATCCCTACTATATGAATCTTGCAAGAATACATGCGCCTGCATCAACCGTATCCCAGGACAGGATGGTGACCATACAGGATTATAACACCAGACTTTCAGAACACCCCCTCGTGAAGCAGAGCCTGGCATCACTTGTATGGGACGGTTCATCCGAGGTTATTTATATATCGTTTATTCTGTCAAAAGGCCTTTTTTTAGATACATTTTTAAATGCCCATGAAATATCAGAAGAGCTGACCAAAGAGATAGAGCAGTTTCACAAAACCCTGGATCTGTCATCTAAAACCTGGGGAATCTGCTGGATGCCGGATATTGAAGACGGTGTAACACCGCGCATGCTTTTGGAAAGATATGTTAACCTGTATAGAATGGCGGGGCAAAAAGTTGTGATGACAGATGCTGCTGAGGTCGGCATAGACTTGCAATTGACTGTAACTATTAAAAATAATTTTTACTGTTCTGAAGTGATGTATGAAGTGAAAAACATTATGGAAAGCGAACAGGGAGGGTTCTTTGAGCCTGGGAGATTACTGTTTGGCGAGGATATAAATATCGGGGATATTGTGGAGTGGGTCATGTCGGTTTCCGGTGTGGCCAATGTTCAGATTAACACTTTAAAACGAAGCGGTAACTGGCCCGATGTTTCTGCCGACGGGGCAATTATACTAAAGGAAAACGAATACGCTGTTATTAAAAATCTGGCTGATGAGCCCTTAAGAGGCAGTCTGGCGCTCAAGTTTAAAGGAGGAATCAAGGGATGAAACCGATAACCGGATGGAACCGTTCAGGTCTGTCACATTTTAGATATATTGACGGAAATGCGGCAACTTTTTTTGCAGATCTGGTTTGGCAATACCGGTCCCGTTTTATAAAAAATGAACCTTTTTCTCAAAAGCACGGATATGATGCTGATTCCCAGGACTCCCTTCTGCTGTACAATAACCGATCAACTGACTGGGGCGTAGAAATGCTTAGAAGTTTTGCCCGCAGCAGTCATGTTTTAACTGAACATATTAATGACTACGCCAATGAGATGAGTGTTGGGACAGCGCAAAAATGGGACTCCCTGCGAAAACTGTCAAAAATGGTTAATTATATTCCATCTCCCCCAGCATCAGCCGCAGCCTATCTTGCTTTATCAATAAAAGATAAAAAATCCGGCATTGTTCAGCCGGGTTTGCAGATCAAGAGTAAACCTGACAGCGCTGCCCTGTTGACATTTGAAACCATAACCGAAACACCGGTTGACTGGCGGTTAAACAGTTTCAGGGCCAGTGGATATAATATTTCTCCTGAGATTTTGCGCGGAAATTCGCTGACATTTAAAGGCCAGTTGAATGACCTTAAGGCCGGCGTGCCCATGCTGATTTCAGATGAGAATAACGGAAATTCCCATGCCTGTATCCTGCAGTCTGTTATAATAAAAAAAGACAAAACAGTTATTCATTTTAATCCGTCTATTTCTCGAAAATCAATGATTAGAAAAGGGCACGCAACCGTCTATTGCAACCCTGAAGTGGCTGCCGAGGTTTACGGACCTGCGGCAACACAGGTAAGTCTGAAGCAGGCTGTAATGCTGAAAGAAAAACCGGATCTCTTGCAGGGTGATATCATATGTATTTCCGACGGACAGCGTACAAGATTTGCAAAAGTTCGCACGGTTAAGGGACGAAATGTAATTGTTGATATTGATAAAAACGCTCAGGATAAAAATCTCGGAAGTTTTAATATAAGCAGAACCTATGTAAGTCGTGCACTGGAAGTTTCGGTATCCGGCGTTTTTAATCGCAAATCCTATATTTCAATTCTTAAAATACCCGGGGAATGGCTGTGGCTCAGCGGCACTGACATAGCAGATATCGCATGGGTCGGCAGCGGAAACAAATTTAAGGTTGTCCAGGGCGCGCATGTGGAGTCTGTTGACTATCATGTTCCCGGCAAAGATGCTCCTGAAGAAAGAAAGGAGGGTTACTCCTATGTGCGCATATCACATGCAGATCTTGCCTGGGATTTTGATAATCCCCAAAAAATACTGGTTATGCCCAGGGCCAGGCAGTGGAAAGCCGACAGTTTTCTTGATCAGCTTGGAAATAAAAACAGTGTCGAACAGGTGATTTGCAAAAATGATGACAAGATTGCCAATGGAAAGTATGCTGTTGTAAAAAGGGGCGGCCAGTTGAGCTGGGGAAAATTAAAAAGCGTCAGCGTAAATAAAGAGCAGGCCGGATGCAGGCTGGAAAACATCCAGTCCCGTGGCGGCGGTCTTTACTACCTTTCGGAAACAAAGCTTTTTACAGCATTTAAAAAAAGGCTGAAATGTTTGGAGTACATGGTAAATAATACCCATCTTTCGCCTAACAGGATTGTCCCGGATGACCCTGCAATACTGAATATTATTTCTGCAGGTGCCATTATCCTTGTTGAGTCGGATCAAATTTTTTATGAAGCTATGATCTGTGAAGTGAATAAAAAGGATAAATATTTCAGTATCTTAATAAAAAATTCGGGGATAAACACTGTTTTCACGATTTCCGGGACAAGCTTTAGTTGTAATATCTGCAAGGCATACCATGGAAAAACCGTAACTGAAAAAGTATTTTCTTCGGGTAATAAGCAGACTCCCTGGTTTAAAATTCCCATTGAGGATAAGGATGTATCTTTTATCTCCAACACCCTATTTTCAACAGGAGTTGCCGCAGATATTGCGGTTGTTGTGCATGGCAAGGCATGGGATCAGGTGGAAAGCTTACAAAATTCTGCTGAAGCAGATCCTCATTTTATGGTTGAACTGCAGGATAACGGCTCGCTTCTGGTATGTTTTGGCGACGGGCTTAAAGGCAAAATGATTCCTCCAGGGGTTGATAATATAAAAATTGCCTATCGCCGTGGAAACGGTCTTAAAGGCAGCTGCGCTGCAGGCATCCTTGAAAAACCGGCAAAACCGAATAAATTAGTCAAGGCAGTTGTTCAGCCCCTGGCTGCATTTGGCGGAAACAACCGGGAGACTGAGGATTCCCTGAGAACACACATAGCGGATAAACTGTTTGCCATGGATCGCGCTGTAAGCGCTTCTGACTTTGCCAGGCTGGCATCGCTGCACAGCTCGGTGTGGCAGGCTGCGGCATTTAAAAAAACATATCGTTCAAGTCGAAGCAAAATAATTGAAGTGGTTGTTGTTCCTGCTGCCGGAACCGCACTTCACGAAGATGTGAAGACTAATATTAAAATTTTTTTAGAGAGCCGTGCAATACCAGGTGTTGTGGTGGAAGTAAGAGCTTATATAGAGCATAATCCCCATTTTAAAGTTGAACTGTATATAGATTCATCACGGCATGATGAACAGTCCATCAAAGCTTTGGCGAAAAATCTGCTGCTCAGGCAGTTTTCCCTGAAAAAATCCAGACTTGGTAAATCGCTGCTGGTGGGGGAATTTTATAAAATTCTCGAAGCTATTGAAGGTGTTGAATATTCAAAAATTTTTATCAACACTGCATTACTGAAAACCGAGTATCCTGTTGATAGGGATGCAATCGCATGCCTGGATGACACGGGCAGCAACCTTGAAATTTATCCAATGGAGTATCATATATGAGTGATTCTGCAAAAAAAGCGCTGAACAAATCCCCTTTCGGCAAGCTGTTGTACAATATGCTGCCTGATCATTATCGTGATCGTGATGACGGTTCCCTTGCCCAGTATATTGACATTTGCGGCAGTCTGTTAGACAGCATTAACAGCGCTCTTGATTCTCTGCATGAAGATTTCCTTCCTTCAGAAAAAGCTCAGGTTAAAGCACAGCCCTGGACACTGCCCTATACAGCAAAGCTTTACGGGGCATCTCTTATATCTCCGGATGATGCCGGCAAAAAAAAGGAAATCCAAAACAGTATTCACTGGAACAAACGCAAGGGCACCCTTATCTGCATAGAAGAAATTATGGAAGCAATCGCCGGCACAGAGTGCATAATTTCAGAAGGACGGAGCAAGGTTGCGATTTCTGCAAGACCCGGCGAACCCGTGCTGCCTGCCGAGTATTATGGGCAGCAAACTTCAGACTACCTTCCTTTATCACCATCAACAGTTTCAAGGCATCCCGGCCTTCCTGCGGTTACTCCTGTATTAGACAAAACATACCGCCCTCTTATTGCCGACAAAGCCGCTCCTGATGTGCAAAAATCCTTTATTGCCGGAAAGAGTGTTGCCTGGCGGGTTGAAAAAAATCATGGTGTTCCGGCAGTTCAAAACAGTTTTTTTGACAGATCTTTAAGGACCTTGGACTTCAGAGCGCCATCTGTCAGGGGAGGTCAGGCTCATCCTTCACTCGTTGTTTTACATGTACCGCCTTTTTCAGGTTTTTTTAATACAGGCATTAACTATCGAAACTGGAAGAAGGAATGGATAGACGAGGGTTTTGAAGATAATCATC
>CAYZXU010000084.1:1258-10605 GCA_964482535.1 uncultured Desulfobacteraceae bacterium | reverse complement strand
CAGTAAGGGTCGTCTTGCCATGATCTATATGACCTATCGTACCCACATTCACATGAGGTTTGGTCCGCTTATACTTTTCCTTTGCCATTTTACTTAGTCCTCCGTAACCAGGAATTATACTTTAATAATGGATCTTGTTGTTTTTTATGCCGCATATCACAATTATCTAACTGATAATATAACAAAATGGGGCACATGAACATAGTCAAACAAACGCCCTGTATGAAGCCCACGACCGGAATCGAACCGGTGAACCTCTTCCTTACCAAGGAAGCGCTCTACCGACTGAGCTACGTGGGCAATGTTTTTTTTGTTTATTCAGCCCTTTTAAAAATTTTACTTTCCTCAATATTATTATATTCAATGACAGATTCATCAATAATTATATGGAGCGGGAGACGAGATTCGAACTCGCGACCTCCAGCTTGGAAGGCTAGAGCTCTACCAGCTGAGCTACTCCCGCTCATTATCTCACTAAAACCTGCACACCCAACGGCAGGGCAAAAAATAGACCCTTATTAACCATCATCTGGTCAGTGAAGGAAGCCATGTAGTTTTATCCATCGACTTTGAACAAAAAAATCAAAATCTTCTACATTGGACTTTCTTTGTGATTGGTGGTGGGGGGAGGATTTGAACCTCCGAAGGCGTTGCCGACAGATTTACAGTCTGTTCCCTTTGACCACTCGGGAACCCCACCAATATAATTTATGAAGCCAGAGACAGGAGTTGAACCCGCGACATCCTCATTACAAGTGAGGCGCTCTACCGACTGAGCTACTCTGGCATCACCATAAAAACAGCTTAGAAAATATTGTGTTAAAATTTATTCTCTAAACAGAAACTATGGTCTATACCTGTAAATTTTATAAACATCAAGCTTTATTTTAATTTTTTTACACATAATCTCATGCAATCATTTTTATAATAGCCTTTAGAGCCATTATATAGCCATGCATACCGAAACCTGAAATTTGAGCCGTTGCTATATCTGCTATCATGGATTTATGACGAAAGGGTTCCCGTTTGTAAATATTGGAAATATGAATTTCTATGACAGGTATATCAAGCAGAAGTATTGCATCACGTATGGCTATACTTGTGTGGGTATAGGCTGCAGGGTTTATAATAAGCCCGTGGAAATTATCAGGGATATCATGTATTTTTTCTATAATGGCTCCTTCATAATTCGACTGAAAGGTTTCCACCACAACCCCTGTTTTTTCCCCTGTTTTTTCCAGATGCAAATTTATTTCCTCAAGTGTGGCGCTTCCATACACCTCCGGCTCCCTTTTACCAAGCATATTTAAGTTAGGACCGTGGATTACAAGTATTTTGCGGGTCTTTCGCATATCCGTTTTTTCCTTTTTTTGCTCAACAGACTAATTTTTTTCTAAAAGAATCTATAGTCTTTTCATAGTCGTCACTTCCAAAAACAGCAGAACCTGCCACAAATGCATCTGCACCGGCAATAGAGATCTCTTCAATATTATTTTCACATACTCCTCCATCAATCTCTATCAGCGTGTTAAGCCCCCTGTCTATGATTATTCTTTTTAATGTCCTTATTTTTTCCATGGTGTTTGTTATAAATGACTGCCCGCCATACCCGGGGTTAACACTCATAAGCATTATAAAATCAACATATTCCAGAACCCATTCAATGGATGACAGGGATGTTGAAGGATTAAGAACGATTCCAGCCTGAACATTGTCAAATCCTTTTATTAACTGTATAGTTCTATTGAGATGAACAGAGGCCTCGGCATGAACCGATATCAGGGAGGCGCCCGCTTTGACAAAATCAGGAATATACTTGTCTGGATTTTCGATCATAAGATGTACATCAAGGGGAAGTGAGGTTATCTTTTTTGCTGCCTTAACGATCATGGGGCCTATGGTAATATTCGGTACAAAATGTCCGTCCATTACATCTATATGTATCCAGTCAGCTCCTGCAAGCTCCACTGCTTTTATCTCTTCACCCAGCCTGGTAAAATCTGCTGACAAAATTGACGGCGCAATTATTTTCATTTAACTTGTCTCCCCTTTAAATTTTCAAATGTGTTTACCTATTATATTTTTTTACGTGGAGCATCCAGAAGTATATGGCCAAACAAGATGATCACATATTTACAGTATGTTATGTATGACGAATCAAGTCCGACATGACAAATTCGAACTTTTTACGTAACCATTAACTTTTTAAAAATTCCATCCCAAGCTGAATATATATTTGGTGTCCGTACTGCCAACACCTTCAGGCGGTGTTGAATCATAGTCAAAAATTGCTTTAAAACTGCTAAACATTGATTTGGTTAACAAAAATTTAAGTTCAGCATCAGCATGCATGAAATAATCAGAAAAGCTCTCTTCTATACTTGGCAAATACGAAAGCTTGTGCATAAATATAATTTTGTCATTGAATTCACAATCAAAATTATATCCTATCTGCAAAGACATTTCGCTTGTAGTGTCAACTTCCTTTTCATTGGTAACAGGATCTTTTGTGGTATATTTTTCAGACAAGAGTGCCAAACCGACATCGGTTAAAAGCTTGATTTTATCTGTATCAATAAACTGATAACCCCCACCTATACCTGTGATAACTCGTCTGTCCAGGTCAGCGACATGATCCTTTTTGTAGCTACATTTTAAATAGCTGTATATTTTTTGTGTTAAAAAATAATCATATTTACCGCCGATTTTCACACTTTCTTCCGTAGTTGTTTTCTCTTTTGTGTCAGCATCTTTTGTGCGGCTTACGATATAAATGCCCTCTATATTTGTTAGGTCCTTTTTGGTCCGCCTGGATGCATTAAAAATTATACTGCCGCTTTCGTTAAAGGTATTGCCATGAGTGCCTGTAAATCCTGCCATTATGCTGCCCTTCCATTTTACTTTTGGAACAGGTGGAGGATTTACGGATGCCACATCGCCGAAGTCAAAAGTTTGCGGCTGCAAAATGCCTGTGCCCTGAATTGCAAAACGACCCGCTTCGCCTTTTAATACACGGCGTTGTAATATTGTACCATCTTTAAGATTAATCTTAATTTTATCATCAGTCCAAAAATTCTGGACATCTGATAAATTAACAACCACCTTACCGGCAACATCAGACTTAAAGGACATTTTTTCCTTAATAATACTTATAAGCTTGCCGGTCATACGGTCACCATTTTTAAATAATACCGTATCAGCCTGGCAGGTATTGCTTAGCCCAAACAAAAAAATAATTAAAAATACTGTTCGCCGCATATTATCCACATCCTAATTGGCTCACTTTGAATCAAAAATTTCAGTTCTAACAAGCTCATCCCCCTCGTACAGGAAAACCGTTGCGTCATCAATTGAGGGAATAATCAGCCACAACTCTTCACCAGGCTTCATAAAATTATTAAAAATATCATTGGTAAACCCGAAACTGTTTAAGGAAACCCTGATACGTTTTTTTAAAAATCCTGCATCAACCCTGTATGTAAAAAGCCTGTTTTTTGCACGATCACTGCCATATCTTTTTTCACCGGATTTTCTGTTAATTACAAGGTTTATAATATTTGCTTCAAAAACCCGTTCTCCTGCCGCAGGTTCTTGAGATATAATAACGTTTTCAGGTTTATCAATCTTGAATGATGATTTTATTTCACCCAATAAAAGGCTGTTTCTTTCAATTAAAAGTATTGCATCATCCATGCTCAGCCCATTTAGATCAATCATTTTATAGGCAACAGGACGAGTTCCCAAACTTATAAGGAGGTCGATGTCAGCCCCGCGGTCTGTAACTGAGCCAGGAGGCAGTGACTGAGCTGCTATACTGTTTTTTCTAATATCAGAGCAATACATTTTGGATAGATTGCCCTGGTTAAGCCCGTTTTCCTCCAGAATTATTCTGGCCTGCTGCAGAGGCATTCCAGTCAGCTTCGGCATTGTGACGCTTTTTGTTCCTTTGGATATTATAATTTTTACAGTGCGTCCTTTTTTAAGCTGTTCACCAGGAACAGGCTCTTGGGACAATACAAAATTTTTAGCAATATTTCTGCTGTATTCGGAACCTGTAACCTTTGTATTTAAACCAAGGTCAGACAAAATTTCAAGGGTATACACAACGTCTTTACCCACAAGTTTAGGAATAATAACAGTCTCCTGGCTCTTGGTGATAAGAGTAAGGGTGAGAAAAGCAGCGCCCCCTGCTATTAAAAAAAAAACAATAACAAAAGCAGCAATTTTTAATATTTGTTTAATCACTTTTTACGTTTAAGGGAAACAGCAAAAAAACCGTCCATCTTATTTAAATGTGGAAAAGTTTTAAAAAAGCCGTTCTTGTCAATTAAAGGCAAAAGTTTATCGTCAAAATCAAAAGAACCTTTGGCTATAACAAATTCAGGATGTTTGTCCAAAAAAAAATTTACGACCTCTTCATTTTCTTCAGGTTCCGTGCTGCAAACAGCATATACTATTTTTCCAGAGGGTTTCACAAGTTCCGCCATGTTTTCAAGTAATGCAACCTGTCTGTCTTTTAAATATTCTATTTTTTTTCTCTTTGCAGACCATTTAGTATCAGGATTTCTCCTTATGACTCCCATGCCGGAACATGGAGCATCCAGTAGTATACGGTCAAACAAGGGAAATTTCTTTATATGATCTTTGTTCTCCAGATCCAGTGAAAGGGTTTTTACAAGCGTAACTCCAAGTCTCTTCATCTCGATTTCAAGTTTTAAAAGCTTTTTTTTATCCCTGTCAACGGCTATAATTTTCCCCTTGTTCTCCATTAACTGAGCAATATGGCCTGTTTTTCCTCCCAAACCTGCGCATGCGTCCAAAACAGTTTCATGGGGCTGAGGATTTAATAGCATGGAAACAAGCTGAGCAGCTTCATCCTGTACCTGAAACCAACCTTCTTTAAAACCAGGAAGTTCAGGAATTGACCGATCAGGATTAAAAAAAGATATCCCGTATCCGGAATATCCGGTACAGGAAATTTTACGCACACTCTGTTTAATAGATTCTTTCAGCTTTTTTCTTGTAGTCTTAATTGAATTAACGCGTATGGTAATTGCCGGAATCTTATTAATTTCATCGCACAGGTTTTCTGTTTCTTTTTGCCCGAAACGTGTGATCCATCTTTTTATTAACCAGCTGGGAAACGATTTTTCAACTGCAATGGCAGCCACGGGGTCTTTGGCAGAATCAGTCAAAGAAATATTTTTGTATCCTCTGTCTGCATTGCGTAAAACAGCATTTACAAAGCCTGCAACCCAGGGTTGAGCAGACTGTTTGGCAAGATCCACGGATGTGTTTACCGCTGCCGATACCGGGATTCTGGTCAAATAGATTATCTGGAAAAGGCCCAACCTGATAATATTCAATATGGAAGGGTCGATTTTATTTAGCCGGATCTTAGAATAATGACCTATTATCCGGTCTAAAAAACCGCGCCGCCTAAGGACTCCGTACACAAGTGCATAAATAAGGCCTCTATCTCTTTTATCTGCAATTTTAGTGTCGGAAAAAACATCTTCTAAAATTTCATCAAGATTTTTTCGACCCTTATCAAGGATGTTCAGTATAGTCAGAGCTGTCTTGCGAGGATTGGTTGCCATGTCTTTATGATAATAATGTTCCGGCATCTATTTCGCAGCCTTGCAGAAAATTTTCTATTAATAAGCGTTTTCCTGATGCACCCTGAATTTTCAGGACAGACAGGGCTCCTTTGCCGGCAGCAATAATAAGCTCGCCTGGAAAACTCTTCAGCACAGTGCCTGGCAAGGCATCGGTATCTGAAGACACCGGAGCCGCTTCTAAAATTTTAAGCCTCTGTTTATTGAAAAAAGTAAAAGCGCCCGGCCACGGGTTCATACCTCGAATAAATGCGTCAAGGGATTCAGCAGTCATATTCCAGTTAATTTTCCCGTCATTTTTTTTAATTAATGGCGCATAACTTGCCTGTTCATGGTTCTGGGGTATGGGGTTAATAGTTCCTGCTTCACATAAAGCTAAAGTTTCAAGAAGAAGATCAGCTCCACGAACAGCCAGCAGGTCATGAAGCGAAGAGGCTGTTTCATCAGGTTTTATCTTAACTTTTGAAGTTAAAAGAATGTCCCCCGTGTCCAAATCCTTATCCATGAGCATCGTGGTTATGCCTGTTTCCCTGTCTCCGTTGATTATGGACCACTGAACAGGCGCGGCTCCTCTGTATTTCGGCAGTATGGATGCATGTACGTTGATTGACCCTGTCCCCGGAACAGAAAGAATCTTAACGCCAAGCTTCTGGCCAAAAGCCACCACCACAAAAAAATCAGGGGCAAGCTTTGAAAGCTTAAGGTAAAATTCATGTGCATTTATATCTTCAGGCTGAATTATATCCAGACCAAAATCAAGCGCCGCTTTTTTAACAGGGGATGAAGACAGCTTGCGGCCCCGGCCCTTTGGTCTGTCGGGCTGCGTTACAACCAGAGCCGGTTCATATCCGTTCTTATAAAGAGCATGTAAAGACGGGACTGCAAAGTCAGGCGTCCCCATAAAAACTATTTTATTTTTTTTCCCCATCTTTTTTCAATCTCTTTTTAACCCGTTTTTTATAGAACCCTCTTTTCAACGCGCTGATACGGTCAAGAAAAAGCGTCCCGTTTAAATGATCTATCTCATGCTGCAGTATAATTGCAAGAAGCCCTTCAGCCTCTATTCTCAAGGGGCTCCCTTTTTCATCAACACCTTCAACGAGAATCCGGGCAGAACGTTTCACATCGGCTCTGAGATCAGGAACGCTCAGGCAACCCTCATTCTCTGAAATTAAAGTCCCCTCCCTTGTTATGATTCTCGGATTTATCAGGGTTTTTAATAACTGCTTCTCTTGTCCGGGAAGTTCATCATAAATCAGAATACTCTTATCAACCCCCACCTGAATTGCAGCGAGACCTAAACCGGGATTTACAGTTATGGTTTCGTACATCCCATTGATTATCTGCTGGATTTTCTCATCAATATTTTCTATCTGTTTAGCAGATTGTCTTAAAAATGTGTCGGGATATGTTAAAATTTCCATGGTTGTCATAATCGGCTCTTTTGCTATGTGATAATTGTACGCGCTCTTTCAATATCTTTTCTGATCTGAGACGAAAGCTCATCTATACCTGAAAACTTTTTTTCACCTCTTAAACGTTTTACAAAGTTAACACGTATCTTCTCATCGTATATATTCTCGTTAAAATCAAGTAGATGCACTTCAACTGTAAATATATGATCATCAAAGGTGGGGCTGTAGCCTATATTTGCCACGCCCTTGTATTTATTCCCTCTGCATTCAACATAAACGGCATATACACCAATTTTAGGACACAGCTCATCAGACAAAACGATGTTGGCTGTGGGTATTCCAAGAAGTTTCCCACCCCTGTCGCGTCCTTTAATAACCCGCCCCCTGATCTGGTAATATCTGCCCAGCATATTTTCAGCTTTTTCAACATGACCTCCAATTACGAGTTCACGTATTATAGTGCTGCTGATTTTATCGGACATTTTTTTACTTTCAGGTGTAATAAGATGAGCCACAATCACTTCAAAACCGAGACGCGGAGCACATTTTTTTAGAAGGTTTATATCCCCTTCCCGATTTTTTCCGAATGTATAATCTTCACCAATTACTATTGCTTTCATACCTATACGGTTTACAAGCAGATTTTCAATAAAATCCATTGCAGTTAATGAGGAAAATTCCTTTGTAAACGGGATGCATATTAATACATCAATACCTGAATTTAAAATCAGTTCGGTTTTTTGTTCATAGAGTGTAATAAGCGGGGGCCCGCCGTTTTTCTTTAATACTTTTATGGGGTGAGGCTCAAAGGTTATGGCAATAGATGTTCCGTTTATCTCACCTGCCTTTTCCAGCACTTTGTTAAAAAGGGTCTGGTGACCCAAATGAACTCCATCAAAATTACCTATGGTAACCACCGCATTATCAAATGGTTTTTTAATTTTTTCTATATCTTCAAATATATTCATTGGAACCTTTTTTAAAGCCATTTTATTAGGCTTGACAAAAACAATAAACATATTTATATAGGACAGGTTTTCGATTAAATCAATATCTTTTATTTTGCCGAAGTGGCGGAATTGGTAGACGCGCTAGGTTCAGGGTCTAGTGGGTGCATACCTGTGCGAGTTCGAGTCTCGCCTTCGGCACCATTATAATAAAAAAAGCCGTAATCTTAAAGGATTGCGGCTTTTTTTTATTTTATTAAAAGCATTTAATTTTTTCAGCAACTTAAGACTTCTTTTCTTCAGGTTCTTTCAAGAACAACATCGCTCATAAGGAATTGATTTTCCTATTCTGATCATTTTGGTATCAAGACTGGCTTCCTTTATAATAACTTCTACACCATTTTTCTTTGCTTTTTTCAATTTTTCGGCATAAATTTTATCAATCATATCCGCAGGTTTAAATACCCTGGCATCCATACGCTGAATCAGAAAAAAAATAACACCCCTGTGACCAAGAGACACAAGGTGTTCAAGTTCATCAAGATGCTTTTGCCCCCTTAAGGTCACCGCATCGGGAAACATTGCCATCCCATCTTCAACAAGGGTACAGTTTTTTATCTCCACATAACACTTTTCTCCTGTCCTTTTTTCCAGAAGCAGGTCCAGCCTTGTATGACTGCTTGTTTTTATTTCGGCTTTTACCCGGTCATAGCCGGACAATTCCTTTATCAGACCGTTTTCAATGGATTGTCGCACCAGTTTATTGGGCACCTGAGTGTTGATGCCGATCATTGTTCCTGCCACTTTAATCAGTTCCCAGGTATATTTGAGCTTTCTTTTGGGATTGTCGCTCTTTGAGAGCCAGACCTGTGCTCCTGGGATGGCACACCCTTTCATGGAACCCGAGTTCGGGCAGTGGGCGGTTACCTTTTCGCCTGAATCCAACTCAACATCTGCAATAAATCGTTTATACCGCTTAATCAGCACCCCGCTGATTAAAGGCGGAAGCCGGTATCCATCGTATTTCACATCATCATCCTTTCATTTTTCAGAGAATTGAGCAGCGCATAGTTATTTATTTTTCTTGATTTAGATCAATTCATTCCTGTATTTTTTCTGTTATTTTTTTAATAAAACATATAAACACAATAAGAAACCCAAAACACTCAATTCGTTAAGGAATAACATATTAATATGCAAAATAAAATTGATGCTATAAAAAAAAGAATGGATGCACTTGAAATTCTTATCAAAGAAACCAGGGCACGCCTTCCGGCACACTCTGTCAAACCCCCTGTCATGATGGATCTTCTTGGATACGAAGATGAATACGATGGGTTGTTGAAAAAACTCAATAAATTAAAAAA
>CAYZXU010000084.1:0-1158 GCA_964482535.1 uncultured Desulfobacteraceae bacterium | reverse complement strand
CATTAATCAAGAATTTTGATTTTTCTAAAAAGGCTGAAATACTGGGTATTCAAAAACAGGATCAATCCTGTATTTTTAAATTTTTCAACCGGCGGATTGCTTTTGACCGGAAGGATTTCAATGACACTGCAGGAGGCGAGGTTTCTTTTGCTATCAAGGTTGTTCTTTGCAAATATTTATTAATGTGTCCGGAAAAAATATTTGAAAATTCGAACAGACTGGTTACATTCAGGGAATTTGCAAATGCAGGTCCGTTATTCTCAAATTTTGTCACAAATACAGGCAAAATCATTGAAACCACTTTTTCAGGCAATCTTGAAAAACTTAGAAAGCAATGCCTGAAGCTTGGCGGGATTATAATGGAAACAGAATCCTATGCTCTGAGTGTCAGGTTCCTTGCACTTCCCAGAATCCCGGTTATTCTTAATTTCAATGACAAGGATGAACTCATGCCTGCAAAAGCAGTATTCCTTTACCATGACAATGCAGATGTTTATCTTGATCTGCAAAGCTTGACCATTACCTGCACATATCTTACAGGCCAGCTTATTCAAAATAGATAAAAAAAAATACCTCCCCATATTTCATATATGCATTTGATCATATGGGCATAATAGGAATAGGAAAAAATAAGCAAAGAGCCTTTTACAGAAGGTCGGGGGCTTTTAAAGCAAGCCCAGTATGATCAGGCAGATCTACTATTAACCCATGAAAGATAAAATCTTTTCACGCAAAGGCGTAAAGTTTGAGAAGGTTTGAAATGATACCAGGATTTTTTATATATTATCATGACTAAGTGTTATATGAATTAACAGGGTTACTTAAACACTTGGGATATCGAGAGGTGAAAGCAGGTAAAACTGGAGGTTCTCGACGCCGGTTTGTACACAACTCTGCGGCAACTATTACACTACACAAACCTCATCCTCAAAATATCCCAAGGCGGGCTTTACCCGCAATCCAAGTCAGGGCGTACCGCAATGGAAAACAAATGTAGGGGCGGATTCTATATCCGCCCTCTCCTGTCTGCCCAAAATGATACAAGGGCAGAAATAGATTCTGCCCCTACATGGATTCCCGCCTTCGCGGGAATGACAATTTTCACACCTTAACTCAAAACTCAAAACCCACAACTCCGGTTTATCCTGGTTAGGTTGC
>CAYZXU010000083.1:8493-10645 GCA_964482535.1 uncultured Desulfobacteraceae bacterium | reverse complement strand
ACTCCCCCATTCCTTATTTATTTTGCGAGTTCGAATAATTTGAATTTTGATGCTTTCCTGTCAAAGGTAATAACAGCCTCACAACCATTTATTTTGGCAGAATGCGCAATTAACAGATCAGAAAGATCATACTTATTCCCTTGTGCGGAATGGACGAATTGTTGTAAGGCTGACTGCTGGTCAAATTTAAAAATCGGCATTAATAAAAGGTCACTTATAGATTCTAAAATTTCTATCCTTGATATCTCATAAACAGATTCCAAAACCCAAAGCATTTCTAAAATTACAAGTAGCGGCACAAATAGTTCTTTTTTTTCTGATTCAGTCTTTTTAAATATAGCATAGACTTTCTTTGCCTGCAGCTCGTTATCGCCAATTAAAAACCGAATAAGGATATTTGTATCTATGGCTTTCATTTAAATTTATCCTTCATTCGATTTTTGATTGCAGCGTCCATAACTTTAAGGGGCACAGCTTTTCTGCCGGGTTTATGTAATTTACAGAAAATATCATCTACTTTTTTAGAGACTGGCCTGATTATGGCCTCTCTTTTTTCTGTAACAATAATCTCGATTTTATCACCGGTGTTTAATTTTAAAGAATCTCTTATTATTTTCGGAATTGTAACCTGCCCTTTAGAGGTGAGAGTCGCTAACGCCATAATATCCTCCTTACTTAATATATAGTCTTACTTATATGTAAGGCAATAACGTGGGAATATCAAGTTTATTTTTGCCATGTTTGAATCTGATGCTCCATTTCTTCATTCGAAAATATTCATCTTTTTTATTTGGCAAATCATTTGAGACTTGACCTTGAGAACTGAATCGGTGTAACTTTTTTTTATATTCCACCCGATCATAACTGATTTAATCATTTTTATTATAAAAGGCGGACTTATGTTAACAGCTAAGGATATCATGAAAAAAGATGTTATAACTTTTTCTCTGGAAACAGATATCGTTCCTGCGGCAAAAACACTTATTGATAATAGTATCAACGGGGCGCCGGTTGTGGATGATAAGGGAGTAGTGGCGGGGATATTGTGTCAGAGCGATCTGATAACGCAGCAGAAAAATATCAAAATGCCCTCCATCTTTACCTTTCTTGACGGATACATCCCATTAACTTCATTGAAAAAATTTGAAAAGGATATAAAAAAAATTGCAGCCATCAAAGTTAAGGATGCCATGACGAAAGATCCGGTAACCGTAGACCCGGATACTGATATAGGTCATATAGCAATGCTTATGGTTGATAAGCATTTTCACACATTGCCGGTTATTGATAATGGAAAACTGGTGGGTATAGTAGGTAAAGAGGATGTCCTTAAAACATTTTTATAACCACTTATAAAGGTCTTTATGTTTTTACAAGTTCCAGATCGACCTTTTTTTTAAGCGCAAAATTTGCGGTCTGTTTAAACTGTTCAGTTATATCTGAAACAAAAATATTAAATCTGTTGTTTTTTCCAAGGCTGTTGTCTAATTCAGTATTATGCGACAGAAAATTTTTTACTTTTAGGGCAACACTTAAAGAAGAATCTATTATATTTACTCTTTTTCCTATCTTTCTTTGTATGACTTTTTTTAAAAGAGGGTAGTGGGTGCATCCTAAAATAAGGGTGTCTACCTGTCTGACTTTTAAAGGATGAAGATATTTTTTTATAATCATTGAAGTTTCAGGTTTTTTGAGCCAGCCTTCCTCAACCAGCGGTGCAAGCAGTGGGCAAGCCTTTGAAAAAACTTTTAAATTTGAGTCGATTTCTCTTATTTTTTTTTCATAAAATTCACTTTTTACAGTGGCGCGGGTTCCTATTATTCCTATTTTTGATTTTGTTGTTGTGCCAATTGCAAGCTCAACAGCAGGAGTAACCACCTCGAATACAGGCACATCAAATTTTTCAGCTACTTGTGAAAATGCAACGCTTGAAGCTGTGTTGCATGCCATTATAATTATTTTAGCGCCTTTTTGTATAAGAAATTCTGTGTTTTCAATGGCATATCTTATAACTGTTTCAGGACTTTTGTTGCCGTAGGGAGTTCTTGCGGTATCTCCAAAGTATACTATGTCATAACCTGGAAGTTCATTCACAAATGCCCGGACAACAGTAAGTCCCCCTATGCCTGAATCAAATATGCCTATCATTTTT
>CAYZXU010000083.1:0-8393 GCA_964482535.1 uncultured Desulfobacteraceae bacterium | reverse complement strand
TTTTTATTAAGCTCTTCTGCCACCACTTTTTTTATTATGTTATCAGGGATATCCTTTTTTATTCCAGGACATACTCCTGCCATTATTTGCCAGTTGCTTACATGGGCAAGTACATTTTTTATAAAAGGCCATTGCCTGCACATACGTGGTTTAACAGGATGAATTGAACATTTTTTATCCCAGAAAATGCAGTAGCCGTTTTCCCCCACTGCAAGCACAGATTTTTTTCCTGAAATCTCGCAGTATTTGTCAACGAATTCTTTTATATCAGTATTAATATAGGCAGCTATCTTTTTTATATCATCCTTATCTATAAATGTGCCCCCAAAGCCTATGCAGCAATCACCGCAATTTTTACAATTAAAAAGATCCAAAGTCTTATACTGCATATCTTGTCTCCATGGCTCTTTTCAGGGTGACCTGATCCACATATTTCAGGTCTCCTCCAATGGGTATCCCCGATGCTATCCTTGTTAGTTTAACCGAATACTTCTCCAGAAGGCCTGCAATATAAGAGGCAGTGGCCTCACCCTCAACGCTTGTGCTGGTGGCTATAACAACCTCTTTTATTATTCCTTTTTCAATCCTTGCAACAAGCTCTCTTATCCTTATATTTTCAGGTCCTATACCGTTCATTGGAGACAAAACCCCTGAAAGAATATGATAAAGACCTGGATAAGAGCCTGATTTTTCTATGGCTGCCATATCCCCAGGCTGTTCCACAACGCATAAAAGTTCATTATTTCTTGCCTGGTCGCTGCATATTTTGCAAATATCATGGTCGCTGAAACCAAAACACATTGAACAAGGCCGCACATTATCCTTTAACGCCATGATACTAAGCGCAAGCTGTTTAACCTCCTGGCGCGGCGCATGAAGAATATGAATCGCAAGACGCTCCGCTGTTTTTTTTCCTATGCCCGGAAGTCTGGAAATATTATTAATAAGCTCAATAATAGAGGATGGATAATGATTCATAATATTGCCTTAAATATTTACATCATGCCTGGAATGTTTAATCCGCCTGTCAGTTTGCCCATTTCAGACGATACCATCTCCTGGGATTTTGTCAGAGCATCATTTACCGCTGCAAGTACAAGGTCCTGCAACATATCCACATCATCGGGATCAACGACCTCTTTTTCAATTTTGATTGACAAAATCTGCTGTTTTCCGGTTGCAACAACGGTTATCATCCCGCCACCGGAAGTTGCTTCAACGGTTTTTTCAGCAAGTTCATCCTGCATTTTGGCCATTTTACTCTGAAGCTGCTGGGCCTGCTTCATTATATTTCCCATTTTTCCTTTCATGTAATACCTCCTATAAAACCTTTACACTGACAAGACTGCTGCCTTTAAAAATTTCCATGATATCCTTAACCAGTGGATTGTCTAAAGCGCCTTGCTCTAATTTGCCGTTATCCTGTTTTTCCACGGTTTTCATGTCTTTTTCAGCAGTTTTGGCGTTAATATTTATTTTTATGTCTTTGCCAAAAAAATCTTTGCATACCTTTTTTAATATACTGCTGTTTTTTTTGTTCTTTAACCTGTTTATGTGAAATTCATTTCCTCTAATTTCAACTTCCAGATTTTTGCCGGATATTTTTTTAAATCTGGAGTCTTTTAAAAGCGCTCCAAGAGCAGGAGTGCTTTTAATAATAAAATCGACTACGTTCTTCCATCTATCGACCGGCTCCTGTTCCTGAGTATTAACATGTGCATAATCAGAGGCAGCATTTTCAGCTTCCTTTATTTCCGATGTGCCGGCAGAAGGAGAAGGAGGTTCAAAATTTTCAGGTTTGCCGACAGCAGGAGAGGGTAATACAAAATTTTCCGGCTTGTCGGCAACAGGGGCGGGCGGGGTAAAATTTTCCGATTTGCCTTGAGAAAAATTTTTTCTCAATTTTTCGAGTCTGTCAATGATATTATCAATGGGGATTGCAGGTTCGATCTGCATCATACTGATAAAAATCATCTCTATGGCAAGTTTTAAATTAGTCGAATACCTTATTTCAGATGAATGTTTAAACAGAGAGTCTAAAATCTGATTTATATATGTTGATGAAAATTTATCAACCTGCAAAGTCATTATTTTTATTTCATGTTCCGGCAGGTTAACAAGTTTATTGACCTTTTTCCCAATTTTTACAATTAGAAGATTTCTGAAATGTTCTGTTAAATCCATATAAAATTTTTGAAGATCGTGGCCGCAACTGTAAATTTCATCCAGACAATCGAGTGCCTTGACAATGTTTTTTTCCAAAATATTTTCTGAAATATCGAAAAGAACCTTTCTGTCAATTATCCCCAATAACCCCACAACATGCTTAAGGGTAATTGCATCCTTTGAACTGGAAACAACCTGGTCAAGAAAGCTCAGGGAATCTCTCATGCTGCCGTCACCTTCCTGTGCTATCAAGCCAAGGCTTTCCATGGATATATCAACCTGTTCCTTATCGCACATGCTTTTCATATGCCTGACAATAGATTCGGTATCTATGCGTCTTAAGTCGTGGCGCTGGCATCTGGAAAGTATGGTTACCGGAATTTTATGGGGTTCGGTTGTTGCGAAAAGAAACATGACATGCTCGGGCGGTTCTTCAAGGGTCTTTAAAAGCGCATTAAATGCAGATGTGCTGAGCATGTGAACTTCATCAATTATATATATTTTGAAAGAGCTGTAAGCAGGCTTGTACTTGATATTTTCTCTTAGATTTCGGATGTTGTCCACACTGTTATTTGAAGCCCCGTCGATTTCGAATACATCCACGCCGCTTCCCCTTGTTATTTCAATGCAGGACCTGCAGATATTACAAGGATGAGGGGTGGGACCTTTTTCGCAGTTCATGGCCTTTGCCAGTATTCTTGCTACGGTTGTTTTGCCTGTTCCTCTCGGCCCTGAAAAAAGAATTGCATGGGCAACCCTGTTTTGGGAGATTGAATTTATCAGGGTCTTTGTTATGTGTTCCTGTTTGACAACTTCATCAAATGTTTGAGGACGATATTTCCTTGCAAGAACAAGATATGACATAAAAATAAAATTGTTGTTTTTGTTGTGGTAAAAATAAAAAACTAGTCGGGTGTGTCTATGATTAATGGCGGAGAGAGAGGGATTCGAACCCTCGGTGCTGCTATAAACAACACACACGATTTCCAGTCGTGCTCCTTCAGCCAGCTCGGACATCTCTCCTTATTATTTTAAAACAGCCATACTTATTCAATTTTGGGTAGAAAAATCAAGGTTTATTTTAAATTTAGATTACTTAATCAAGAATTTTTGAAAAATACCGATATATGCACTAAGAAAGTATAATCTTTTTTTAACCTTATTTCCATTAATATTAAAATACGTTCTAAATATAAGGAACTGTTCAGAGTGGAGACTCAAAATATAGATAAGGATGAAATTCTCTCAGAGAATAAAGAAGCAGATAAAGTTGAAACTGATGATTCCAGCACCTTGTCGGAGGATGAAATTCAAAAGATTCTATCCGGGAATAATGAAGAGGCAGATGCCCAGAGTTCTATTGATAGTAAAGCTGATGATTCTGCTGACTTCTCGGAGGATGAAATTCAAAAGATTTTAGCAGGGAATAATGAAGAGGCAGATGCCCAGGGTTCTGTTGAAATAGAAGCTGATAATCAAGCTGTGACGGATGGAAAAGAGGAAATCGAAGATACTATTGATAATAAATCCGATGAAGCAGAAGATGTAAAAGATGACTTTGTGTTATTAGATGAGGAGGAAGTTGAAGAATTTGGTTTTGAAAAAGATGAAGAAAATAATGAAAGTACGGAGCATGAAGACAAAACAGATGACAGGGAAGATGATAACAAAGATGCTACATCGCCCAATGAACTAATAAAGGAAGATTCCCCAAATAAAAAACCAGATAAAAAACCTGACAAAAAAACAGATGAAAAAGCAGATAAAGAAAATGTAAAACCAGGGCAATTAAAGTCTGAAAAAAATATTCATTCTGCCGATGAGCGGAAAAAAAACAGTTTTTTTAAGAAAAAAGGTATAAAAAACAAGTATCTGATATTAATTTTTTCCGGGGTTTTTATTTTTGTCTGCCTTATTTTGTCAGGATGGTTTTTCTATTATAAAGATATTAAAAAAACAGATAAACCTTATGAGAAAGAATATGAAAATAATAATTTAAAAGAGTTCAAAGAGGCTGCTCCTTTATTTTTTGATAATTCAGCAGATGAAAAGACATATGCTCCGGTCAATTCTGAAATATCGTTGGATAAAATCAACATAAGTCTTGAAAAAGCCAAAGGTCTTAGAAATGAGTTGCTGAAAAAACAGGAAGAGATTAACGAGCTCATAGGGCTTTACATGGAAGATATAGATAAAATACAGAATGAAATTAAATTGGAAATAGACAAAAAAAATATAAATTCATATGAGCAGGCAGTCAACAATGATAAAATCAGACTCGGTCTTCTTATGATACAAAGAAATCAGGCATACATTGATAAACTTGCAGATCCCCTTGAATATCTTAACCGTGGAAGTGAGGAACTGCTCTATATTGAACATCAGACAAGAAATGATATACAGATGTATAGAATAATAAATAGCATAAAGCCTGATGAAATTCAAAAGCGCATAACTGATGTTATATCAAATAATTATTCAAAATTTGATAAACTTGCTGTTGATATGAAAGATGTAAAGAAGCTGCCTTTGGAAAATATATGGAAAGATGTTAATGCCTTAAAAAATAAAAAAAAAGTTAAAGATGCAGGTGGCTTTAAAAAAAAATATAACAATAATGAAGTATTGGATGAAATCAGTAAAGGAAACTTCAGGCGAAAAAATGAGTTGACCTATCTTACCCCAAAAGTATCTGAAGCCCTTTCAAAGTGGAAAGGCAGGGAACTTTTTCTTAATAGTTTAACCGGCCTTTTGCCTGAAGATGCAAAAAAACTTGCAAAGTGGGAAGGTAACTGGCTTTGTTTAAACGGACTTAAACGGCTTTCTCCTGAATCTGCAAAATATCTGTTTCAATGGAATGGGAAGATATTGTCTTTAAACGGTATTACTGAGCTTGATTTTAAAATTACACAATATTTGTCCCAATGGAATGGGTCTCAGCTTGAGCTTATCGGTCTGATTAAGATTACGCCAAAAGTAGCAAAACACTTGACAAATTTTGAAAAATCAGGAGGTAAAGTCTATTTGCCTGGTAAATTCAGAAGAAAAGACTGAATAGAACGAGCAGTTCTAAAAGGACCGGAGATTTTGTGAAAGACGAAACAGCAGAAATCATACTTTGTTTAATTGAAAAGAGTGAACTTAAAATAACACCTGCTGAACTTGAAAAAAAAGCTGCCGTTCAGTTTAATGTTAAGCGAAAAAACATTAAAGCAGTTATAAGAAGCCTTGTCGAAAAAGGTGAGCTTCAATATACATATATTTTTGGCAGAACATTTATCGAAAAATCTTTTCATAAGCCTGTGCGCCTGTCAAAACATGTTATAATTAAACCGCCCGGGGTATTAGTTCAAGATAAAGAAAAAGATGATGTTGTAATTAAAATTAAAGATGGAGCATCATTCGGCACAGGCAGACACCCAACAACGCTTTTAGCAGTAAATGGTCTTGAATATCTGCTTAAAGATTCATGCTTTATTAAAAAAAATAATGATACAGACCTTCTCGATATTGGAACAGGTTCAGGCATTTTATTAATAACAGCATTAATGCTTGGCATAAAAAGGGCAGTGGGGATAGATATTGACCCATGTTCACTTTATGATGCAGGCGAAAATATCAAAGAAAACGATTTAAAGGACAGAGCCAAAATTCTTGGCATATCCATTGATGATATAAAGGATAAGTTTCAACTTATTACAGCAAATTTAAGGTATCCCACCCTTAAAAACCTGTTTCCAAAAATAAATGAAATAACAACAAAAAATGGTGCAGTTGTAGTTTCAGGTTTAAAAACATGCGAGGCAGACCGTCTCGTTAATATTTATACGGAAAAATATTTTAAACTGGAATGGCGGCTTAATAAAAAAGACTGGACCGGTCTTGTTTTTGTAAAACAATAAAAAGCAAAACCGAGCCCTGAATAAAAATCTTCATATAATGCCATCAATATCTTTTATCAGCAAAATCAACCCAGCCACCTGCCATAATTAGTGATCTGTCAAAGTCTGATATTGAAAACTTGATTTCCTCAGTTTTTCCATCTGATTTTATAATAAAAGAACTGTTTTTAAGATCAGTTTCTAAAAAAGTTTCTCTGCCTGAAAATTTTAAAAATATTGAGTCAATGGTTTGTGGCGGAAGTTCAACAGCCATCATTCCACAGTTAAACATGTTTTGCCTGAAAATTCTTGCAAAGCTTTCAGCGATTACAAGGTTAATCCCGTTCATCTCAAATGCCCATGGAGCGTGTTCTCTTGAAGATCCACATCCAAAATTAGACCTTGTAATAACTACATTTTTGCCTGAAATATCTTCGTCAGGATTAAACTGGTCGAGTTTAAGATCCTCCAGGAGAAAAGGCGTAAGCGCCTCCTTTGTGATTTCCGTAAGATATTTTGCAGGTATAATTTCATCGGTATTTATGTCCGATCTGTCAAGAAAAAGTACTTTCCCGTTAAATTCTTTCATGTTTTATCCCTTGTATAATTCAGAGTTGGCAATCTGTCCTTTAATTGCGCTTGCAGCAGCCGTAGCCGGGCTCATAAGGTGTACCATTCCACCTTTTCCCATTCGTCCGTTAAAATTACGGTTTGTCGTTGATGCACATACCTCGCCTTCTGCAAGCACTCCGTTGCTCATGCCCAGGCATGCGCCGCACGTGGGGTTTGTAACACAAAAACCTGCATCCATAAACTTTTGAATTATTCCCTCTTTTAAAGCATCGCTAAAAATTTTTGGGGTTGCAGGTGAGACTATACCCCGAACAGAATCGCTGATTTTTTTTCCATTAATAATCCCTGCAGCCACTCTAAGATCATCAAGTCTGCCATTGGTACATGAACCTATATACACCTGATCAATGGGAGTCCCCTCCATATCAGACACAGGCTTAATTTTATCAGGCTTGTATCCGTAAGTTACCTGGGGCTGAAGATTGGCAGCGTCAATTTCTATTATTTTTTCATAGGTTGCATCAGGATCAGGAGAAAACCTGCTATATGCTTTAAGTGCGGCTTTTTTGTCAGCAAATTCTTCTTTTATGAATTCCCATAAAAAATCAACCGTTACTGAATCAGGTTCACAAATCCCGGAGGTTGCTCCGGCTTCAACGGCCATGTTGCATATTGTCATTCTTGATTCCATATTCATGCTTTTAATAACAGGCCCGGAGAATTCTATTACCCTGTTTGTTGCGCCGTTTACCCCTAACTTTCCTATTATAAAAAGAATAAGGTCTTTTGCATATACACCTTCCGGCAGGCTTCCTGTGATGTTTATTTTCATGGTAACCGGATATTGAAATGCGCAAACACCTTTTAATATTCCCACTTCAAGATCAGTTGTCCCTACACCTGCGGCAAATGCGCCAAAGGCACCGTGGGTACAGGTATGGGAGTCTCCCATTATAATTGTAAAGCCTGGCCTTGCAAAGCCTTTTTCAGGAAAAATTGCATGGCAGACGCCGTTTCTTCCTATATCAAAAAAATCCTTTATACTGTGTTTTCTTGCCCAGTCCCTTAAAATTTTACCCTGCTCTGCGGTTTTGGAATCCTTTGCAGGCGTTACATGATCGATAACGGCTTTTATTTTATTTGTATCAAAAACCCTGTTTTTGCCTCTCGCGGCAAGATCGTTAATTGCAACAGGCGTAGTTATTTCATGGCAGAATACTGCATCAATACTTATAACATGAATATTATCCGAAGGCTTATCTACCAAGTGTGAATCAAAAATTTTTTCTGCAATTGTTTTCCCCATTTGTCCCCCTGTGATGAGATCTATGTAAAACATCCTGCTTTTTTACGAGCTTGTAATTTTTTAGAGCGATTAGCTTTAAGGTGCTATCTATTTTGTCTTCAGCTTTTTTTAAATTCAGCTATATCACCAATAATCATATGTTTCAATCCTTGTTGTAATGGAAGTGATTCTTCAGTTTTGGCTTATCAATTAATATTAATGTTTCAGGTTGAGTTTTAATCCTTGTTGTAATGGAAGTGATTCTTCAGTTAGCATTCAGCAATGGTTTTATGATCAAGATTTAGAGTTTCAATCCTTGTTGTAATGGAAGTGATTCTTCAGTCAAAACAGTTTTCTTGATCGGACAGAGGGGAAAATGTTTCAATCCTTGTTGTAATGGAAGTGATTCTTCAGTTTGGATAAAAAAGAAGTTATAAATCGTTTTTTGCTTGTTTCAATCCTTGTTGTAATGGAAGTGATTCTTCAGT
>CAYZXU010000082.1:0-10717 GCA_964482535.1 uncultured Desulfobacteraceae bacterium | reverse complement strand
GAATTTAGGCGCATCTCTAAAGTCCTGCTGCATATCCTCATAGCCTACCCAGTCTGCCCTAAGGGCTGTGAGCAGTTGATCCATGGTATACTTTTTCTTTTCATAAACCCAGTACTTGATGCCCGCAAGGGAATCCATTGTATCTACCCATCCAGCGGCATTATTAAAACTCAGCCACGGTGCATCAAGACTCATAAGATCTCTTCCTTCGGTTACGCATCTCTCATAGAGGATGCTCAGGAAAGGCCTTCTTATAAACTGGTTATAAAAATCGTCAGCAAGGCATCTCTGGTTGATTCCTGTTTTTACAAAAAAGTCCCACTGTTTTAGAAATGCCTGGTAGAATTCTTCAAAATCTTTGAAATCTCTTGGGTCACCGGTTTCCGGAACCTGAACCCATTCAAAACCTTCATCGGGTTCTCTGCCGTTAAACAGGGTAAACTCCAGCGGCTTAAGGGAATTAAGATTTCTGGCAGATCTTCTCGTTGCGCCCCTTGAATGAATGGTTAAACCAGGGGTGTTGCAGCCCACAACTGCCCAGCTTCTTGCCTCTTCCATGGTCATATTGCCGTATTGACGCATCATGCCGTCTATGGCGGTGTTATCATTTCTGACTGAAGGTGAACCCATGCCTGTTCTCATCACCTCAATAACACGCCTGAAATTTGTTTTGTCAAATTTATTATGCCATCTTACCTTTACATCAGGAAAATGCATTCTGTATCCGTCAATAACATCTAAAATAAGCATGCTAAGATCGTTTGTGGCATCAGTGCCGTCTCCATTCTGGCCACCGATAGTGACAACGGAATAATCCCTGGTACCCAGACCCGTGAGCCTGAATGTTTTAAGATCGCACAGCAGACCTATTTCATGATATTTAATAAAATAAAAGGCAACTATGTCAGCAGCTTTTTCACGGCTGAGAGTTTTGTCTTCAAGAACGCTTTTTTTATACCAGGTCCACCATGTTTGATCAGGACGGAATGTAATGGTATGGCATGCATGTTCGATAAAGCAGTGCGCCTGGAAACTAAGCTCATGCAACTGCATCATTTCCCAGAAATCTCTTGGTGGTTTTTCAGAAATCCATTCACACTGTGTGGCGATTGTTTCAAGTCTTTCTTTTTCTTTTGGATCGGTTTCATTTTCAGCAAGCTTTTTAGCCTCTGTTCCATGTCTTTTGATCCAGGTTATTACCGATTCGGTTGCCTTTACCGAACACTTGCAGTCATTGATACGCTTGGACAGATCAACATATTTGCTTCCTGTTGATTCCAGCAGTTCCTGCTCAAGGCGTTTAATGGTCTCTTCCATCATATTTATCAGTTTTCTGAAGCCTTTTGTCATATACCATTCGTGGTCAGGATTTGCTCTCAGGCCGGTGGTGCCTGGAATTTCCCAATATCTCTGGCCGCCTTCATAATACATTTTATAAAGCATATCGCTCATCAAAGGCTTTAAGGCATAAACAATATTATGCTCTTCGCAAAAGGCCTGGACATCATCCTGAACCTCTTTGGGAACAGGCACTTTTTTGCCGTTTTCCCACATAAAAGCTCTGCCTGACTCTGTAAATTCTTTAAAAGGATAGTAAAGGTCTGATCTTGGGTCAAATACTATTCCATGCTCATCCCCTGCCCAGTTTCCAACAAGAAGTTCTCTTGGCCTTATCACAATGTTCTGCTGTTCAAGATACCGCTTTAAAATTTCTACATGATGTTCACCAGGCGTGCTTCCCGGCATCTCCCTGTGAACATCGCAAACTATCTTTGCTTTTGTGCAGTCCATGTAAAAATCTTTGTCAGTATAGCCGGCAACTGTCTGGGCTTTGTCAGCCATTTGTTTGTTTCTGAAAAACCATGTGTCTTCGCTTACAACACTCCAGCCGCGGGGCGAAGGGTCTCCTGATCTTCCGAGAACTACCCCTGCCTCTTCGGGATCTACCTGATAGGTGAATTGATTGGTCATAATTTTGCCTCCTCCAAAAAAAAATTATAAAAAAATTAAGCACATACAGTTTAAAACGATTAAAAAAAACCTATAAATCGGACAGATGAAGCGCATGCTTCAAAAAGGTGACTTTATACAAAGGGCATATTTTATTGCACTGTTTTTTTAAACATTGAGAATTAGCATAAAAAATAAATTTATAAAAGCTTTAATATATGAATGGCATATATTTATATGTTCATATATTAAATTATATCTGTCAATAAAAATTTTCAGCACTTTTATCCTGAAGTTCCACCTGTTATACGGGTAAATAAAAAAATATAAAACATATTGATTTGACAAGGTATCAAATTTCATGCCAGCCGCAAGCCGACTGGCAATAAATATCATTTATTAAATTAATTCCCGATACTTAACAGTGTTAATTTAATTTTATTTTTAATATATATCTTCGCGACAATAGCTCAATGAGACATATTTTGTCTCATGATACATTTTATGTATTATATAGCATTTGACATAATACACCATTAAATGTTATATAAATTTAGATAGATATAATAAAAAAATATGTAATTCCTTGGAGAAAAAATATGAATAAAAAAGTACAGTTACAAATTCCTGAATCAGATCCTCATTTTTATGTACCTGAAAATGTGATAGAAAATCTTATCAGGCTTGAAAAGCTGTCGGCCAAACATCCTGTAAATATTCTGGTTGCAGGAAAACAGGGCTGCGGAAAATCGAGTCTTATACGCCAATTTGCCTCACATTTTAAACGGCCCCTTGCAACCTTCCAGATGGGCCTTCTGTCTGAATCCGGTCAACTTTTTGGTGAGCAGAGACTAAAAGAAGGCAAAACATATTTTCAGGAGTTTCTTTTTCCAAAGGCAATTACAACTCCGGGATGCGTGATACATCTCGAGGAAATAAACCGTTCTGAAAATCCCAAAGCCCTTAATGAACTGTACTCTGTTCTTTCCGAAGACAGGAGTATATGGATAGATGAACTCGGTCAGATCTCAACTGCAAAAAATGTTGTTTTTTTTGCCACATTAAATGAGGGGCCGGAATTTTCAGGTGTTGATATTCTTGATGCTGCATTAAAAGACAGGTTCTATACATTTCATCTTGATTACCTGCCCAGGCCTGTTGAACAAAAAATCCTTACTCTAAAAACAGACGTTTCAGATGAGCAGGCAACAGAAATTGTCAATGTGGTGGGCAGCCTCCGCAAAAACCCCCAGGAACCCATACCTATTTCCACACGCCACAGTTTAATGATAGCGGAATTTGTCGGGCTTGGAGCATCACTGAAAGAGGCCTTTATGTATAGTATGCAGATTAATAAAGATGTACTGGAATCGGTTCTGCTTTCTTTGCATCTTATGGAAGAGGAGTTAAAAGAAAATCATGAGGAGAACTACCAACCTTTCTGACAACTGGAGGGTGAACAAGTCCGGCATTGAGCATATTGAGCTTGTTAATGCCTTAAAAGCGGTTAGAAAAGTTGTGGGACACATGGGACTGAATATTAATGTTCTATGGACAGGCATGTCCCCTGGCCACAAAAATCATGGCATTGAGCTCCCTCCTGATCTGGTTTTAGGCGAATATCCCATACCAGGCGATAAAATGGACGTACTTGTTGGTTATACAGTTCACGAAGCCTTGCATATTATAGAAAAAAGCAGCATTATAAGGAAATATTTTCAACAAAAATACTGCCATATCAATGATTCTGAATTGATTTCCGCTATAATTGAAGCAGGTGAAGACGTTCATATTGAAGGAATTGCAAGAAAAAAAGGTGTTCTCGGAAAGTATTCTCCCAAATTTCGTACCTGGTGGAATAAAAACATGACACCTGAAATTCCCAGATCGTTTCCCAGCCTGCAACTGCTCATTGACCGTTACCTTAGCATTGTGCTTGATTTAACATTTGCAAACACGTCAACGGACGCCCTTGACCGACTTGACGAGCTGTTCGAAACAAAACTGACTCAAAAAATATTAGTTAAAAAAAGAGTTAACGACAAAAAACTCGCTGAAATTTTTTGTGGGGGCGACAGAACCCTTATGATGGGATTTCGCATGATTTTAACTGATATAGCCCAGGGATGTGAAGAGCCTCTTAGAATTCTGTTGGCGAACACTAAAGATATTATATCCTGCAATCATACAAGACGTATTTCACTATATGAAGACTTCTGGTCAGACTGGGGAGATGAATTTATAAGGTGGAAAAAGGAGGCTGAAGAGTACAAGAAAGAGCTTAAATTTGAAGAAATTTTATCTCTAAGAAAATCGAGTCTCAGCAGCGGCCTTGCAGAATCATTGGAACAGGTGCTTGCCCAGGATACAATGGATATTGACTCCGTGCTTGAAAATACCCTGGATTCCATTGGCAGGGGAGCTTTGAAGTGGGCTGTATTACCCACTAAAATTTCCAAGGCTACGGAACTTTGCAGAACTCCTGCAGATCCCAAACTGGTTCAAAAGCTGAAAGCCATCTTTCATCTCCAGAAGCAGGAGACCAGAAGGTTGAACCGCGGTTTAAAAAGTGGGAAAATTGACGCGAGCAGGCTCTACAGGGTTTCAACAACCGAAACCATCTTTAAAAATAAATATTTTGAACCGGAAAGCAGCTGGAATATTGCAATACTCGTAGACGCGTCATCATCAATGGCTTTAAACTGGTATCTCGTGGAAAGCATGTATGCCACAATAAGCGGTGTATGGTCAGGCAGCGCCAATAAATTTTACATGTATGCATACGGTGAAGACATGGGGACATGTGATATTATAGAGCTTTATCATGGAGGCAGGCTCTTTACAACCACGCCTTCCGGCAGCACCCCGTCATCACAGGCAATAATGGCAATGGCATCAATAATGCCCAAGGGGAAAAGGACTTTTATTCTGCATATTACAGACGGTGGATTTAATGTCGGCGTTGATATTGATATAGCTGTAAAGCACTGTAAAAATGAAAACATAGATCTGGTAACCATTGGTCCTGAAGGCATGGAAATTAATGAACTCAGGGACAGGTTCGGAAGCGACAGTTTTGTAATTGTTGACTCCATTGAAGAATTGCCTGATGCATTAGGGTCGGTTTTGAAAAAGAAACTTCTCGGCAGGTAGGTTTTTGAGAGAACCCTAAGCGAGACATATTTTGTCTCATATATTGATAAATACAAATCGTTTTTAAAAAAATACCTTGATTAACCATGAACCTGTTTTAAAAAATTAGAAACTGTTAAGAAAAAAAACAACTCGGGCTAAATGCAATCAAATCCACATAGGTGCAGGGCGCAGCTTAATAAAACAATTTAACTTTTTTCCCACGCCCATGAATCATATTAAAATTTATCCCAATCTATTTAAAAAAGTTTTATATTGGCATAATTATTGATTGTTTATTAACTTTAAGATGGCAAAATACAAATTTAAATGAAATATTGGTGAAGTATCCTTGTTTAAATATTGACAAGGTATTAAAGAGATATTATTTTATATTGGATAAGGATAATAGATAGTTGGTTGTTAAATGAATATTAATTCAGCAGTATTAACCTTTTTGCAGAGCAAACTGACTGAGTGTTCGGTCATTTTTTTGTTGCAAATTATATTTAAAATATAGTAGATTAAAATTTAAGGGGCTTTTTAATGTCAAATTTTTAAAAAATGTTCGATTCCGTCTAAGTTTTAAGATTTTTAAGGAATATAAATTTTTAAGTAATATATTATTTTTTAGGAGGAGGTTATTATGACAGAATTTAATTATCAGTTAGACCCTGCAGAAGCGGGCGTAAAACTCGGTGAAACCGGCGAACCTTCACCACAGGGCTGGAGCGTGGTAAGCCCTGATGTATGGCATTTCAGAGCTCACCAGATGGCTGACAAGATTCAGACCATCGAAGGTTACAGCGATAAAGAATTTTGTATGGACTGCACAAAGGCAAAAATTATAGTTGAAGTTTATGAAGAAAACCCCTGGGGAAGCCCAAGTGAACTCCATGCAGAGGTAATGAAGCGATACCTTGAATCGCAGTGCATAGTTATAAGAGAAAGAGAACTTTTTGTGGGAAACTGGGGCAATGATGAGCATGGCATTGTTTTTGACCCAAGATCAGATCTCTGGTTTGCCTTTGAAGAGTTCACGGATAATGGAAAGGCCCAGGTCTGGATTGACGGCAAAAAAGTTCCTGTTAAAGTTGGGGATGAGCTTTATAATAAGGTTAAAGAATTCTGCAACCAGTGGAATCTGGTGTTTGCATCAAAACCCTATATGACCGATGCAGAATACAGAATGTATGTTGAAGGGGGCATGAGGTACTGGGAACAGGTAGGCACAACAGGACTCCGCGCAAATCCCGACCATGAGTGGTATATGAAAAAAGGTCTGCGAAAAGTCCAGAGCATGATGCAGGAAACTGTTGAAAGGCTTGAAAAGGAATGTGCTGAAGCCACAGGCTCTAATTTTGTTGATTTAAAAGAGCGTATTGGTGACTGTAAGTCTTCTGTCAAGGCAACCGGATGTGTAATCGACTGGATCAAAAGACATGGGAAAGTTGCCTTTGAAATGGCTCAAAAAGAGACGAACTCTAAAGAAAAGGCGAGACTTGAAAGAATTGCCTCGAACTGTGACTGGGTTGCGGAAAATCCTCCAAGGGACTTCTGGGAGATGATGCAGCTTCACTGGCTGAGTTTTGAAGCTCATTATCTTATTGAACATGCATCCCATACAATTACATTCCGGCCTGACCAGACATGGTGGACATGGTATGAAAAAAGTGTTGTCAAGGAAAAAACCATAGACAGACAGCTTGCTGCTGACATTATTGCATTCTATTATATTAAATACCACGAAATCGGACTTCTCACAGAACTAAAAGCCTTTAGAGAAGCTGGAATGGGCACCAGGGATTATACTGTTATTACCGTGGGCGGCCAGAATGCAGACGGCAGTGATGCAACAAACGAACTGACCATGCTCATGCTCGATGTTATTGACGGCTACAGATTCCATTTTCCTGACGTTAAGGTCAGATGGCACAACAAGTTCGATAAAAAGAATTTAAGACGCGTTGTGGAAATAATGCGAACCGGAATGGGCTCACCTTCATTAAAGAATGATAATGTTGCCCTGGCTGAAATGTTTAACCATTATGACTCCATTTCTGTTGAAGAGGCAAGAAGCTGGGCTGTTGTGGGCTGCAATACGCCAGGAATTACAATCCATTCCAGAGGCGCACACAGGCGGTCTGCCAGATCTGTCAACTCAATGAAATCCATAGAGTTTACCCTGTTTAACGGAAGAGATCCTGACCCGAAATGGGACTTTGTAAAAAGCACAGAAACCGGAGATCCTTCCACATTCAAAACCTGGGAAGAATTCTATGCTGCATGGGAAAAACAGTGGCACTGGCTTATAAGGGTTGGCATGAATCTCAGAAATATTTCAGACAGATATTTTAACAAGATTCTCAGAAGACCTTTTCTCTCCAATCTTTATCAGAAATGCATAGAAGAGGGCACAGACATCATGGTGGCTGACGTGCCCTGGTTAAGTTTTTATAATGCTCCAGGCTGGGTTGATACCATTGACAGCCTTATTGGTGTAAAATACTGGATTTACGATGAAAAGAAATACACCATGGAACAGCTTGTCACAGCCCTGAAGGCCAACTGGGAAGGTTATGAAGATATGCACCAGGATTTTCGTGATGCTCCGAAATTCGGGAATAACGAAGATTATGCAGATAATATCTTCAACCAGGCAACAAAATCAGCAAGTGATATTGGAAGAAAATGCCTTGACCTTCGCAACGAACCAGGAGGATATCCCCAGGGAGTTGTTATCACCTGGATGTACGCCCTGGCTCCCCACTGCTGGTCTGCGCCCAATGGAAGAAAACTTGGCGATACACTTTGTGACGGCGGAATTAATCCCCATGCCGAGTTTGACAAAGGCGGCCCATGGGACAGACTTGCTTCAGCCTTAAAGATTGACCAGTCTAACTTCAAGGCATGGATATATAATCAGAAATTTAATTTTAACACTGTAAAGGGTGAAGCCGGCCTTGATAAACTCTATGACTTTACTCTTGCAGGTCTTGAAGGCGGCATGGATCAACTTCAGTACAATATGGTATCGAGAGATATTCTTATTGATGCTAAAAAGCACCCGGAAGAGTATCCTTACCTTGGTGTAAGAATATCCGGATTCAGCGCCAACTTTACAGCTTTACCTGAATTTGTTCAGGATGCTGTTATAGACAGGGTTGATCATGAACTTTAATTTTAAATAATAACCAATTTAAAAAGGGGGGATGAAGATTTTTTCATCCCTCCTTTTTTTTTAAAAAAAAATGGGGCAAAAACATGCAGTATGACAATGATGTTGTTATAGCAGGCGCTGCAAGATCCGCATTCAGCCGTTTTGGCGGAACCTTAAAAAATATGCATAGCATTGATATTGCGGCTCAAGTTATGAGAGGAACTGCTGATAAAATCAAACTGGATAAAAAAAATATTGATATTATATATTACGGCATGTGTATTCTGTCCGAGGCAGCCATTGAAAACAACATAAACGGCAGGCAGGCCATGCTAAAGGCAGGTTTCCCTTCTGATGTTTTATCTTTAACAATAGACCGAGCCTGCTGTTCATCACTTACTGCTGTTCATCTCGGATTTAAAGATATCAAACTTGGAGAAGCCGAGGTCGTAATGGCGGTTGGGGCTGAAAATATGAGTAACACCCCCTTTGTTGTTCATAATGTCAGATGGGCAACAGGTTTGCAGCAGCCAAAGATAAAAGACCATCTTTTTCCAATAACTTATTCAGGCTTTAATATCCTTGCACTGGATGCTGGTGAGGTTGCGCTGGAAAACGGGATTACCCGAAAAGAACAGGATTTATGGGCATACCGTTCCCAGATGCGTTATCAAAGGGCAAAGGCAGATGGTAAATTTTCAGACGAAATTATCCCGATCAAGGTTCCCCGACCACGGGGAAAGCATCTTATGTTTGATGAAGATGAATTTCCTCAGCCTGATACTACACTTGAAAAACTTGAAAGCCTTAAAACCCTTGGTGACAGCCTTACTGTTACTCCAGGAAATGCTCCGGGACTTGATGCCGGCGCATGCGCTGTTATCATAACAAGCAGAAAAAAAGCAGCAAAGCTGGGTTTATCGCCAATGGCCAGGATTGTTTCCATTGCAAGCGTGGCAACTAATCCCCGAGATTATGCCAAGGTTCCTGCTTTTTCAATAATAAAGGCATTAAATAAAGCTGATTTTAAAATAGATGATATGGACAAAATTGAAATCAACGAAGCTTTTGCGGCAGTACCACTTATTTCTACAAAAATTCTGGCAGGGGAAGATACAAAAAAAATCGAGGGGATCAGGAAAAAAACGAATGTGAACGGGGGCGCAATCGCCGTGGGGCATCCTGTTGGCGCAAGCGGAGCAAGAATTTTAATGACATTAGTGTATGAGTTAAAAAGAACAGGGGGGCGCTATGGTGTTTGCGCAATATGCGGAGGACTTGCCCAGGGAGACGCTGTTATAATAGAAGCAGAATAATAAGCTGCCTGCAGAAAAAAACAGACAGCTTATTTAATGTCCTTGCAAAATCTCACTTTATTATTTTGCAGAGAGTCTTATGGCTGAATCCAGCCTGATTGTCTCACCGTTTAACTGGGCATTTTCAATAATCTGAGTTGCAAGTTGTGCATACTCTGAAGGTTTGCCAAGGCGTTTTGGAAATGGAACCATTTCAACCAACGATGCTTTTACGGTCTCTGAAAGTGCTGCAAGCATGGGTGTTTCAAAAAGGCCGGGGGCTATGGTTACCACCCTGATTCCATAATTTGCAAATTCTCTTGCAATGGGCAGAGTCATGCCGACAACACCAGCCTTTGAAGCGCTGTAAGCAGCCTGTCCAAGCTGGCCTTCGAATGCCGCTGCTGAAGCTGTATTTATTACCACCCCTTTTTCACCGTCGTCATTTGGTGTATTCTTAACCATCTGCTCGGCAGCAAGCCTTATAACATTCATTGTTCCTATAAGATTAACCTGAACAACCCAGTTAAATTTATCTATGGGCATCGGACCTTTTTTCCCAAGAACTTTCATGGGCGGACTTACTCCGGCGCAGTTAACTGCAAAGTGTATTGCTCCGAATGTATCCATTGTTTTATTTATGGTTTCCTGCACATTTTTTTCATCTGTAACATCTGTTTTGCAAAAAATAACAGAATCCCCAAGCTCGGCTGCAATTTTTTTACCTCTTTCCTCATCAAAATCAAGGATAGCAGCTTTTCCGCCATCACTTACAAAACTGCGGACACATGCCTCGCCTAATCCTGAGGCACCTCCTGTTACGACAGCTACACAACCTTTTACTTTCATTAATATCCTCCTTTATTCTTGATTATATTTAGAATCTTTTGCAAAAGCCATTTTTTTACGCATCAGACTCAAAATTTCAACCTTCCTTGAACCCTGCTTAAGGATTTTATTTACAATTCCTTAAATTTTTTATATTACCATCTTGTGCTTATTAGTCAATAGTTTGTCTAAAAAAATTAGCCTCCCTTAAAAGGTAACCGGACATGCAAACCATGATAACATAATTATAAAAGAACAAAAATATACCTTTGACATATATACAATTTTTTTTTATCTTTGTTTAACAAACATAACCCATAAAACTTCTCTGCTCCTTCCTATTCCTTTGGCG
>CAYZXU010000081.1:0-10772 GCA_964482535.1 uncultured Desulfobacteraceae bacterium | reverse complement strand
ATTTAAGCATAAGTGTTTGTTTCATCTTCAATCACCACTATATTAGACTTCGGTGTTTGAAAAAAGTTTAAATGGGTCGTCTCCTCCCAATCCCCTAAAGGGGATGAGTCTCCGACGACCCAGATTCTATGAAGGTAGACGATGATTGGGTGGAGGCGGATAAGCTTCCACAAACGATCAAAGCGGCGCTATTAAACGGTTAACCTGCCTTGCGGCGGGCTTTTCTTTTGTTGGAGGTGTGTGGTATATTCGAAGTGGAGGGAAGAACGTGACCATCTGGACGCTTCTTGTTGCGGAGTATCCAGCGGACGCCAAAAAACTCAAAGAGAGATTCCCAGATATGGCAAAGACGGCAGAGGAGACTGTCGTCGTTCCCTGGGATCCTTCGTACGCCATAGCGGACAGGAATCCGGAAGTTATAATGGAACTTGAGCGTTTGGAGAAGCTTTTGGAGATGGGTGACATCGACGAAGAAACCTACAACAATCTGCGCAGAAAACTGACAAAAAATTATGCGAGTCTGACTCTGGCTATAGCATTCCCTCAGGAAAAGAAAGTGGCTTTCAGAAAACAAAGACCATCTCTGCGAACGGTGCTGCACGAGCTCGGACACATCCACTTTAAGGTTGGAGATCTTCTGTGGAGCTCGATGTACGGCGGGGCAGAGATTCTGTTTTGGATAGGTTTTGAAAACGTGTTTAAAACAACAGAGAAACAGATACAGGACTGTATAGCTTTGATAGATGCTGCTTTCCGAGATCCAGAAAGCGCACACTCGATCATCATCGAGCGCTTGAGGCCCGTCTGGGAGCAACATGGCCTTGTCCCGCACGTTGGAGCTCTTCTCGTTGCGGCTGGCACCATACCCGATACGGTTTTCTATAGCATCGAAGATCCCACATGGCAAGAGGTCCCTATAACCGCACAGCTTGTTAGCCAGTTCATAACCAACGTTCTGGATGGTTTGAGATTCAAGGAGCCGTGGTTTGTAATGTACGCCAAGCATCTTGGATGGATTGAAGACAGCGAGGTGGAAGGGTGAAGTTTTTTGAGATTGCCAACCTCACCATCATCAACGACGATTTTTTGAAAACGAATCTCATCCCAGAAGATTCCATAGACCTCATCGTGACCTCTCCTCCTTACAACGTTGATATTCACTACAATTCTTTCGAAGATGGGATTCCGTACGAAAAATACCTTGAGTTCACAGAGCGCTGGCTTGAAAAAGCTTTGAAGCTTGTAAAAGAAGATGGCAGAATGTGTCTTAACATCCCTTTGGATAAAAGCAAAGGAAGGCGAGAAGCTGGCTTTCAAAGTGTGTACGCCGATATCGTGCGGATAGCGAAGGATGTTGGTTGGAAATATTTCTCAACGATCATCTGGCACGAAGGAAACATATCAAGGAGAACAGCGTGGGGATCGTGGATGAGCGCAAGCGCTCCATATGTTATAGCTCCCGTTGAGGTCATCGTTGTGTTCTACAAGACAAAATGGGCCAAAAAGAAAAAAGGGAAGTCTGATATCGCAAGAGATGAGTTTATGGATTGGACGAACGGAGTGTGGACTTTTCCTGGAGAGAGCAAAAAGAGAGTGGGGCATCCCGCGCCGTTTCCCGTAGAACTTCCAAAACGCTGCATCAAACTGTTCAGTTTCGTTGGAGATACTGTGCTCGACCCTTTTCTTGGAAGCGGAACGACGCTTATAGCTTGCGCTGTTTTGAAGCGAAGGGGAATCGGGGTCGAAATAGATAAAAGATACTGCGAAATAGCGAAAAACAGGCTTCTGAAAGAAAGCGGCCTTCTTCAACAGAGATTGTTGGGGTGATCCGATGCGTCGCGGATTCAAGTGTAGAAACGATATTCTGCAAAGGTTAAAAGAAAGATACGATCAAACAGTGTTGACGATATATGAAGGTGATTATCTCAAAGCTGTTGAGCACTTTGAAGAGATAGCCGAAGGAACTCTGCGCAACGAACTGAGCTTCTTTTACAGCAAGCAGAGAAGCCGTGATCAGGCGTGGAAAACCTGCAAGGGTACGGTGTACGAGTATGCGGTTTTTAGATGTATTCAACAGGAGATCGAAGGAACGGACAAAAGGGCTTTGTTTGGAGACGAGGCTCTTCAACAGCACAGGGATCAGATAGTCATACACAACTGGAGCGATATCTTTCCGGATGCCGATATTTTGATTCTAAAGGAAGATGAAGTGGTGGCGATAGTTTCGTGCAAAACCAGTCTCAGAGAAAGGTTAACCGAAACGGCTTTTTGGAAGCGGGAGCTTGAAAGGTTCGATCAGGACATTAAGTTGATTTTTGTGACGACGGACAAAGACGACGAATTGCGAACCGATACAAACAGATACATTCTTCTGCATGTTGTGGATTGTACTTTTGTGACAGATCCAGAGAAATACAAGCGCCTTTTAGAGGCATATACAAGAAGATATGGGAAGAGACGGGATTTTTACGAACTGCTCGCCCGTGTGAAACCCATCGCTGATATCGGCCATTTTTTGGCTCGCCTTTGAGGTCGCTTCCATTTCCACAGAAAATTGGAGGTGGAAGATTGTGGAAATGTTTAGGTGGATCGAGTATTTCAAAGCCCCTCCCCAGCCACAGATCCGTTTCACAAGACCCACCGCTTCTTTCACCGGCTTGGTCGTGGATGGAGCGATCGGTAACGAAAATCTGTGGAACAAAGCTCTCTCGAGTATTCGTGATGCGGTGGTGGGCAAAAAGATAGGTATTGAGATCGTGTCGCCCATCCCGATCCCGATCATCGAAACGCAGGTGAACTACGTGCATCCAGCCGCCTTCAAACCCAAATACCTTCCCACCATCACGCGTTGCTGCTCGCTTCTTGTGAACGGCCAGGAGATATACAAGGACATTGGCGTGCAGGTTCCTCTTCTCCTTCTCGATATCATAATGCAGATCGATTTTGAGCGTCTGCGGGTTCTGTATTTTGCGAAAAGAAAGTTCGGGAACGACATCTTCCTGTACGTGCTCAACAGAAAGGAGAAACCGAACATCTATGTGGTGAGAACGATCTACAACGAGACCGTCCCGCCGAGTCTGGCTGAAAACGGGGCCGATGTAACCGACATCGTCTATGAACTTCTATCTGCAAGACAGGAAAAGTTGGAGGATGAGATCCATGTTCTCGTTGGATATCGAATCTCCGGCGATGATGTGGTCATAGCCAGCGACAAAGAAAGCGTTGTGTGGCGAACGAACGAATACGGGTACATGGAGAGCTTCAAAGTACCCCTCGTGGAGACGGATCTCTTCCGAAAGATAGCCGCAGATTAAACATCGATGTTGTGCTGTTTCAAAAATTCAAGTATCTTCATTTTCGCGTCTTGTGTTTCGTACCACAAGATAATAGCGTATTGTCCAAAACCAGCTATCGTTGTGCAAGCGATATCTGCATTGTGCGTTTTTCGAAAAGTTTGAACGAGAGAACAAAGAGTGCGAAAACGACGCCAATCGTTGAATCGTATTGAGATGCATTGCATACAAGATCCCCGATACCATGTTAGATTTTGAAGGAACTCCGTGCAGGGCAGTAAAGATATCGTGGAAGTTAATTTGAGGTGTCGAGGTTTCGACACCCTGTCTTTTTGTACCCGAAATTTAAAAGCACGGGTACAAAAAATGGCTCGTTGGTCTGGAGCTATCTGGGCACCACAACACAGAAGGAGCTCAGAAAATCGGTTATCCTTTTGGCGGATGCGGAAAGCTCTGCGGTGCTCGCTTCTTCGTAGAAGACCTCAAGATTCTCTCCGATGCTTTTTAAAAGCTCGTTCAAGGTCTTCCCGTACTCGACTATCCCAAGCTCTGCCACTTTCCCTATCAACAGCTCCTTCTCTTTTTGGATGGCTATTCTGATCGGTTTTTTGAAGCGAAAGATATGTCTTGTGCCCGTCAGCTCTCTGCAGGATATGTAGATGCTTTCCCCTCCCAATCCGCTATTCTAACACATCCTGCGTTTTTTAGAAATTTTGTCATAGTTAAAGCGAGGAGGTGGAAGGTATGAGGAGGCCAAAAATAAGGGACAAAGTGGAACCCTACATCCCAGGGTTCCACTTTTGTTTTTGATTTCGAAGCGAGAGGAGGGAGAACGTGAAAGTTTGTGAGCTGATCGAGATCCTTCCAGACATCATGGAGATAGGAGAAGTTCCGATGCTTGTTGGACATGCGGGTATCGGCAAAACTGAGGCTATCAAGCAGATAGGAGAGAGATATGGCAGAAAGGTGATCGTTTTGATTTTGTCGCAGATGGAGCCGGGAGATCTCATAGGGATGCCCGACAGAAGGGATGGCAGGACTGTTTGGTTGGCTCCGGAGTGGTGGCCGGAGGATGGAAGGTCGATCATCTTTCTCGACGAGATCAACAGGGCTCACGAGACCACCAGAACAGCCGTTATGCAGCTTCTTGTAGAGAAGCGCCTTCACAACCACGTCCTTCCAGAAGGAACGTGGCTCGTCGCTGCGATGAATCCATCGACCGATGGTTATTCCGTCGACGAGATCTTCGATCGAGCCTTTATAGATAGATTCGTCTGGATAAAGGTCACGAACGATTTCAAGAGCTGGCGAGAGTACATCGAAGAGAAGATGGGAAAGAAAGCCATTACATACATCGAAGCGCTGAAGAAGCTACACGACACCGACATCGAATCTTTTCAGCTCACTGAGGACTTCGATCTTCCGGATATAAAGCCGACTCCAAGGGCGCACGAAAGGCTTTTGAGGATCGTCCAGGTGCTGTCAAAGGACAAGCTCGAGAAATTCGGCCACGAGATATTCACGGGCGTTTTGGGAAAGCAACACGGAAGGGCCATGTACAGGATGTACAAAGAGTTCTTGAAGGAGCATGTCGCAGGTCTTGAAGATCTGCTATCTGGAAACGTCGAGGCTTTCAAAAACACTGGACCTCAGATCAGAGCGAAAGTCGTCGAATCGTTCATCGTGCACGCTGTGATGAACGATCTCACAGACGAAGAACTTGAGAACGCAACGAAGGTCTTGGAGACTTTCAAGAAGGAGGAGCTTGGGGTCATAGTCCGAAAAGCTTTTGAATCTTCCAAAGTCGATGAAGTCATAAAAGGTCTCAAGAAGAGGAACGAGAGGTTCGCAAACCTCATAAACAACCTGGTTTTGGGAGGAGATTTGAGAAACATCACAAAGCTCGTTCAAAAGCTAACTACCTGATGGGGGTTGAGTAACTCAAAGGGGGTGGTCGGTGTGGAGGAGCTCGTGAAACTTGGAGTCAAGAAGCGCCATGTGCAGATTTTAAAAAGAAACGGGATAAAGACCCTGGAGGATCTTTTGGAATACGTTGAAAAGCACGAAGATCCCATAGTTGCGCTTTTGAAATTCCCCGGGATGGGTGCTGCGGGTGCGACCAGAATAAAGAAAGCTTTGGAGGCGATAAGGAATGCGAGAACTCGATGAGGCGCTCGCTGTGGGTGTTACGGCTTTTGAATGGGGCGATAGTCTTGCGAACGAGCTCGTCTTCAATTTGATTTTGGAAAGGGTAATTTTGGACTCAGATAGGGACAATCCTGTCCCGGCCTGTGTCTTTGTGAGGGGCGGAAAGATCGTTCTTCACATAAACCCTCAGCGGGTGCTCGAGATTTTTGAGCACGTTTGGAAAAACAAAGGTGACGAGCGAAGGAGAAAGATAGCTCTTCTGAGAGGGTTTATAAAACACGAGCTTCTGCACATACTCTTTGCGCATCTTGTGAAGGATCCGCAGCGACCGAATCGGCTGCTTTCTAACATGGTGCAGGATGCGATCATCAACTCGATGATACCCGAGTTCGAGCATCTCGATATCGAAACGATAACACCGGAAGCGTTCTTGGAAGGACAAAAACCACAGACTCCTGCGCTGTTTATAAAAGATCCGCAGCACGACGACATCACCTGGGAAGAGTATTACGATGCGCTCAGGGATCGGTTTGGGAATCGAATGTGTGAGTTTGGTGAGGTGTTTTGCGGTGATGTTGAGTACGTCGCAGAAACCGAAGCACCGGAGGAGGTTCTCGACACGATCCAGGAGATCATCGAGACTGTGAAAGCCCGTGGAAACGCCATTGGAAGTTATCTTGAGAAGGTACGGGTGAGAAGGAAGAAACCCACATTGTCCTGGCGGCGGCTTTTGAGACGAAAGTTCATTGGATACGCTCAGCTTGTAAAGACTTTTACATGGAAGAGGTTTCACAAGAGATTCGGAACGATCCCGGGCGTTAAGATGCTGCCAAGAAGCGGGAAAATCAGGGTCTTTTTGGATGTGAGCGCATCGATAAGCGATGAGGAGCTGGAAGGTTTTGTGGCGGAGCTCAAGAACGCTCAAAAATACGGCTTTGCAATCGAGGGATACATGTACGACGTCGAGATCCAGCGAAGGTTTACAGAGAAGGATCTTCAAAGAAAGACCATCGAGGTGCGCGGAAGAGGAGGAACCGATATCAACAACGCTTTGAAGAATCTTGAGCTGAAACCCGCTGATATCACGATCATCTTTACCGACGGCTACGACGATATCCCGAACGTCGAGCGACTCAGAACAAAGCAATTGGTTTTCCTGCTCACAAAAAAACACTGCTTTGAGTATGAAAGGGAGGCGAAGAAAATCGGACAGGTGGTAATTGTGGACGCCTGAAACCGCATCACATTCGTTTCATGAAACGAAAGAATCGTGCCATGAAACGAATTTACGAAGATTTAACATCGAATGATCTGAGCGCATTAAAAACTGAGCGAAGGTCTGCCCGGCTTTTGAGAGGAGGGGTAAAATGATCAAGCTCGCAGTTCCTGATGGGCCAGAGGTGGTGGTGCCTACAGGAGGAATCGAAAGAGAAACTGAAGACAGGGTGTTCCACGTTTGGGACGCAGGGTCGTGTGTGGAGTTCAAAGGTCGAATCGACGACAGCCCTTTTGTTCTCACGTGTTTTGGCGACAGCTGCTACATCAAAGTCTTCTACGAAGACAAAACTGAGTTCGTGTGGTTGAAGGAGGAAGAACACAGCGCTTGCCGATACGAAGAGAATGTGTCGTAAAATTTTGTTTGTTGGGGTTTGTTGTAGATCGAAGGAGGGAGGAACTGTGCTCGAGAAGTATCGGAAAAGAATTGCTCCATATCCGTTTGAGTGGTTTCCGGACGGATACGATCTGAACGAGGAAGAGGATCGACATTATTTTTTGAAGGAGATAGAGGAAGCCAAGAACGCCCTCGAGCTGTTGAAAGAGTTTCTCGAAGACTACGAGGAGATCAAAAGGGAAGCTGAAAAGAAGTATCCGGAGATGCTTTTTGTCGTTGGAACGAACGAGGTCGTTGGAGGCTATATTCTGATCTGCTGGTATCCGTACGAGTTTCGTCTCTCGATTCCAGACAGGCTCTACAACGCCGTCTCGAAAAAACTCAACCTGCTCGATCTCATGGAGAAAAAGAGGCTCGATGTGGTCGTTGAGGCCGTTATCGAGGAGATCGAAAAGGACCTAAAGCGAGCAGAGCATCTTTTGGAATCGGAAGGAGGGAGAGTGTGAGGAAATGGGAAGTTAGAGTTTTTCTGACGAATGCGTACGACACAGATTGGATCGAGATTTTTAGATGCAGCGATTACAAACCCGATCCAAACGAAGGGATAGATACGGATAACGAGGTGTATGTGGAGCCAGGTTCTGAGGAATTCTTCGATGTTGTGGAAGAGATCATCTACGACGGTCTTCAACCGTATCTCGATGAGATTCCAGAAGACGTTTTAGAGGAGTTCATCTCTAAAGTCAAAAAATGGTGGCCGTGGACAACGATGCAGCCCGCTTTGGGATATGTCGAAGAGGAGGGGGAACATGGTGGAGTTTGATTTGGAAGCGGCAAAAAGAATAGTTATTGGGCCGATAGAAAACGAAGAAGCGTATCTCGAAGCGCTTGAAAAGGGTGTGTGCGAAGAGGAAACTCACGACGAAGAAAATCGCTACTGGTCGAGCACAAAAATAATGTGGTATGCCAACAACAACATTTTCAAAATCAAAATGTGCGGAGGAAACAGGCACCATTACTGGGAAGAAAGCTTTTTCCGTATCGTCGAAGACGTTCATTTCGATATCGAAGATTCGTACACCTTAAAAGCTTTTTGTTGTCACCTCGCAACGAACGGATCTTTGAAGCTGTATCGGTCGACCGATCGCATCGATATCAAAACACGTGAGGATGCGTTGGAGATAAATATAAATGGAGACGATGTCAGTGTTTGTTACGAAAAAATCGACAATCTTGGTGAAGTTTTGGATCTCAACAACGCCTTCGAAATCGTTGTAATCGAAAAGAACGGTGCGATCCACCCGTTCAAGCTCTATGGGGAAAGCGACGAGGAGACAATTAATGTCGATATTCCAGACATAGCCTTTTTGATCGTGGCTGAAAAAGAAACGTACGCAGATTATGTGTTCAGTGGCGTCCATATCTATCAATATGTTCCAAAGATAGACTGGGAGGAGGGAGAGAATGAGGAGGATTGAGCGGGAAGACGCCCTATCTGACCCCGCTTGGAAGGAAGAATTTGGTACGTGTCGACACTCTCGATAAGGCGCTGCTTTTCAAGGAGATGTACAGCGCCAGGCTCTGCAGATACTTCGACGACGATGGAAAGGATTTTGTGGTGGAAATCGAGTTGTAAAAAGAGACGAAAGCAAAGAGATTGCCCGGCTCTATGCCGGGCTTTTTTGTTGTTAAAAAAGCCTCGATGGGAGGGATATCGGTGTGAGAGAGAAATATTTGGTCTGTCCCAAATGCGGGATAGCGAACAAGGGATGGAAGGCTCTGGTAAAGGAGTATTGCTGGACGGTTTGGGAAGTTCAAGGCGACGAGTTGGTGGATGTGGATCAAGAGTACGATGGCGTCGATATGTACGAGGTTGAACACGAGTGTGGATTCAAAGAGAAAGGAGAGATATACGACTTCATGATCGATGTTGAAAACGGAGAGATCGTGAGTGTGGGGCGCTACTGGGTATCCCACATGAACGATCTAAAGAGGCTGCTTGGCGGCAGATTCAAAATCCCAAACACAAACCCCTTTTAAAACAGAAGGGAGGGCGAGAAGATGGCGGCCATCAAAAAGATTGTCGAGGAATTCGGAGTGGATCTCGACAAACTGCGGTTTGTCGATCCGTTTGTCAAGGCAAAGTATCTGGATTTGAGTGCCAATCTTCACGATCGTTTGGAGATCATCGTACCGGATTTCGACGAAATGGATAAAGACGAGCTGAAGGAGTGGGCAGAGGTTCTTGGCTGGGATGTGGAGCGTGGCGGGCTGCCTTCAACCGACGAACTTCATGAAAGATATCTGGAAAACGAACCGATATATGAATTTGGCTGGCCAGTTCCAATCCAACCTGAGGAAATAACGAACAAACACCTGCTTTTCATAGCAAAGCACCTGCCGATTGTGTTGTTGTACGATCACGAAGACGACGAAGTGATAGCGGCTCTTACTGGTGTAGGCATGGATCTGACTTTTGAACTCATCGATGTGTATCTGATCTTTGGAATACTGCCACCACCTGTGTTGGTACGTTCCTTGCCAAATTTGGCGGGCTTCGACAAGGAAGCCTTGAAGCTGTACTTGCGGGTAGCAGTTGAATCCTGGCATCGGCTTTCAGAGCTCGTGATGGCGAGAATCGAAGACTATCATTGCCGGCTGGCTTCGATCGATTGAATGGGCGGTTGTAGACAGACCTCGATGAATCTCGGAGCTTCCGGACGGCTGAGAGGAGGGGTATGGTGAAAAGGTTGTATCTGGTTTGTCCGAAATGCGGGATAGCGAACGAAGGGTGGGATGCGCTGGAAGCGAATTGGTACTGGGAGGAGTGGGAAATCGAAAACAACGAGCTGAGTTATTTGACCTCCTCTCGCCCCCTAAAGGAGGCGAGATTCCTTCAGGCGAAGGTTGGTGCTTGGAGCACCCTTATTCGCCTTGGGTGGCCAAGCCCACTATCCCTATCCCCTGAGGGACTCGGGACTACCCTGAACAGAATGTTTCTTGCACCGTTTACGTCTGCATTTAAAACAACACCGCAATGTTTGCAAGCATACAGCCCGCGATGCTTTCTAGAAGTTTTGTCTCTGGTGCCGCAGATAGAACAAGTTTGAGAAGTGTATGCCTCGTCTACAGATTCAACTTTGATGCCACGCTCTTGCGCTTTGTAGGTTATCATCTTTACGAGTTTTCCAAAAGGTATACGATGCAGCTTTTCGTTGTTCTGATACCCGAGATCCATGTTTGTTATGCCTTTGTGCATGGCTCCGATATCAATTCTGCCAACACCATGTTTCTTGGCAAGTTCAACTATCCAACGCGAGACCTTGTGCAGGTAGTCTTTAACATACGCATGTTCTTTGACAACAAGTTTGTGCAGTTTCTTTGAGTGCTTGTGACCTTGTTTTGACAAAACAGACTGAATATGAGCGCGCTTTTTAGCGAACCATCTGAGCTTAGAGATCAAGGCACGTCCATCAAAGATATATGGCTGCTTTTCACCTTCAACCACAACAGTTGCAAGGTTAGACACTCCAAGATCGATTGACATGACTTTGTCTCCTGGAGTCTGATCTGGTTTCTCTTTGCGGTAGATGATATGCAAGAAGTATCTCCAGTGCCCATAGATCTTCTTAGGCACAATCTCCACCTCTTGCACGGCACCGAGCGCTGGAATTTTCGACAATTCCAGCCATAGGTACCTGGACTCGATGCCGTGCGCC
>CAYZXU010000080.1:0-11052 GCA_964482535.1 uncultured Desulfobacteraceae bacterium | reverse complement strand
ATTGCCTTAATAGGGCACGATGGGTTCTAACGGGGATTACCTCAGGTGACTGTGGCTTTTACCCAATCCCCTGATTTTAGCCGTTAGCTCAGGAACAACAGCGTGAGTAAATCCCGAAAGACAACCGAAAGCGAATCAACGCATATTTGCATTAACTGTGGTGCGTGCTGTAGGACTTTTCCGTACATCCAATTGTCTCAAAAAGAAATTGAAGAGATTGAATCCTTTACGGGACTTGCATCTGAAGAGTTCTCCAATAGTGGTGAGCGAAAGGGTGAAAAGCGCTTTATGAAATTCAAAGAAAACGGAGACTGTGTCTTTCTGAATATGACGGATGGTGCCTATGCATGCCGCGCATATGAAGTTAGATCCAACATTTGTAGAGGATACCCAGCAAACGATATTCAAGACACAACCTGTCGCATGCATAGTAACCGACAACAGTTAAAGAAGAGATGAGCTTGTTTTTTACAACCTAAAATTGACCCCCCCTTATACAAAAAAATAAAGCCTAAAATTGACCACATGAGGTAATTATATAATGGTGATAAAGAGTTCACCGGCCGGCGTGATACTCGATCGTTTTATTCTTGCTTTTTTATCGTTTCATCAGCGAAAACATCACCACCTATCACCTTTGCCGGGTCAATATGTTTCTGCACGACATAAACTACGAAAAGTTTGATATCGCCCACGGTGACACGCTTACCGATCCCAAGCACTGGGATGATAAACTCTTTGACGCCATCGTCTCCAATCCACCCTGCTCGATTAAGTGGGATGGCAAAAATAACCCGATCCTCATTAATGATCCGCGTTTTTCGCTGGCAGGAGTTTTGGCGCCACCGAGCAAGGCGGATCTTGCTTTCACCATGCACATGCTCGCATAGCTTTCTACCAGAGGTACTGCAGCCATTGATGAAATTGTGGCAGATATTGAGGGGGCATGAGTTAATGCAAAATGGTGAACCAAACAGCGAAATAATCATCTACGAAGGTGACGGCGGACAGCTGAACATCGAGGTTCGAGACAGTATGGCTGACACAAGGACAGCTTGTTGAGCTATTTGACTATAGTAAGCCCAATATTAGTGAACATATTAAGCACATCTTTGAAGAAGGCGAATTGCAGCGTAATTCAGTTGTTCGGAAATTCCGAACAACTGCCAAAGATGCAAGAAATACAATGTCGTATATTATAATCTTGATCTGATCATCTCATTGGGCTACCGGGTGAAATCACAAATAGCCACCAAATTCCGCATATGGGCAACATAGTGACTAAAAGAGTATATCATTAAAGGTTTTACCCTTAATGATGACAGGTTTAAGTCAGGCAATTCGATGAACTATAATGCACTTTACTGGACTGTAAAAAACAAAAAAACCTTAAATCTGTATGTCCCCAAGGGTTTTTGTACGTTAAAAAAAGTTGCTAAGTTGTTAAGTTGTTAATTGGCGAGAGAGTCCATCTAATTATGGCCTAAAACTCCTATGGAATATGGATTCTATATTTTTAAATTTAATAAATACCGTCACATTCCTTATGCTGCTCCCTAAAAAATCCTTTTTATAATTTCTGAAAGCTTTTTGACGCAGTTTTTGTGGCAGCACGTCATTCTGTTTTTTCTGAAATATTTTTAAATAAAAAAAGCTCATATACTTGTTTTAAAAAAGCATATGAGCTTGATAACCAAAAAGTTTTAAAATTCAATCGAGATATTTTAAATGAGCCATTTCCTGCACTTTTTGCCTTGATTTTGCAAAATCAATAAAAGCCTGAGCGGTTTTTTGCTCCAGGGAAGAACGTACTTTATCAACCTCCTCTTTTGAAGAAAGCAGGTTTTTTACCTTTTTCATTTTAAGCTTTTTTAATGAGTTCATCTTATACCTCGGAAAGATTGTTTACATAACAATAATATGGAATAATTTTGTCCGTGTTAACAGCATGAATATTGAATCTTTTTGGGTCGTTTGTCAAGAAATCTCTATTGTTCAACAAAAAAAAGTCAGGATAGTGGATAGACAAAAAGGCCATTCTGTCATGGGGATTTGCTGTTGCATCAAAAAGTATTTCACCGGCAATTTTGCCATCTTTGAACAAGTCCGGGGTGGAAAGTTCACACACCCAGATAAATTTTGGCATAGCCATTTCACAATACACGTTTGTGATACCAAATGGCAGAGAATCGCCTCTTCTCATTTTCTTAAAAGACTTTGATGAAGTCAGGAAAGTTCTGGTGATCACATCATCATATTTCAACAGATTTGATCGGGCATTTAATCCCAACGTTTTTTCCGTTAAAATTGCTTCTGACAACTTTATAACATGTTCCGCTGAGAGGTGGATCTTTTCATATAACGGCACAATAAACGTATCAATTTCTTCTATCTTGAATCGTGACCAGTATCCATCCGGCACAGAATCATTTTTCCTTACGCCCTGGTAGGGAAGAAAATTATCGTCATTGGCGATGAAACCGCGCAGGTAGGTGTCACTCGATGTCGGAGTGGCAGGAAAAGAAATATTGAAATTCGATATGTGGCCGATAATGGTGATGGCATGCCCATGTCCGGACAAAGCTGCAACAACCGGGAGCCCTGATTCAACATACATATAGAGAAGCTTATCAAACAATTCCTGGTGCTGACCTCGAATATAAATTTCAGGTGCAAAACCAAAATTACTGAACATCTCGGTTACCTGACATGCAGTCAACCCTTTTGATGGAACCAGCCTGCCTGTGGAAACGTCCTTTGTAAGTTGCGTCACTTCATACGGCCACTTCTCGAAATATCGGTTATACCTCTGACTGAAATATCGAAAGATCATCCAACAGGCTGCATGGGCACAAACCGTCACATCTGTGTCCTGGCTCATATAAGGAAAACCTTTTACTGTTAATTCAGCGCCAAGAATATGAACAGGGTATTCGGAAACACAAATATGCCCCGTGACAAAAGGTAATTTCCCTGGATCCAGTATGGTGCGGCCAATGGCGGCAACACGGTTGGGCCTTAACACAATAAAACCGATATACGCATCCTGATAACGGTCAAGCTTGAATAGCATCCGGGGAGATATTTTATCCATGAAGAAATTTGCCCTGATAGTCTTGCTTGGATACTGGGCAAACTTCCGGGAGAAAAAATTAAAATATGTATCCCGATAATCAACATCCACATAGCCTTTTTCAATAACAACGGTCTTTGCGGATTGTTTCAGGTAATCATGAATCAACTGAAAATCCTGTTGTGTAATATACCCCTCGCAGCTATTATAAAAAGTCATCCAATCATCATCGGACTCAAGCTGAATTAAGACATGTTGTTCTTTCGCGAAAAATACTGGCACGCCGGTAACTCCTTATTTTGTTTCAATATCTCTCAAAAACATAAATTTACCATATCGCAAGCAGCATTGCTACAATTTTGATTGCTAAAAATCAGCCAAATGTCGTTTGCAATTCTATCATACTATGAAATTTGTGACGATAATTACATTTGTCATCCTTTTCATGGGCTTTGCCTTCAACGGCAATTTCTACGAGTCCTATAGGGCTCGCGGCCACGTTTGCCAGAATGCTTGCCTTTTGTGTAAGTTTTATTTGCCTGACACTGGGCAAAAAAATCAAATATTTTTATTTTTTGACAAGCTCACTAAAATGTGCTCTCTGCGCCTTGTTCCCTATCGTCAACATCCAGTCAATCCGATCTTGCGGCATTGTTTTAAAGCTTTCTTTCAGGTAAACATCTTTGATATCATTAAACCAGTTACTATGAGCAGATTCATGGGATTGCAACTGTTGCTCAATTCTGGCAATGCAGTAATCAACCACCATCTGATTTGGATAATAATCTTCAATAGCTTTATCCCCCTTATCCGTTATGAGTTTTGACAGCTCCCGGTTATATCCAATAAGAATATCCAGATTAGTAAAAAGCAAATTTCTATACGCCTCTAAATCCTTGTCTTTTCCGTTGACGTCTTGATTTAACGGCATATTCAGCTTTCCGGTTAAAACATCTAAAACCATCCTCTTAAATTGAAAGGACCTTATATAAAGGTCGATATCTCTAAGTTGGATTGAGAAAAAAGTATGCATGCCTCCATTTGTAGCAAACCAATCTAACCCGCTTTGTTTGTCGAACAAATCAAATGAGTTATAATAACCCTTTTCATCAATATGGCTGGAGGTTGAATCTTGCGCAATGGCATAACCCCCGATGTGTTCAGGGTAAAAAGTATCAATCCTTGATCTGCATTCTTTAAAATGCCGATAAAACTGTTCCCCTGCTATTGTGCTTGTTTCTAAAATCTTTACAGGCACCTCAACATCATTATACAGGCTTCCCAGAAGGATATCTGCAATCTGGTCGGGTGCCTTTTTCAGAGCCGATCTTAACGCCTTCACAAGCTGCGATTTATAGGTAACTGATACCTTGCCCTGCTCAATGAGAGGTAAAAGCTTTTTAACGACTTTTTTAAAAAGACCTGCCGCTAATTGCCTGTCTTCAGGATTAAAGTCTTCATCCGGATCTCTATAAACGTAATCCTCAAGCGACAACCCCTCTTTTGGGAGTCTATTTTCTATAATCTCCGCTATACAATAAATAACAGGAAGCTTTGCTTTCAGCCTGTCCTGCCTGTCTTTCTTTTTAATATCCTGATACTGTTTTGCTGTTACTATTTGCGGATAAAAAGCTTTATAAAGATTTTGAATGTAATTTTGGTTTAAATCTTTTTCGATAAACCAAAGTAAGCGAAAAATTAAACTGGAAGCAGCATTATAATGATCGTTGGCCTGGTTATAGACTTCCAGGATATCTTTAAACCATTCTCGCCAGTATCTATAATCCGCAGATTCTTCAGGACTCAGTTTATATAAAAGAGATTGCAGTTCATCTTCAGAAAGAATTGGTTTTTGTAAATGCTCATAACTCCAGATTGTGTTAAAGTTAAGTTTGGCAACATTAAAGGGTGATACATTACCCTTTTTCAGAATTGCCTTTATTTGAGTCCTTTTCATTGTCCCTCCAGAAGCGTTTTAAGCTGTTCCACCATTTCCTGAATGCCAGCCTGCTCTTCGGATTTTAACATACTCTTGAGGATAGAGACTTCCCGATGCGCTTCCACAGCATTGACGGAACCGGTTCTGAATCTCAACAATAGCTGATTTAGTTCAAATGCGATTTCCTGACTGTCCAGTTTTGTACCAGTTTTGTTACTTTTGCTTTGTAAGAAAAATTTAGGCTCTTGATATTCCTTATCCGCTCTTTCCAGATACTTCAGGTTCAATTCCATAAGTTTTTCTGTGGAAAGATCAGATAAGTCCCGGGAAGATAGTGCCGTCTGTATTTTTTGAAGCTGCCGGGATATTTCTTCAAGTCTATGCTGTTTCATTAAACCGAAGCTTTCATATAAAGATTCAAGCTGTATGGCCTTTAATTCGGCAATTTCCTGATTAAACTCTCTTTCCCAATTTATTAAGGTTTGCGGAGATAAACTGAGAGCCTCGGCAATACTCCGAATCGAATGCCCCTTTGCCCTGAGATCAACAAATTCCTGTTTGATCTCGATTTTTCCTTTAGACTTTAATTCTGTTACTTTTCCCATTTTTTCACCTCACCTGTAACCGCCACAGTTTTAGATTTAATAGCCTTCATTGAGCGTATGCGGCCAGCCTTTCTTATCCTTTATCCAATAACCTGAAGGGCATTTATTCAGATAGTAAACAGCTTCCGATTCCATGTTGCAAAAAAGTGTGAGCATTCCGTCAAGCTGTTTGTAGCAGTGTCCTTCACAGGACAAACACCAGTCTGGTTTAAGCCTGATTTTTAATATCCTGGATAATCTGTGCCTTGTTCGCTTTGACAATTGCCGTTAATTCAGCTTTTTTTTCTTCCGGCAATTCAGCAGCCAGGATAAGTCTTAAGTTGTTTTGGCCCTCAAGTTTGATCTCGACACCGAATTTACTTATTTGTTCAAGCATTTTTGCCCGCCTTTCACTTTTTCTTTTTTCTCCACAGATATAAACATAGGGTAACAACGTTCATAACATACATAATTTTTCTAAAGCCACGATTGACAAGGGTTTAAGGCATGAACGTTGTTACCCCCCCTCAGATTATTCCCGGAAAAAGAAAAAAGTTTGATTGTAACACGTACACCATGTATATCTCGTTTATGAAAAGTAACCTTAATACCCGCTTCTTTGAGCCCTGGTTTAATCCTCCGCAGCTGGTCAGCAAGGCCCTTTGCAGTTTTAACCCAAGTTTCGCCTGAAGGCTTATATTGTTCAAGCATTTTTAAAATTTCTCTGACATACATTTTGTCAATGGTTCCATTCCCAAAATTGAAATAATTCAGAATTGCGCCTCCTACGGAAGAGCTATCCAAAGAAGACATAAGAGCAGCCGATCTTTTCAAATTGTATCTTGTGATAAAATCCCCAGGCTCTGCCCCCATAGCCTGTGACACAGCTTCACCAAGAATCGCAAAGTCTGCCATTCTTGGGAGCCTGTCAAATTCTAATGTTGGAAGGATCTTCAATGCCCGGCTAAAGAGATCAAATAAGTCCGCCAAAATTTTAGGTTTGTCCTGGCTATACATTTTTTTTAATTTTTTATCAGGAACAAAATTTTTTAATTCCGGCACATCAATATGAATCAAACGATCTATAAGGTCTTGATTCGTGGCAAGCTGACTTATACCATTAATAATGACAGGTCTTAGAACATTAACCGATGCTTCTTCAAGGTTTGTGTAAAGCAACCGTCCGGCATAACCGTCGCCCGTGGCAAGAACGCAAAGCGCGTCTTGCATACCGCCGAAATATGAGAGAGATTATTGTAATTGACCAGCCAGTTGTTTGTCGCTGATACAAAGACATCTTCTATTTGCTTTGGCCTGGCTCGCAGATTGACTGAATTAGGGTCAATCAAATCGCGCAGAGTTTCTGCAATGTTGCTTTTTCCAGTACCCTGAACGCCGGTTAATTCCAGTATCGGCTTTTGTGTATCAGGTCGCCAACATTCCAGAATGAAGGCCAAGACAAAAATCTGATCTGATTCAGGAATATTGACATATTGCCACAGTGCCGATAAATTAGATTTTTTGTCTGGCTCAGGTATGGGCTGCATTGTTTGTGTACGCCTAAAACGGACAGGTGAGCGGTTAAGAATCTTCCAGCCGAACTGGTCAATCTGCACTACCTGCCATTTATCATTACAAAGGTCTATAAAATAACCATTCTCATTGCGCCCAGCTCTTAAATATATATCCTCTTCCGGCCCATCGAACAGGCCAAAACAAGCCAAGGCACTGTTAACCGTCTTCATTGTCTGTTCGCCGATTGATTCTTCCAGCTCAGTATAAATCATGTGTTGGATTTTTTTGTTAGACGTTCGGCTGCCTACAGAATAAAGTTCCTCGTGATCATCCGCATTAATAATCATAAAACTATTTTCTTCGGAGTCATGACAGAACGTTGCTTTTTCTTTCAAAAATTTAATTATATCGTCTATTCTACATTTCTCCTCATCCTCGGAATCTCCCTTGACGCTTTTATCAATTTCACAGACCGAAACATCTTTGATCTTTTTAAATTTTGCCCGCCAGCGCATATATTCCGACTTGTTGTTTTTCGATAGATAGGCCAGAGCTTCCAGGGCGTCAGGCAAAAAAACAGCTCCCGGGTCTTCAGCACTTTTTTGTAGAATATCGCCAAGCAAGGCCGAAACGGTTTCCGGGTCAAGGTCTGCTCCGTCTGTGGACTCCTGCATTGCCACAGGCTTTGCATCGTTGATAAGCTCAATAATCCGGTCTTTTTGCCCTGCCTGTAGAAGATCATTTATGTCAAGCCCTTGTTTATCCGCTGACTCAAAGCTTATGGCATGTACATTTGAATCCAGGGCTCGCCGAACAGCCGACACCATCTTTTCACCTGCTTGGTCATAGTCACCGCATACGATAACCTTGCGCCCGTTTATATGCGGTTTTAAGCTTTCAAGTTTCCGTATGTATGTTGGAACCGCCCAGGGCAATAGAACAGGCATTAGGGTAGCATTCGTGCGCTGTGATAGCATTTATTACAGATTCGCTGATTATCAAATCCGTTCTTGAGTCTTGAATGCTTGCGCCTACTGTAAAAAAACAATCGCTACCAGGCTTTGAACCTTTTCTAAATACCTTATTTGCCGGACTCCCATTTTTAACGGTAAATGGAAAAGGTTTCCTGTCAACAGCAATGTACTGTATGGCGGGTACATTCTCACTTGACAGGTCAAAAAAAGGGAAGGTTACGCAGCTTTTAGTTGCATGCATAATAGTTTTAATCTGACCAGTTTCAAATAATTCTGACACGACCTTCTTGTCAATCTTCCGCCGATCATGCAGAAGGTTTAAAGCAAACCTTATTACTTTAATACCTTTGTTTTGCCAGTCTTTTGAGGATAAAAACGGCTGTTCTGACTGTTCTGGTATAGGCTCGTTTTTGTCTGCCGTGGAATAGCCTGACAGGTATTGCTTGCAAAGCTCTGGGATAGTTTGTTTGAACTTCCTTTTATGAAATTCAACAATGTCACCGGCTCCATGGTTCTTGTCGGGCGCGCATTGCCTGCAAAAAAACCAGCCTTTTTCTGTTACCCTGAACCGGTCAACCCCACCACAAAAGGGACACGGCCCTGCTTTTTCGCTTTCAGAGACCCGTTTTAATTCTGTGAAAGTTTCATATCCAGGCAATACTCTTTTTAGCTCTTCAAAATCTTTTTTTCCCCATTTGACATTTCCCATGTTTGTGATATTATTTTTTTTAGTTGTAATATTTTGTTTGGGTCGTTGCTCCGTGCCAGGGAGCAGCGACCTTTCTGTTTTTGGAGACATTAACCCACCTCCTGCATGTTATCACGCTTTTTAATGCGTGCTATCAGCCATGCATCAATTTCATGCCCCAGCCAGCCAACAGCCCGCGCACCAAGATTGATTGGCTTTGGGAATTTTCCTTCCTGGATGCGGAGATAAATTGTTGATCGTGATAAACCTGTTCTTTGTTCAACTTCTTTACGTCTAAGAATTGTAAGTTTATTTTGGATTGTATTCGCCATTGTTGCACCTCTTAAGTTAGGAATAAAAGTTGTAAGTAAACCCTTGCCTTGCGCCGGTTAAGATCAATGATTTTTTTGCCGTGTTTCGTCATGATTAAAACCTTCATTTTTTTCCTCTGTTTAGAAAAAAAAGACCCCGTGAAGTCCAGCCCGACCTGGACTCCGCAGGGTCTGCATCGCCTTTCGGCGAATTTCACACTGTCCAAAGTGTCGGCTTTACCCCGATTCGTGAAATTTCACAGGAACAGTGTGTTTTTGTTTGGTTGCTCTTGGCAACAGCTTGAAAATACTAAGAATAAAAAAATAAAAAATATTTTAGGAAATTGGTGAAATTTCACCAGAACTTACATGAAGGAAGGAAGGGTATTGAGAGTAAAACGAGTTTTATATCCCTTGGCCTGTTTATAAGGATGAAATGGATCGCCTGGGATATTCGGGAAAACAACCTGAAGTTTCTTTCTTATCTGTGACACCTTTTTTTTTATCTTTTCCGGATCTTTGAATGTATGGACGGAATCCTGAAAGGTCATTTCGCCGTTTAATTTGGCCAGTTCGCGGAAAATAGCCCAAAGGCCAGATGGCTCACTGACAGCCTTTCTTGCGTCACTGAATCCCATCTCATCAAAACTGCGGTGTTCGGTCTGTTTGCCAACTCGGATCAGCACAGTATGCTCATTCACAAAAGAAATGAACACATGGTTCCATTCTGTATCTGCCGGAACAGAAAACGAAATAACATCCTGCCGTGTTTCTTTTTTAGTGGAAAGTAATACCTTTAACGCATCCATATCCACTGACAGACCATTTTCAGAAAATATCAAAATCTGCTGTAAAGATACTAATTGCCCCTGCTTTATTTTTTGCGGTGCATTCAGTCCACCAGCAACAAGAAAAAAAGGACGTAAATATTCTTCAAACAGACCCGCCTCAAGCGGGGATTCCAGGGTTTTTTTGTTGCTAACGAAAATGGCGGATCGTTTTTTACGGTTAATGGTGGCAGCGCCAAGATAAAAGGCTTGCAGTGGTATAATTTTATCGGGCGAATGACCTGTATCAAGAGCCGACGCCAGCAAAGAGACAAACCGGCCAATATCTATTTGCCATTGCTCAAGGTCTGAAGGTTCAATCGGAATACGGCCGGTATCCTCCCGCTTATCGCAGGCAATAAATATGCGGGCTGGTCTGTCATCGTGGGTGGGATATACAATTACCGGCATCAGGCAGGCTTTCTCACAACCTGGACAAATTATCACATTTGCTGGAGACACGGGTTTTATAACACCATGCTTTATTAAAGCATTAAAAGCGGGTTGTGGCCACGCATTCACTTCCTTATACCCGATACTAAGAGCATCAGGAATACCGGTGCCAATACGATTAAGGATCTCCCTTATGAGGTTATTATTTGGCTGCAAGGTTCTTCTTTGGGGTTAAACATAGGGTTCAGGATCTTTGGGCTCCTCCGGCTCTTGTGGCTCCACTCCAGAGGCTGCAAGCATTTTTCTTATTATAAGGTCACGGCCGTCCTGTTTCAGATTGCAGGAATTCGGGAAAGATACATTAAAACTCCGGATCTTCCCTCTTGACGCCCCCGGTTCAGGATAAAAAAGCACCTTAAGCCCAACCTGGGTTATATAATAATTGTCAAGCTGGATATCGTAACTTTTAACCCTATCTAACAAATCATAGACGGCATGCCGATTATCGGCAGGGTCAGCCTCCAGTATTATCTTTTCATTTTTGATAAATTTACTTGAAAGCCGTAGTTTTTTCACCAGCACGTCTTCAATGCCGCTTGTCCGATCAAAATTGAATTGAAAATTTCTGCTTTTGAGCGGGTTGAGGTCATAGACCCTGTCATCCTTTTCATCCGACTCCAGAATAACCTTTAGAATGATTTCTCCAAAGATTTTTTGCAGTTCCGGCACAACCGGTTTTATTGGGCCC
>CAYZXU010000079.1:0-11336 GCA_964482535.1 uncultured Desulfobacteraceae bacterium | reverse complement strand
CTTCATATACAAGGCATAGTGGTTGGCCATACGTGAAGGCATACATGTAGTATGTCAAGCGTATGGTCAAACGCTATAACGCAGTATATGGAGACTTTTTACGACGCCATCAAGATTCCTGATGATATGCTTGATGTGATGCAGCGGCGATCTGAATAAAGGAGAAAAGAAAATTGCAGAAAAAATGCAATAAGTTCCGATGGCTGGTTCAAGCTTTGGTTCAAATTTTTCTTGCTTTAGCAGCGTAAAATTTATATAAATATTTTTTTAACAATGATATCAGCCGTCATTGACTCAAAGGAAAATAATAAATAAATTTGGAATTGATATTGATTGTAAATCCTCAAATTATAAACTTTTGGAGCTGAACCTTATGAATAATAACAGCGAACCGATTATTATGGGCAATGACCATGCTGGTTTTCATTTAAAAAATATTATAAAAAAATATTTAACAGATGTTGGAATTGATGTAGAAGATGCAGGCACCCACACAGAAGAGTCTGTGGACTATTCGGATTTTGGAATTTTGGTTGCATCAATGGTTGCAAGCGGCAAGTTTGAGAGGGGAATACTTATTTGCGGAACGGGATTAGGTATGTCAATGGCTGCCAACCGGTTTTCCAATGTAAGGGCTGCCCTTTGCAATGGCATCTTTTCCGCTGAAATGAGCAGACGTCACAATAATTCCAATATTCTTGTAATGGGCAGCAGGGTTACAGGTGAAGGAGTTGCGCTTGAAATAGTTAAACACTGGCTTGAAACTCCTTTTGATGGCGGACGACACCAGATGCGGATAGAAAAATTTAATAACATGGGAAAGTGCATTTAATATATTAAGGGAAAAAGATTTGATTTCAAAATTTATTAAACAAACAGATCCTGAAATTGCAGGGATAATTCAAAACGAAATTGACAGACAACAAAACAGTCTGGAGCTTATTGCATCTGAAAATGTGGCAAGCAAAGCAGTGATGGATACCCAGGGCAGCGTACTGACAAATAAATATGCCGAGGGTTATCCGGGTAAGCGGTATTATGGCGGGTGTGAATATGTGGATGTGGCCGAAAAACTGGCAATGGACAGGGCAAAAAAACTATTCAACGCACCCTATGCAAATGTACAGCCCCATTCAGGGTCCCAGGCCAATATGGCTGTATATTTTTCATTATTAAATATAGGGGATACTGTTCTTGGAATGAATCTTGCCCATGGGGGACACCTCACACACGGCAGTTCGGCAAGTTTTTCAGGTCAGTTTTATAATTTTATTCACTATGGAGTAAAAAAAGATACAGGAACCATTGATTACGAAGAAGTGGCATCTCTTGCAAAAAAACATAAACCGAAAATGATAATAGCCGGTGCCAGTGCCTATCCGCGAATAATAGATTTTAAATTATTTGCCGAGATCTCCGAATCTGTGGGAGCATTGTTAATGGTTGACATGGCGCACATTGCAGGCCTTGTTGCAGCAGGAGTTCATCCTTCGCCCATACCTTATGCTGATGTGGTAACTTCAACGACCCACAAAACTTTGAGAGGCCCCAGGGGCGGGCTTATTTTGGCAAAAACCGATTATAGCTCCAAATTAAACAGGGAAGTATTTCCAGGAATACAGGGCGGTCCCCTTATGCATGTTATTGCAGCCAAAGCAGTAGCTTTTAAGGAAGCCCTTGATGATTCCTTCAGGGAATATCAAAAAAATATTGTAAAAAATGCAAAAACACTTGGGGAACGGCTGATGAACGAAGGGATCGATCTTGTATCAAAGGGAACTGATAACCATATGATGCTTGCAGATCTAAAGAATCTTGATATTACCGGGAAAAAGGCTGAAGATGTCCTGGGCAGCGCCGGAATTACTGTAAACAAGAACTCAATCCCCTTTGAAACACTGAGCCCTTTTGTAACCAGCGGCATAAGAATAGGAACTCCGGCAATAACCACCAGGGGAATGATGGAGCCGGAAATGGAAATCATAGGAGGTCTTATTGCAGATATTCTTAAAAACCCCTTTGATGAAAATATTATTAAAAAAACAGTGAAAAAAGTTAGTGAACTTTGCAAAAAGTTTCCTCTTTTTGAGTAAAAAGCATAAAAAATTATGACTTACAAAAAAGACCGGCCTTCCTGGGAAACCTATTTTATGGATATAACCGAGCTTGTTTCAAAGCGGTCAACCTGTATAAGAAGAGCCGTGGGTGCAATAATTGTAAAGGACAAAAGAATTCTTTCAACTGGATATAACGGTGCTCCCACAGGAATCAGGCACTGCACAGAGGTTGGCTGCCTGCGTGAAGAACTGAATGTGCCATCAGGAGAGAAACATGAACTGTGCAGGGGTATCCATGCCGAGCAGAATGCCATTATCCAGGCTGCATTTCATGGTGTTTCCATAGAAAATGCAGATCTTTTTTGCACAAATCTTCCATGTTCCATTTGTGCAAAAATGCTTATTAATGCAGGTATTAAAAAAATTTATTATAAGGACGGGTATGCTGACTCCATATCAAAAGATATGCTGGCGGAAGCCGGAGTTGAGTTAATAAAAGTTGATTCCGGTAATTTATTTGAGGGGGAAAGCAGATGAAATGCCCTTTTTGCGGTGAAAGCAACAACAAGGTAATAGATTCAAGGGTAAGCAGGGATAAAGATGCTATCAGAAGGCGCAGGGAATGTCTTTTCTGTGACAGGCGTTTTACCACATATGAACATGTTGAAGAGCTTCCTATTATGATTATAAAAAAGGATGGCCGCCGTGAAAATTTTTCCCATGAAAAAGTTCGTTCAGGCATTCAAAAAGCATGTGAAAAAAGAGATGTCAGCATAAATATAATTGAAGATTTTTTACAGGAACTTGAAAATGATCTAAGGGAGATGGGAGAAAAAGAGATCCCATCCAGCATTGTAGGTGAAAAAATAATGCTGGCCCTGCAAAAAATAGACGATATCGCATATGTGAGATTTGCTTCCGTTTACAGGGAGTTTAAAGATGTTAACGACTTTTTTGCCGAATTAAAGTCCCTTTTGAGTAAGCATCAATAAATATGAAACACGAATATTATATGGATATAGCCCTTGAACTTGCAAAAAAAGGCGTGGGCTTTACATCTCCCAATCCCATGGTTGGAGCTGTTATTGTTAAAAACGACCGGATAATAGGGAAGGGATATCATAAGGCAGTCGGCAAAGCGCATGCGGAAGTTAACGCAATAGCTGATGCCGGAGATGATTCAAAAGATTCCACTCTTTATGTTACGCTTGAACCATGTAACCATACAGGTCGAACCCCTCCATGCACTGAAAAAATAATAAACGCAGGCATAAGAGAGGTCGTTGTGGCCATGGAGGATCCTAACCCCGATGTTACAGGCGGAGGCATAAAATTTTTAAGAAGCAAAGGGATTAAGGTTTCCACAGGACAATGTCTTAAAGATGCAGAAATGTTGAATGAGGCATTCATTAAACATGTAAAAACAAAACGGCCCTTTGTAACGGTAAAATGCGCTTCAACTCTGGACGGCCAGATTGCAACCGCAACAGGCGATTCCCAATGGGTCACATGCGACAAATCCCGTGAATTCGTTCACAGGATGCGGCATGCCAGCGATGGAATTATGGTGGGAATTAATACTGTGGTTAAAGATGATCCAAGTTTGACAACGAGAATAGACGGTTTAAACGGATCGGATCCCATAAGAATTATCCTCGACACACATCTTTTAATATCGGAAAAAGCCAGAGTATTGCAGATTAGTTCTAATTCTGATATAATAATTATTTCCGGCTTGTCTGTTTCACAGGAAAAAAAAGCCTTAATTGAAAAGACCGGAGCAAAAGTGATTGAATCAAAGATTTTGGTTTCTGACAAAAAACTTATTGATCTTGATTACTTAATGGATCTGCTGGGGGCAGAAGGGATAACAAGCCTTCTCATAGAGGGAGGGGGGACTGTAATATCATCAGCTTTCTCAGCTGGTATAGTTGATAAGGTCTGTTTTTTTTATGCGCCAAAGATTATGGGCGGAAATGACGGTGTTCCCATGTGCAGCGGAAAGGGCGCCCTTTTGATGAAAAACTGCATAAATGTTCATGATATTAAGGTTAGACGGTTTGATGATGATGTTATGGTTGAAGGGTATATAAAATAAAATTTATTATGTTCACAGGAATAATAGAAGGTTTGGGAAGAATAAGCGGGCTGCGTGAATCAGGTCAGGGGAAACGGTTAACAATAGAGTCCGAATTTTTCCTTGATCAGACAAAGATAGGCGACAGCATCGCAGTCTCGGGGGCATGTTTAACCGCGGTTATAATTCAGGGAAAAAAATTTGAGGTTGACGTGTCACCTGAAACTCTGGATAAAACCACATTGGGCACGGCAAAAACAGGGGACAGGGTAAACCTTGAACGGGCACTGCGCCTTTCAGACCGTATAGACGGTCATCTTGTATCCGGCCACATAGATGGAACAGGAAAAATTATTCATAAAAAAACTGTCGGCAACGTCCAGATAGTCACCGTAGGTGTGCCCGAAAGCCTGTCTGATTATATGATAGAAAAAGGTTCGGTTGCGGTTGACGGGATAAGCCTTACAATAAATAAATGTGATCCTCAAACTTTTGAGGTGAGTATTATACCGCTCACTTCAATATTAACAACCATAGGGTTTAAAAAAATTGGAGATAATGTTAATATTGAAACAGATATGATAGGTAAATATGTTGAGCGTTTTATATTAAAAAAACCTGTTACGGAAAAAGAAAACCAGAAAAAAGATATAGATGCTCTGTTTCTGGCAAAATCAGGTTTTATATAGCGTTCTTTTTTAAGGTCTGTGTTACTAAAAGCATAGAGACTATTTAGTGCTTGAGCACTGTTTAACAAATGTTAAAAATTTATTGGAGTTAAAAAAAAGCAAATGCCACTTATATCAACAGAAGAAGCAATAAAAGAGATAAGGGAAGGCCGAATGGTCATTCTCGTGGATGATGAAGACCGCGAAAACGAAGGAGATCTTACCATCGCCGCAGAAGCGGTCACTCCCGAGATAATTAATTTTATGGCAAAGTATGGAAGGGGTCTTATATGCCTTTCCCTTACAAAAGAAAAGGCTGATTCACTGGATCTGCCCTTAATGGTTGACAATAATACATCCCAGTTCAAAACCGGCTTTACGATATCAATTGAGGCAAGAAAAGGAGTAACCACCGGCATATCTGCTGCCGATCGTGCCACAACTGTTCTCGCGGCAGTGAAGGATGACGCAAAACCCAGCGATCTTGTCAGACCGGGTCATATATTTCCCCTAAGGGCAAGAAGAGGAGGAGTCATTGTTCGCACTGGTCAGACTGAAGGTTCGGTTGACCTTGCACGCCTTGCTGGTTTAAAACCAGCCGGCGTTATTTGTGAAATCATGGATGAAGACGGCAGTATGTCGAGAATGCCTTCTCTGGAAAAATTCAGTGAAAAACATGGAATAGGGATTTGTACCGTAGCTGATCTCATTGAATATCGCATGCGTACAGAATCTTTTGTGAGAAAAGCTGCAGAAACTGTAATCCCCACTTCAATGGCCGGTGAATTCAAAGCAATAATTTATGAAAATGATGTGGATGAGCTCCTTCATATTGCCATGATAAAGGGTGAAATAGATCCTGAAAAACCTGTTCTCGTAAGGGTGCATTCAGAATGTTTGACCGGTGATATTTTCGGCTCCATGCGGTGTGACTGTGGAGCCCAGCTCCATGCGGCAATGCAGATGATGGAAGAAGAGGGTTCAGGAGTGCTCTTATATATCAGGCAGGAAGGCCGGGGTATAGGACTTGTTAACAAGCTTAAGGCTTATGCTCTGCAGGACGATGGATTAGATACTGTTGAGGCGAATGAACATCTTGGGTTTAAAGCTGATTTGAGAAACTACGGTATAGGTGCTCAGGTTCTTGCTGATCTTGGAATTAAAAAGATGAGGCTTTTAACAAACAACCCAAAAAAGATTGTCGGCCTTGAAGGATACGGTCTTACAGTGGTTGAGCAGGTTCCCATTGAAGTTGCGCCGAACAAATTTAACAAAGGGTATCTTGAGTGCAAAAAACTGAAAATGGGCCATCTCATAAACGTTGATGCTGCGCCTTAAATTAAATACGAAAGGAATATTAATGCCCAGAATAATAGAAGCCCAGCTTCTTGCCAGTGGAAAAAAATTTGGAATAGTTACAAGCCGTTTTAATAATTTTATTTCAGACAGGCTTGTTGAAGGTGCTGTTGATGCCTTGGTGCGTTCAGGAGCTGAAGATAAGGACATAGATATTGTTAAAGTCCCCGGAGCTTTTGAGATACCGCTCATAGCAAAAAAAATGGCTGAAAAAGAAAAATATGATGCCATAATCTGTCTTGGAGCTGTTATACGCGGAGCCACTCCTCATTTTGATTATGTCAGCGCTGAAGTTTCAAAAGGGATAGCAACGGTCAGCCTGGATGCAAGCATTCCTGTTATTTTTGGAATACTTACAACGGATACAATCGAGCAGGCTATTGAACGCGCTGGAACCAAAGCAGGAAACAAGGGCTGGAGTGCAGGCATAGCAGCCATTGAAATGGCAAATCTCATTGATGTTCTTGATAAGGCTTAAAAATATGGGTATCAGACACAGAGCTCGTGAAATTGCAATGCAGGCTCTGTTTTATATGGACATTTGTAAGGATGATCGTAACGATCAGCTTGAACTGTTTTGCAGCAATATCAATATCCCAAAGAAATCACTGGCTTTTTTTAAAAAAATTGTAAATGGGGTTTTAAACGCAAATTCTGAAATAGACAGGATTATTGAGCTTTATTCAAGCAACTGGAAAATTCACCGCATGTCTTGTGTGGACAGAAACATATTAAGAATAGCTGTTTATGAATTGATTTATTGCAGTGATATACCTGCAAAAGTAATAATAAACGAAGCAATTGAAGTAGGAAAGAAATTTGGTACAGAAGATTCAGGGTCTTTTATTAATGGAGTTCTCGACACTATTAACAAGAAAAAAGCTGAGATAAACATAGATAGCTCCCTGAAACAGATTAAGGAGAAATAGTAATATGGAAAGAAGAAAAATTTTTTTATCCGAAGATGAAATTCCAAGACAATGGTATAATATTCTTGCAGATATCAAGATGAACCCGCCTCTTGGCCCCGACGGCAATCCAATAGGTCCGGAAGATCTCGCGCCTGTTTTTCCGATGAATCTTATTGAACAGGAGGTAAGCGACCAAAGATGGATCGACATCCCCGAGCCGGTGCTTGATGTATTGAATATCTGGCGGCCATCTCCTTTGATAAGGGCGATATCTCTTGAAAAAGCTTTAAAAACTCCTGCTAAAATATATTTTAAAAATGAAGGTGTAAGCCCTCCTGGAAGCCACAAGCCAAATACAGCGGTTCCACAGGCATATTATAACAAGATCTTCGGCATTAAAAAAATAACAACTGAAACCGGAGCAGGTCAGTGGGGCAGCGCCCTGTCTTTTGCATGCTCTCAGTTTGGTCTGGAGTGCAAGGTCTACATGGTGCGGATAAGTTTTGACCAGAAACCCTACCGCAAATCAATGATGGCTGCCTGGGGCGGAAAATGTGTTGCAAGTCCGAGCATGGAAACAAAGGCTGGACGTGACGCTTTGGAAAAAAATCCCGATACTCCGGGAAGCCTGGGAAACGCAATAAGTGAAGCAATTGAGGAGGCGGTTTCTGATACAAGCGGCAAGACCCGTTATTCCCTTGGCAGTGTTTTGAACCATGTTATGCTGCATCAGTCAATCATAGGTCTTGAGGCAAAAAAGCAGTTTGAAAAGATCGGAGAATATCCTGATGTTATTATAGGGTGCGCAGGCGGCGGAAGCAATTTTGCAGGCCTTGCATTCCCGTTTGTGCTGGATAAAATTAACGGCAGGCATATTGATATCTATCCTGTTGAGCCGGCAGCATGCCCGACATTAACAAAGGCGCCTTTTGTTTATGACCACGCAGATACTGCAGGATATACCCCTCTGCTTCCCATGCACAGCCTGGGGCATAATTTTATTCCTCCTCCACTCCACGCCGGAGGCCTGAGATATCATGGGATGGCTCCTACAGTCAGTCAGCTTGTAACCGAGGGCATAATTGAGCCAAAATCTGTTACACAGCTTGAATCATATAAGGCAGGGGTTCTTGCCACAAGAACCGAAGGGATCATACCTGCTCCTGAAACAACCCATGCTATTGCATGCGTTGTTAAAGAAGCTTTGAAAGCAAAAGAAGAAGGAAAAGAAAAGGTTATTCTCTTTAACTGGAGCGGACACGGGCTGCTTGATCTTGCAGCATATGATAAATATTTTGCAGGCCAATTAAAAGATTATGATTTAACCGATGAAGAAATAAATAAATCTGAAAAAGTCTTTGAAAATTATCCAAAACCACAATTATTAAAAAGCTGATGATACATGGAAGATAGTAAAGATACTCTTGAAAGACGGTGTCCACGGCTGGGCAGTCTCGTATCGTTTCTATACTGTAAAACAGGCGGCGATAACGAGCAGCCCTGCTGGAAAATAATAGACTGCTGGTGGGAATACTTTGATGTTGCAGCATATTTAAATAAAAATATGCCTGAAGCTGTTGTGCGTAAAATTATTGACGCCAGGCCAAAACCAAAAGTTGAAAGTATCCTTGACCTTATTAATAAGGCTAAGAAGAATCTGGCGCAGACAAAAAAATCTGATCGGGTAAAATAATTATCAATATTTAAAATAATTCACAGGAGGCTGTTTTGATTATTAAAGAATTAAGTGTCGGTCCTATTATGGCTAATTGTTTCATTCTAGGGTGTGAAGAAACAAAAGAGGCTGTAGTAATAGATCCGGGAGATGAGCCCGACAAAATTCTGCTTGCACTTGCCGAATTAAAATTAAAAGTAAAATATATAATAAATACCCATGGTCATTTTGATCATGTAGGTGGAAATAAAAGATTAAAAGAGGTGACAGGAGCAAAACTTCTTATACATCCTCTTGATGCTTCCATGTTAGACGATGTTTCAAACAACGCTAATCTTTTCGGGCTTACCAATGAAAATTCACCTCCTCCTGATCAAACAATTGAAGAGGGAGACATAATTTCTTTTGGAAATATTTCATTAAAGGTCATACATACTCCGGGTCATTCTGCCGGAGGTATTTCACTACATACCAATGGTTATGTTTTTGTTGGGGACACACTCTTTGCAGGTTCCATAGGCCGCACTGATTTTCCTGGAGGCAGCTTTGAACAATTAGCGGCAAGTATACGAAACAAACTGTTTGTTTTGGGAGACGATGTAAGAGTTTTCACAGGTCATGGTCCCGAAACCACTATCGGGATAGAAAGGAAGCATAATCCTTTTGTTGGGGAGAAGAGCGTTTATTAAGAGCCCTATATTCAATACCCTGATATTTTAAAATATCATAATAGACCATGATCCTTTTTACATAATTTACGGGCTCTGTTCCGCGACAGTATCCAAAGGCAGCTTTTTGATAGTATTTTTTATATCGTAAAAGTGGAAGTGTTATCATTATCGACTGCCATTGATAAGGATTGAGCCCTTTTTTTCTGGCAAGGTTCATGGCGTCCCAGATATGCCCCTGCCCCACATTATAAGCCGCTAAAGATATTAACAGCCTGTCAGAATCGCCGGACTTGTCAAAATGATTATATAGATTTCTTAAGTGTTCGACTCCTGCATTAATATTCTGACTTGAATTATAGATTTCTTTTACGCCAAGGCTCTTAGCCGTTGAACGTGTAAGCTGCATCAATCCATAAGCTCCTGCGTGGCTTTTTGCCCAGGCATTAAAATGTGATTCCTGATATATCTGAGCAGCTATCAGCCGCCAGTCAAAACCGTATTTCTCAGAGGCTTTTATAATAATAGATCTGTGTCTCGGAAGCCTGGCTTTAAGTCTTCTGTGGAAAATTGCCATATCAACATAGTCGAAAGAATCAATACCCTCATAATATTTATTATAAATTTTTTTAAACCTGCCGTTTCCCTTTATCAGATCAAAAAACAGATTTATTTTTTCAAGGAGCTCCCTGTTTTCAGCCTTCACAGCCCATCCCAGGTTCTCTTTTTGACTTATTGAGCAGGCCATTTTTATGCCAGGAAAGTATCTCCTGTTAAGCAGCGCAATATTTGTGTCTGCTATGGTAATCTTAATATCTTTTTTTGCCACACGCCGTAGAAGTTCTTCCGTGGGCAGATCTTCCACAAATTTTATTGTAAAATCGACGCCTCTGTTCTTTATGGATTCAAGCTGTTCCTGATATGATGTGCCCCTTCGCACATAAATGGTTTTCCCAAGGAGGTCGCTGATTTTTTTTATGCTTCTGTTGTTTCTGTGGACAATAACATACTGTTCTATTTCCATATAACCTTTTGAAAAAACAACATCTTTTTGCCTTTGATCTGTTATGGAAATATTTGCTGCTATAAAATCACCCGCTGCTTTAGTTAAATCCGAAACCATATTTTCCCATTTATCAGAAACCAGAACCTTTAGCTCAACGCCAAGATAGTCTGCAAAGGCCTTGGCCATATCATACTCAAATCCCATATATCCGTCCCTGTAAAAATAATAACAATTTGAGTTGTTACTGGTAATTACTGTAATTTTACCTGATTCAAGGATAGTATCAAGCCTGGTTTGGCGGGGTGTGTTGATGTGTATAAAAAAAATGGAACAAGAAAAATAAAGAATCAAAATTAAAAGATTCAGTGGCTTAAAAAAAAATGAAAGGTGCAATTAAAAAGCTCCAAGCTGGCAATGGGTTATCTTTATGGACGTGGTTTCACATCCTGCGCTAACGGTCATCCTGCCAAGTTTAAGTCTGTCTGCGATATTCCAGGCATTCTCACATGACAACCTTCCGTTTGAGCTTGCATTATTTATCGCATTTATTAATTTATCGGCAGGAGAGTCTAAAGGTTTAATAATTTTTTTTTCAGGCCTATAACCAAAAAGCCCCATCTGGCATTTATTTATCCGAATATCAAGCTTATCAAGAAAGGCTCCAATAATAGAGGGTGACATATCAAAATCCTTTGAAATTTTAAAGGCAGATGCACATGGCAGTCTGTTTTCCATGACTTTTTTAAAAATTTCATCTTTAATGTTTTTTTCTATATCAGATAAGGTTTGTTCCATTTTGCTACACTCCTTTTAGTGAGATGAATCAGGAAATGCTTTTTTATTTTGTATAACGATACTTGAGTAATATATCTGTTTTCAAACGCTTCTGCAAAGAAAAAAATAAAGTCTGTCAATATC
>CAYZXU010000078.1:0-11410 GCA_964482535.1 uncultured Desulfobacteraceae bacterium | reverse complement strand
GAGCATACCTTTTTTTATACTATACTCCGGCTTTTTTTATAGTTCAAGGATATTTAAGAAGAATATTTTTTACCATCTGAATCAATATTTGTTTTTAACAGCTACTTTTTTATTGATTAAACTTATAAATTAATTTAAATAGAATACTTAAAAAGTATTGATTGTCATTTGTTTTAATATGTTTGGCTAAACTTTAAATGCATAACAGAGCGGTTTTTGTAGGATTTATATTAACGGAGAATTGCCTTGGCTAAACACGATGAAATTTCTTCAACTGAAAAGCTTCTGGATTTGATTCGGGACAATAAGAAATCCGGCGGCGACATCCAAAATATCTCTCCTGTAAAATTATATAAAGACGATAAAAAAAAATCATTTTTAAATAAGAGACTGGCTTTTAAAAAAGATATAGTTGTTGGAGTTTCCATTGAATCTGACAATTTAAAGATAGTTAAAGTAAACCGGTTGTCTGAAAAAAAACATGAATTGCTCGATTATATTGAAGTGCCTTTTAAAGAAGGTGCCTCGATAAAAAGCCCTCAATTTGATAAAATATTAAGTTCTGCCCTATCTTATTTTTGCAGTAATTCTAAAAAAAAAATAGAGATCTGGTCTGCTTTTTCTTCTGACAGAGTGGAACTGCGCTATTTAAAAATACCAGCTGTCCCAAAGAAACATATTGCAAATGCAGTATACTGGACTTTTAAAAAAAAGGCTGGCTTTGATGAAAAAGAGGAAATCTTTGATTTTGATATATTAAATAATATAACAGAAAACAGTGTAAAAAAAATAGAAATCATGGCTTACTCTGTTTTAAAAAAGGATGTGAAAGAACTACAAGACGTTTTTGCAAAAAGCGGCTACCCTCTTACAGGTGTTTCCATAGTTCCCTTTGCAATACAGAATATGTTGAGATCGGAATGGCTTGAAAAAAAGAATAATATCTGCAACCTCTTTATAGGCAAGGACTGGTCAAGAATAACATTTTTTTCAAATGGAAATCTTGTGCTGGAAAGAGGGATTAAGGCTGGAATAAAGAGTATGGTCGAAGCTGTCAGGCAGGAGATTTCAAAGCGTGTTGAGTTAGACTCAAGTCCTGAAAAAGACCATGCTAATAAAAAAGACAGGGTTAATAAAAAAGACAGGGTTAATAACAAAAACAGGGCAAAAGAACTTTTTTTTAACTTTATAAATAATCCCACCCTGTCTTCACTTAATAAAACTGATAATGCAGAAATTTATTTAGATAATAATGAAGTATTCGAAATAATTCTTCCCTCCCTTGAAAGACTTGTTAATCAGGTGGAAAGAACAATAAGACATTTTTATATTCAATTCGGAAAGACAGGCGTTGGAAAAATATATATTTCGGGGAGATTATGTGTAAATAGCAAGATAGTTGAGTATATAATGGAAAAGCTTGATTTACCTGTTGAGGTGGTTGACCCGTTTTCAAGAGAATGGCTTGGTATGGAAAAATTTTCCGTGTCAGAATCTGTACTGGAAAGAGATTCCTTCCTTCCTGCCATGGGCATGGCTCTTTCTAATAATTCATATACCCCCAATTTTATCTTTACATACAAAGACAAGGGGCAAGCTGTTATATTCAACAAGATTAATCGAACAGCATTTGTTTGTTTTCAAATAATTTTAGTTTGTTGTATGGCTTTGTTTTTATGGCAAAAAAGTCTGGTTGATGAAAAAAAAGAGCAAAAAGCAGACCTTGAGAGACAGCTTGAAGCTTATAAACCCATTGTTAACCGGCAGATGCTGCTTAATGTGGCAGCCAGGACAACATCTGTAAACAAAATTTTAGACAGCTATGGAAAAAAATATCTTGGGATGGCTGTAATCAGTGAAATATCCGAAATTACCCCTCTAAATATACGTCTGCTTGATATCAGCGCTGAATTTGGAGAAGTCAGGACTTCAGATAAAAAAAATAATGATAAGCAAAAAGAGAGCAAAGTAATTTTGGAAGGGATTATATTTGGGGATCGCCTTGATTTTGAAGCCACTTTGACAGGATATATGTTTGGTCTGAAAAAATCATTATTATTTGAAGAGCCTTATATACAAAAAAAATCATTTGAATTTTATGAAGGTCGGGAAGTATTATGCTTTACTGCACATTTGAAATTAGTTTAGCGGCATGGCTATCTTAAGGCTGTAATAATTATGAATCCAATGAAAACCATTAAAATACCCTCACGCACAATAACATATGCGATTATATATACAGTAATAATTTTTATCTTTATACTGCTTGTAATTTATCCGCATTATTTAACGGAAAAAGACCTTGATAAAAATATAATCAGTTTGAATTCCAGTATAGAGGAACAAAAGATTCTATTTCCTGTTTACAGGGATCTTGCAAAAAAGACCGGAGTAAAAGATATAGAATCTCTTCCCATGCCGGAAACATCAAAGCTTGTGAATGCTGACCCTAACAGAATAACATTATTATTTCAAAAAATAGCAGATGAGGCAAGTCTTGAACTTAAAGATATAATACCGGACGTGGAATCATTTATTGATGATTCAGGGCTGTTAAAAATAAAGATCGTGGTTAAGGGTGAATTTTTAAATTTCAGAAAATTTATGATTAAAATTGCCGAGATTCCTTATTATAAGCATTTAGAACGCTTCCGGATCAGAAAAGTGCAGGATGCATCAGACCTTGAATTTGATTTTGATATCTGGTTAGAGAGGCAGTAGAAGTAATTATAATTATGGCGAAACGAGAAAAAATATTAGTTGTTATGGCCATTGTAGCGCTTATTTACGGGGTCTACAATTTCTTTTTTGCTTCAGTTCCGAAAAAAAATTCCACAAGAGTTGTGGAAACATTTTCAGGGGCTGATTTTAAAAAACCAAATTTACAAAAATCCGGTTTTCAAAAACAGGGCAAAACAGATGCTGACTCTTTTGTGACTGATGTGATTACAAAGATTGTTGCCCTGGATAATTCAAAAAAAGATATGTATATAATTAAAAAGGCTGAAACTGCCTGGGTAAAAAACCCCTTTGCTAAATCTGATCTACCCTTAAATATAAAGATTAAGGAAAAAATTGATCAGGTACTGTCCTTTGAAAACAGGCCGGCATATTCAGGCTATATTGCCGTTGGTCGCAAAAAAATGGCAATAATTAACGGCATGGAATATGTGGTGGGAGACACAATAGTTCAGACCGATTATATTATAAAAAGTATTTCTTCAATTCAGGTCGTTGCAGGTTCCGCCGGAAAAATAAAAATCATACTTCCGTTAGAAGAGACAGACAGAACTTTATCGGATAAAACAGGTAAAAAAAATGAGAAATATGCACCGTTATACTAAAATTGTTTTTTGGATTATTTTTATTACATTTTCTGTTTCTCTGTTTTCAGGATGCAACGAAAAAAGAAATGTAAAAAAAAATCTTTTTTTTGAAAAGTGGAAGGCGATGGCTGAAAAATCAAAGGCCGGGTCTACGTTAGGGGCAACTGTTGACAAACAGAAACAGCAAAAAAAAGAAAAAATAGTTTCTGTTAAAGAAAAAAAAGCGCGCGCAAAGAAAAAAAAGGTCTGTAAAATTCCTGAAAAACCGCTTCCCACAGACAAGCTGTCAATAAAGATGTATAATGTAGAGATTGCAGTTTTATTGAGATCTCTTGCCAGGGCAGCTAATTTAAACATATTAATTAATGATAAAGTTGAAGGTCTTGCAAATATAAATATAGAACAGGCCCCATGGAATCAGGTGTTTACGGCGGTTTTACGTTCCAATGGTTTGACTTATGCATGGGTGGGGGACATCATCCGGATTATGACCGTTGAGGATATAAATAATGATTTAAAACTTATGGAAGCAGCCCAGGATAAACTCTCCAGAAAAAAGGAGCATGATCTTAAGATAAAAGCCATAGAGGCAAGAGAAGAGATGGCTGAACCCCTTATAACCAGAGTAGTTCATATAGACTATGCCGATCCTGTTAAACTAAGAAAAAACCTGTGGGAATTTTTAAAAAACAGCAGGGCAGGCGCTGATAATCCGGTTTTAGAAAAAGATGCAAAAAATACAGAAATGCGCAGTTCAATTTTAGTGGATCTTCACACCAATTCCTTAATGATTCAGGCAGTATCCTCTGATTTAAACAGACTTCTATCCTTAATTGAAGAACTTGACAGTCCCATACATCAAATACTTATTGAAGCGCATATTGTGGAGACAAACAGTGAAACTGCAAAGGAACTGGGGATACAGTGGGGCGGAAAATATCGTGAACACGGATCATGGGGAGATTTCGTTCCAAGCGCCTGGAACTATAATGCGGGCAAAGCTGTGGCGACAAGCGGGAGCGTTAATCCAAAGGTTGGATATGAAAGCGACTTTGATATTAATCCTCTTGATGGGCTCTTGAAATTCGGTTTTATAGGAGATCGTCTTGATTTAAATATGGAGCTTACGGCGCTTCAAACAGAGGGCTGCCTGAATATTCTTTCAAGCCCTTCAATAACAACCCTTGATAACCATGAAGCAACCATTGAAAGCGGTAAAGATGTGCCATTTCAAACTGTCGAGGATAATGAAGTAAAGATTGAATTTAAAAAAGCAGTGTTGAGCCTGAAAGTAACACCCCATGTGATTAACGGAAACAGATTAAAATTAAAGATAGAAACACATAAAGATGAACTTGATTTTTCAAAAACAGTTGCAGGAAATCCCACTATTATTACCAAAAACGCTGAAACCAATATAGTTCTTCTTGACGGACAGACAACCGTTATAGGCGGCTTGAGCAAAGAAACATCCACAAACACGAAATACGGCATCCCTTTTCTTAAAGATATACCCTTTGTGGGCTGGCTGTTTAAAGGAAAAAAAGATACTAATGATATGGAAGAGGTGCTGATATTTATTACGCCTCATATTCTTAAATAAAAGAGCCACGAATTGCACGAATTAACACGAATATCTTTGGGTGTATGGATTATTTTAACATACTGAATCTCGACAAAGAACCTTTTTCGAATTCACCTGACCCCGAATATTTTTTCCCTTCAAGGCAGCACCAGGATTGTCTTCAGAAACTGGAGCTTTCATTACGTTTGCGAAGAGGATTAAATGTTGTTGTCGGTGAGGTGGGCACAGGAAAAACCACACTTTGCAGAGAGCTTATACGCAGATTCGCAAGCGATACTAAAATTGAAACGCACCTGATTCTTGATCCTGATTTTAACACCCCCCTTGAGTTTCTCACCTTTGTAACAGAAATGTTAGAGAGAGAAAAACCTGCTGAAAAAAACATTGATACAGGAAAATTAAAAGAGATAATTAAACGGTATATTTTCCGAAAAGGCGTTGATGAGAAAAAAACAGTTGTTATTATTATTGATGAAGGTCAGAAAATCCCTCAATTTTGTCTTGAAATTTTAAGGGAATTTCTTAACTACGAAACCAATGAATACAAGCTGCTTCAGATAGTTATTTTTGCGCAAAAAGAATTTGAAAATACACTTCAAGCCCATGCCAACTTTGCGGACAGAATTAACCTTCTTCATCACTTAAAGCCTCTTTCTTTTCATGATACTAAATCGATGATTCAGTTCAGGCTTAACCGGTCGAGAATATCACCCAAAAAACTTTCGGTTTTCAGCTATCCTGCATTATGGGCAATTTACAGAGCCACACAAGGGTTCCCCCGCAGAATAGTAAATTTATGCCATCAGAGTATGCTTGCCATGATACTTCAAAATAAATCCAGGGCCCGATGGCTTCTGGTTCGTTCATGCGTTAAAAGAACATTTTTAATTAAAACTGAAAAAAAGCACAGGTTGATTTTAATATCAGCGTTTCTATTTCTTGTTATAGCTTTTGCACTTTTTTTTCCAAACAGGCTGGAAATTCCTTTTGATTTTAAATTCAACTGGAAAGAGAATTCGCATGTATCGAAAAAAAACAACCTGAATTTCATACCAGTGGTAATAAAACCCGAAGTTAAACATGAAATTAAAAAAGAGCCTGACGCACAACCTTTATCAGTAAAAGCAAAAGAACTAACGGCACAGGAACCGGCTCCGGAAGAACTGTTAATAAACACATTCCCCATGTTTCTCGGAACTGTTTCATTAAAGCCCGGGGAAACTTTATGGAGGCTTATATACCGGGTTTACGGAAGTTACGACAAACTCTACTTAAAATCCATAATAACAGCCAATCCTGATATATATAATCCTGATCATGTTGAAAAAGGTCAGACTATTTATCTGCCGGCAGTCCCTGTAATTGATAATATTAAGGATGTAAAAAAAATATGGTGGGTCAGGTTTGAAGATAAGGAAAAAATTGAAGATGCCATCGATGTGTTGAGAAGAAAAAAAAGAGGTTATCCTTTAATGCGGATTATTCCATACTGGAATAAAACCAAAGGAATAAGGTTTGCAATCCTGCTGAAAGAAAATTTTAGTATAGAAGCCCTGGCTCAAAAAAAACTGCTGAATCTTCCAGGGGTGTTAGCGTCAAAGGGAGATATTATTTCTGTGTGGGAGGAAGATACTATTTTTTTTTCTGACCCGTATTTGGACATAAATTGAAAAAAATTTAATCATGTATTTATAAGAGAAGATAAATTGAAAAACAAAAAAAAACTTGGTGAAATGCTGCTGGAAGCTCATCTGCTGGATCAAAAGCAGCTTGATAATGCCCTTGAAAATCATAAAAAAACCAATATGAAATTTGGTCAATTTCTTGTAAGAGAAGGGATTATAAGCGGTTCAAAGATAGTTGATCTGATCTCAGAACAGCTTGAGATTAAAAAGTATCGTTCCGATCTATACCCACTGGATATGAGTCTATCGGAAATAATTCCAATTGATTTTGCCAGGAAGTATAGTGTTGCTCCCCTTAACAGAAGCAGATACCTCTTGAAGGCAGCAATGATCGACCCCATGGATCTTGAGGCTCTGGATGCCATAGAGGTTTTTACAAACCTTGAAATTGAACCTTTAATCTGCACGGAACAGGAACTGAATCATTTAATGTCGAGTTTATACGGAACATATTCAGGCATAGGCGGGACGCTGGAAGAGATAGTGGAGTATGAGCCTGCAACCGACGTTGAAAAGAGTCTGCTGCCGGAAGATCTTGAGGTGGGCTCTCTCCAGGATATGGCCGGAGAGGCTCCTGTTATACGTCTTGTTAACTCAATTCTTTCACAGGCTGTCCGCGAAGGGGCAAGTGACATTCATATAAGTCCTGAAAAAGACCATGTGCAGGTAAGATTCCGTGTAGACGGCAGACTTCAGGAAGTCCCTTCTCCGCCCAAATCCATGATTCTGCTGATTGTATCCAGGTTGAAAATAATGGCAGATATGGATATTGCCATGTCAAGAATTCCCCAGGATGGAAGATTTACAATAAAGATGGACAACAGGGAAATCAATATAAGGGCATCCACTATACCCACAATCCATGGAGAGAACATAGTGCTGCGTCTTCTTGATACAAGCTCAGGGATATACTCTCTTGAGCATCTCGGCATGTCTCAGGAAGACAGAGAAAAAATAAAGGAGATGGTAGTTAAACCATATGGGCTGATTCTCAGCACGGGACCCACGGGCAGCGGCAAGAGCACCACCCTTTATTCAATACTAAAGGAAATAAACAAGACTGATATAAATATTATAACCCTGGAAGATCCTGTTGAATACAGAATAGAAAAAATAAGGCAGATACAGCTTAACAGGAAAGCCGGCATGACCTTTGCCAGCGGCTTGAGGTCAGTTATGCGTCAGGATCCTGATGTAATCATGGTGGGTGAGATAAGAGATACAGAAACTGCAAAAATATCTGTTCAGGCAGCGCTGACAGGGCATAAGGTTTTAAGTACAGTCCATACAAATGACGCAGCAGGAGCCATAACAAGATTTATTGATATGGATATACAGCCTTTTCTTGTTTCTTCGGTTATGCTTGTATCAGTTGCTCAGCGTCTTGTGAGGAAGGTCTGCCCTTTCTGCAGCAAACCCTATAAACCGCCAAAGGCTGCCCTGGAATACTGGGGTCTCGACAAGGTTGAAGGCGCTGATTTCAGAAAAGGCACGGGCTGTTTTAACTGTATGGACAAGGGATATAGAGGACGCACAGGAATTTATGAGGTTCTTGTGATAGATGAAATGGTGCAGAATATGATTATAAACAGAAAATCAGCCCAGGATATAACCCGCAGTGCCATAGAGGCAGGAACTCTGAATACTTTAAAAAATGATGCTGCTCAAAAAGTTCTTGAGGGAGTCACCACTATTGAGGAAGCAATGTCAGCGGTTATGGCATAAGTTTCCAAAGGCTTTGATCAATTATGCAAAAATTTTCATACCAGGCAATAGATGAAAACGGAAAAACAGTCTCTGACAGCGTGGAAGCCGACTCTAAGGATGCTGTGAATAATATCATACTTGCCAAAGGGCTGATACCTCTTAAAGTAACAAGACATGCCGCCGGAGGCTCAAACTCTGCATTAAGTTTTATAAAGGAAAAACTGTCGCCGGTTAAAGTCAGTGAACTGATTCTTTTTACTAAACAGTTAAAAACCATGATACGCGCAGGGGTACCCATGATTAGGCTCCTCGGTATTCTTGAGAATCAGACTGAAAATCCTACACTGAAAAATATTATAGATTCAATATCACGGGATATAAAGGAAGGCCGGAGCCTTTTTGACGCATTTAAAAAGCATCCCAAAACATTCAGCCCATTATACTGCAGTATGCTGCATGCCGGTGAAACAAGCGGCGCATTGCCCGAGGTACTTGAACGTCTTATATATATTTTAGAGCATGAGCACAAGGTAAAATCAGATATTAAGGCTGCCATGCAGTATCCTGTAATCGTAGTTGTTTTTTTAACTATGGCTTTCTTTATTCTTTTAACTTTTGTAATTCCAAAATTTGCGCGTATATTTAAAAAAGCAGGAATAGATATTCCGGTTCCCACCCAGATCTGTATATTTTTGTATCAGTTCATGACCGATTACTGGTATCTGCTCATAGGGGGAATTATAGTCCTGGGAACTGTTTTTTATTATTATATAAAAACAAAACAAGGGCGTTATATGGTGGACTCCCTTCTCATGAAAGTTCCCATTATAGGTCAGCTTTTAATCAAAGCCGCCATGTCCAGATTTTCCAGTATATTCTCCATCCTGCAGTCAAGCGGTGTTGCAACTCTTGATTCCATAAAAATTCTTTCAGGGGTTATTAATAATACTGCGATTACAAGAGAATTTGATAAAATCAGCGAACGTCTTGAAGAGGGCAGGGGGCTTGCAGGTCCATTAGAATCAGCAAAATATTTTACGCCGATAGTTACAAATATGGTTGCCATAGGAGAAGAATCAGGGCATCTTGAAGAGATGCTGAGTGAAATTGCGGATCACTACGATGTTGAACTGGAATATGAGGTTAAAAAACTCTCGGATTCCATAGCTCCTGTACTCACTATTGCCCTGGCATTCATAGTAGGTTTTTTTGCCCTTGCTATCTTTTTGCCCCTGTGGGATTTAACGAAAATGGCGCATTAACCGTCCTTAACCGTCAACTGGAAACCGTAAACCGTCAACCGTCCTTACATGAAAGATCTCAGATATAATATAAGCCTTGATATAATTATCCCTTTTATTATTTCAGGAACAGCTGCCCTGTCCATTATCGTTTCATACAGATTAACAGGGTATTATCTTGGTAAAGGGATGGACCCTGTATGGCCGGTGGCTTTCTGGGGAATTATAATGGTGCTTTTCACCTTTGTCTTTAGTTTTATAATTGCCAGGATGTTTATTGATCCCATGAACAGATTTATAAAAAAAACAGAGCGTCTTGGGGTATTAAAAAAAACCGATAACAAATCATCGGCTGTTAAACAGGACGAGATAAGCCGTTTCAGCTCTGTATTTGATCAGGTCACTGAACTTCTCGGCAATGTGGAGGCAAAAGAACTGTTTCCTGATATTACAGGTCAGAGCAGGGTAATGCGCGGCGTTTTCAACAAGATAGTCAAGGTCGCTCCCACAGATTCTTCTGTGTTGATTCTCGGAGAAACCGGAACAGGAAAAGAGCTTGTGGCAAAAAGCATTTATGAACACAGCCTTAGGAGCGATAAGCCTTTTGTTGCCATAAACTGTGCGGCAATTCCTGAGAATTTAATAGAAAGTGAACTGTTCGGGCATGAAAAAGGGGCCTTTACAGGAGCAGGTTCTAAAAAAATCGGCAGGTTTGAGTTTGCAGACGGCGGCGTTATTTTTATGGATGAAATCGGCGATATGCCTTTGGCAACCCAGGCAAAGGTTCTTAGGGCAATTGAAGAATCGCAGATCCAGCGTGTCGGCGGGGTAAAAACCATTAAAATCAATGTGCGTTTTATTGCTGCAACAAATAAAAACCTTGCATTAATGGTTGACCAGGGAAAATTTCGTCAGGATCTTTTCTTCAGGCTGAATGTTTTTTCCGTACATCTTCCAGCCTTAAGAGAGAGGCGGGAGGATATACCGGCGCTTGTTAGCAGGTTTATTAAAGATCAGTCAGCAGGGAATACAACAAAGGATGTTTCACCTGAAAGCATGCACCTCTTAACGGCATATAACTGGCCGGGTAATGTGCGTGAACTTAAAAATGCAATTGAGGCGGCTTATATTATGGCTGATAATATAATAGAGCCAAGACATTTTCCTGCTGTAATTAATATTCCCGGCGCCTGGAGCGGTAATGAAAATCATAAAAAAAATTTACCTGAAAACCTGTCTGAAAATATGGAAGAAAATCTTGATCAAAGATTAAAAAAGCTTGAAAAGGGTATGATCATTGATGCTCTCACAAGAACCGGCGGCGTTCAGATAAATGCAGCAAGATATTTGGGGATTAAAGAAAGAAGCCTGTGGCACCGCATAAAAAAACTTGAGATCGATGCAGCTTCATTTAAAGCAGATAAAGCAAAAAAGGTTGTCATTCCTCCCGGATAAGTGGAAATTCAATAGTTTTAGTTTTGGTGGATTCGTCGCTACGCTCCTTAATCCACCCTACAATACTACCAACTTTCATATAAATAAAAAAAAGTTTGTAGCGTGTAGTTTTGGTGGATTCGTCGCTATGCTCCTTAATCCACCCTACAATACTACCAACTTTCATATAAATAAAAAAAAGTTTGTAGCGTGCAGCGTGTAGGGTGGATTAAGCGAAGCGAATCCACCAAATTCATAATTCATAATTCATAATTTCCCCTGTACATAACCTGCAAAATATGGTAAAAAACCTCCAAAATATGTAGCTGCAAATAATCAGGGAGATGAGATTACCTGATTTTATTGAAAAAATAGTCTGTTTTAAATTTTATTTTTCAAATTTTGTATAATAATAAAAGCATATTAAACTGT
>CAYZXU010000077.1:7483-11624 GCA_964482535.1 uncultured Desulfobacteraceae bacterium | reverse complement strand
GCTGTAGCTCAGCTGGGAGAGCGCATGACTGGCAGTCATGAGGTCAGGGGTTCGAGCCCCCTCAGCTCCACCAATAAAATCAATATGCCGGGCCGCCTGTTTAGGCGGCTTTTTTTATTTTAGATAATTTTTTTGGCAATATTTATAAGTTGCAGTCATGGGGGAGGTTTTTCCATATTGATATCATCGAACAGACTACCCCATGCCGATAATAATAACAGATTTCAGACAAGCCGTGTTCTTGTACTGGCTGCATGTCATTTCATACACGATGTTTATTCGAGTTTTCTGGCGCCGCTCCTTCCTCTGATCATTGAAAAGCTCTCCATCTCCCTTGCACAGGCCGGTCTCTTAAGCGCCGTGATGCAGATACCTGCCCTTGCAAACCCATTAATCGGCAAACTGGCTGACCGAATAAGTGTCCGTTATTTTATCATCCTTGCCCCCTTAACTACTGCCCTTCCCATGAGCTTGATAGGGCTGGCTCCATCCTATGGTGTTTTATTAATATTATTATTTTTTGCAGGGATAAGCGTGGCGATTTTTCATGTGCCGGCGCCTGTTATGGTATCTCGATTATCCGGCGAAAAAATAGGAATGGGCATGAGTTATTATATGACCGGCGGAGAATTCGCCAGAACTATAGGTCCCATGGCAGCGGTTGGCGCTGTTTCTGTTTTTGGTTTTGAAGGTTTCTATCCTGTAATGATAGTTGGTTTTTTGGCTTCATTATGGTTGTATTTTAAATTCAAGGAGATGCCCATACATATAAACAGCTCAAAAAAAAGCTCGGTTATGCGGACATGGCATGAAACACGCGGCATCATGGGACCTCTGGCAGGAATCCTTATTGCCCGGAGTTTTATGCATGCATCCATGACGACTTTTCTGCCCACTTTCATCAAGGAAGAAACAGGTAATATCTGGATTGCAGGATTAGCCTTAACCATTTTTGAAGCAGCAGGGGTTGCAGGTATTCTTGCTGCAGGACCTTTGAGTGACCGTTTTGGACGTAAACGTATTCTCTTGATTTCCTTAGTCAGCGCACCGCTTATACTAATAATTTTTACGGTATCCGGTGGTTTTCTCCGCATATTATCACTTGTTTTTACCGGAGTTGCACTTTTATCAACAACTCCGGTTATGCTGGCGCTGGTTCAGGAAAATTCAAAAAACAGCCCCGCTGCTGCAAACGGCATATTCATGATGATATCCTTTACTGCCCGCTCATTTGTTGTGATAGCGGTCGGTATTGTTGCAGATTTTGCGGGGCTTGGTTTTACCTATCTGTTAAGTGCAATTATAGGTATGCTTGGAATACCTTTTATTTTTATGCTTCCGGTAAAAAATGATAATTAAAAAGATGATAAAAGATTTTATTGCAGGAATACCTGCAAAACATATAAACAGGGCAGGCAGACTTCTGGGAAATATTGCATATTCTTTTGATGTGCGTCACAGGCGAATTGTGCGGCGGAATCTGAAATTTGCATATCCTGAATGGACATGGAGTCAGGTGCAAAAAACCACAAGGCATGTTTTTCAAAATCTCTTTATCACACTTTTTGAAATATTACAGTTAACCTGCTTTTCCAAAGAGGATGTTTTATCCAGGGTTAAAATAAAAGGAGAAGAGAATATTGAAAAATATATGGCAAAGCCTGAAGGGATTGTAATGATATCCCTTCATCTCGGCAACTGGGAATTTGTACCTCATTTTATTACATGCTATTTTAATAGAATTGCGGCATCTGTGGCCAGGCAGGTCAAACCGTATATATTAAACACCTTTATTCACAGGTACAGGACAGGCTTCGGGTGCGAAATTTTATACAAAAAAAAAATATTTCCTGAAATGAGAAAAACTATCCGTGATGGTAAAATTCTTGGGATACTGATAGATCAGGGCACAAGCCTCTCAAAGGGTATGGAGGTAAATTTTTTTGGCAAAACAGTAACAGCAACACCGGCAGCGGCTCTTCTTGCCATGCGCCATCACTGTCCTGTTATACCTGTTTTTTGTAAAAGAGAGTATGATGCTTCTTTAACAGTTGTTATAGATAAGCCCTTAAAGCTTCAGAGAACCGGAAATCTGCGATCAGATCTCCATACCAACACACAAATAATGACCAGCGCCATAGAAAAAATTATAAGAGATTATCCTGAACAATGGTTATGGATGCATAAGCGCTGGAAACGCCACTACCCTCAACTTTATCCCGAAGATATAAAAAAACGCCTGCGTAATAAGAAAAAAAGGCAACAAGGCAGGCTCAAGAGTTAAAAACAGCAACAAGCCTGTTTTTTAAAATATTTTTTTTCTTTTGTACAAGCCTGCTTTTTTCAATATACTCTTTAATGAATTTTTTATACCAGGGTTTTAACATCATTTTATCATCTTTATACTGCAAAAAGTGATGAAAATTTCTTATGCGCCCGTATATGCCAAGACCCCTGTTTTTTTTCTTTACATCCGTAATATCAATAAGGGCTAATTCATTGCCGGACAAGAGAAAAATATTGCTAAAATGGATTGATCTGAAATATATACCCTTGTTGTGCAGGGTGGCAAGAAAAACGGCAAGCTGTTTTACTGTTTCAGGTGTAAAACTATTTTTTTTTAAATGTTCCGATAAAGTTAAACCGTCAAGCTCTTCATAAAGCACGGCAGTACGTTTAATGCTTGGAATTTTAAATTTATCGATAATTTTTATTGCCGGAATATTCAAACTCGCCAGTATTTTGGCATTATTTGCGAAACGTATGGAATAAGGACAGATTCGAGCAGATGAAATTAAACGTTTTATTCGAAAGAGTTTTAGTATTGTTTTGTTTCCAAGCCTCATTACCTTTACACCAAAATTATCTTCAGTTAAAATTTCAGCGTCTTTGCATAAAATTTTAAATTCATTACTGGAAAGATGTTTCATATTATGACGTTATTTGAAATAAAGTAAATTTTTGACAATACCTTTTAAATTAAGACCGTTGAAGGGTACCTGTAAGGAAAAATAATGACAACATTTAAATTGAAAAAGATAGAAATAATTCTAAAAAGAGCTTCCAGGTGGCCTGAAAAAAACACAGGTCTGCTCGTTGCCCTGTGTCTGTCCGTGGCAATCAAATTGCTGCTTTTAATGCCAGAAAGAATGATTAATTCTGACGGTATTATATATGTTGACGCAGCCCGTCATTTTGCCATGGGAAATTTTAAAGCAGGGCTTGCCGTTTACCCCATGCCCCTGTATTCTCTTATGATAACCTTTGTGCATTTTATTGTTCCTGACTGGATTATGGCTGCGAGAATTATTTCAACTTTTTCCATGACCTTTGCCATGATACCGCTCTACTTTTTAACAAGGGATCTGTTTAATGCTAAAGCCGCATTCTGGGCATGCATAGCTTTTGCACTTTCTCCCCTTCCCAATGACTGGGCTGGTGATGTGTTGAGGGGGCCTGTTTTTTTACTCTTTTTTTCCATTGCAGTATATTTTTCATACAGCGCAATCAGAAGGGAAAAAATAATCTTTTTCTTTTTGTCTGTGTTCTTTTCCTGGTTTTTCGTTCTCCTGCGAATAGAAGGAATAATATTTATACCCTTTTTCATCATTTTTTTGATCTGCCTTCTCCTGTTTGAGCCATGGCACAGGATGGATTATATTAAAGGCTGCGCTGTATGGATTCTGCTGCCTGCAACTGTCTTCGGGGTATTATATTTAATTACGGGTCAATTTAACTTTAACAGGATTGACCAGGTATTATATGAAATCCAAAAATTTTTCAGACTTGAATTTTTAAACAGCTATAATACGATTTACGATCAGCTCAAAAATCTCGAGCAGGCCTCATCTTATCCCGGGGGCCGACAAAATTTTGCTGAAATTTCCAGGCACTTCATGCCCCTTATTTATCTCATCGGACTTTTTGAGTCTTTTGCCACAGTACTCTTTCCTGTTTTTTTAATACCCCTTTTTGCAGGTTTAAAGAACAGCCTGTCCAGAGGAAGGGTCTTTATCCTAACCCTGGTTTTAACCTATCTTTTAATGCTTTATTATTCCCTTATAGTAAAGGATTTTACACAAAACAGGATGTTGTTAGCCCCTGCTTTTCTTTTATATCCCTGGATTGGTTCAGGGCTTGT
>CAYZXU010000077.1:5749-7383 GCA_964482535.1 uncultured Desulfobacteraceae bacterium | reverse complement strand
TTTAAGAGAAATTACGACTGTATGATAATAAGGTTGTCTGATAGAAAGAAAAAAATGCTGCCGGAATTCAAGCAATATGAAAAAATAAAAGAATTTTCAGGGAAAAAGAATATTGCCGTTGTCTTTTGCTCTAAAAAATTTTTAAAAGATCCAGCATATAAGAGTATAAAAAATTTGGTGAAACAGAACCCATGACAACTAAGACAACTAAAAAAAATAATGTTGTGGACAGCGTATATCTCAGAACAGCAGGCATGGATATTCAGATGCCGTTTTCCGTTAATATAAAAGGAGAAACCTCTTTTAATCTTTTTTGCTTCAGGGTGCTTCGTATAATTCCAGGTAAACGGATGGTCTGTCTTTGTAATTATAACGGTATTCGGGTTGTTGCCAAATTTTTTTTAAACAAAAAAAAGGGGGCTGCCCACTGCTTACGGGAAGAGCGAGGGATAAATGCTCTTAAAAAAGCAGGGCTCAGCACCCCGGATATTATATTTAAGGGGTTTATTGACCCTGATGGTTTACCTATATTAGGCTTTCAGGAGATTACTCCTGTCAGGGATATTATGGACGTCCCGGAGGTAAAAAAAACCGGCATGCAAGGCAGCAGCTTTATTGAAAGGGTTGTAAAAATAATTGCAAAGCAGCATGAGGCGGGTCTTTTCCAGGCTGATATACACAAAGGAAATTTTTTATTAACCCATGACGAGGTCTATTCAATAGACGGAAGCAGTGTTAATCTGAGAAATTTTGGCCGGCCTTTATCAAAGGCAAAGAGTTTGAAAAATTTAGGAATCTTTTTTGCCCAGTTTAAGCCCTGTCATGACAATATTATACTGCCGGCTTTTAATGAATATGCAAGCAGAAGATCCTGGCAAAAAAATCAAAAATTATACAACTGCTTATTAAAAAAAATAAAATTTTACCGAAAACTAAGAAAAAAAAAGTTTTTAAAAAAAATTTTCCGTGAATCCACGGCCTTTGTATGCAAAAAAAACATGCACAATTATCTGATTTGCAACAGAGAGTTATACACAAAGGGGATGGCGCGTTTTTTTAATGATCCCGATGCCTTGCTTGATAAGGGGGAAATTTTAAAAAATGGGAATACATCCACGGTTGCTTTGGTTGAAATGGACAAAAAACATTTTGTTGTAAAGCGTTATAATATAAAAACCCCCTGGCATGCTTTGAAAAGGTGCCTCAGGCATACAAGGGCATATACTTCCTGGCGCAACTCCAACATGCTTATTTTTTATGATATTTTAACCCCAAGACCGGTGGCATTTTATGAGAAACGTTTTGGCCCCCTTAGATCAACAGCTTATTTTATTATGGAACATATAGACGGGATTGATGCCATGACTTTTTTTCAACCTAAAAACATCAAAACTTGCGGAGCAAAAAAGATTGTGCAACGTTTTGGCGATCTGTTTAAATCTCTTGCAGACAGGTCAATCAGTCATGGTGATTTTAAGGCAACGAATTTCATAATAAAAAATGGTAAAATATATGTTATTGATCTTGATGGAATGCAGGAACACAGATTTAAATGGAGATTTAAAAGAGCTTTTAACAAAGATTGCAGGCGTATGATAAAAAACTGGAGCAACGATCCCCAAATAGCTGGTCAG
>CAYZXU010000077.1:0-5649 GCA_964482535.1 uncultured Desulfobacteraceae bacterium | reverse complement strand
TCAGAATCAGTTTATCTCAATAAACCGTTTCCCTTTTAACTTAAACAGGAATAGTTTCTTGACGGCCTCTCTGTCCTGATCAAAGCAGGTATGTCCGGTCACCCCTTGAAAATCTTTGAGACTGATTATTTCATTTATCAGCTCACTTCTGAATCTGATGTCCTGTTTGCTTGCAGACTCAAAGAGGAGCATGGCTGAATCATAAGCTATGGCTTCAATAAATCCTGGTTTTTCACCAAAAGTTTTTTGGAAAATTTGAACAAAATTTTTAACATCAGCAGATTTGCTGTATTCAAAAAAACCATCCGGCATAACAGCGCCCTGGGCATACTGTTTTGCCATTATAACAAGCTTTTGTGAGTGCCATAAATTAGTGCCTAAAAGCTGTACCCCTGTAACATCATGAAAGGTTAGCTGGGGTATTATAAGACCTGCTGTTTTCAATGCGTCAGGGATAAATATTGCTTCAAAATCTATTATGGGCTGAGGCTCTATCTCTTCATTATCGTCAGCGGCATTTTCTTCCTGATTTGCCCCGTCGCTATTATCGCCAATATCCTCAACTGTTATATCTTCCGAATTTTCCGGCTCTTCCAGATCTTCGGGTATCTCATAATAAAGCCCGGTAAGCTTTTTTATGGGATCTGCGAAATCAGTCTGAGTGGAGTTATAGGATTCAAGCCCTGCGACCTTACCACCCTGCGCTATGACTTCATCCCAGAAAAGCTTCATGAACTTCATGCCATAATTTTCTTCAGGATAAAGGATGGCAAAATTTTTCATGCCAAGATCATTAACAGCATAAGAAACAAGTGAATGAACCTGCATTTTGGGAGTTAAAAAATTTCTGAAAACATTCTCACCGACATCTGTAATATTATCCTTCTGGGTTAAGACCAATATCGGTATGCCCTTTTCCTGTGCTTCCAGGGCAGCGGATTCTGCAGTAAAAATCGGACCTATTATGGCAGCGACCTCTTCTTGGAAAAATTCGCGCACGCTTAAAACAGCCTTGTCGGAATCAGAGCAGGAATCTTTTATAATAATATTTATAGAAGTATCCTGGTGTTGAGAATCAAAAACCGATAATGCAAGCTCAACACCCCTTAACGCCTTTTCGCCTATAATTTTGTAGGAGCCGCTTAAAGGAAGCAGACACCCTATGGTTGAGTGTCTGAAAACGGTATTATTTTTTAGTTTCTCAAGGAGAATTTTTGCCTGGTAAAGATTCTCATCTTCCGGAAACCTTGTGACAAATTCAGTCAAAGCAGTCACGGAACCTTCGTAATCTCTTTGCTCGATTTTTTTAAGCCCAAGCTGATACATCAGATAATTTCTGGGAATATTTCCATCAAGCTGTTTTAAAAGATACTCGATATCAGGCAAATCAAGCTTTTTAACAGCCTGTTTTAATTTTGCTGTTATGTTTTGTGTTTCCAGCAGACCCTTTGATTTTTTATATGCCTGTGTGTAGGAAGAGACTGCATCAATAAAAGAACCGGTTTGCAAATAAGCATCTCCCAGGAGGGCGTATGCTCTGAATAATGGGATTCTTGAATTAATTTTTGTTAAAACATCAGAAGCATTCTTTATTACCTCATCGTATCTGTCCTGGTAAAAAAAGGTAAACAAAATTTCAACCATGGCTTCCTGAACAATAAAGCTGTCCGGATACTTGTCAATCAATCGCGTATAAGCCTTGCGGGCCTCAGAATAATCACCCGTTGCGGAATAAATATCGCCTATCTTCATTAAAGCAGCAGGAGCAATGGCGGTATCAGGATATTGAACCAGATAATCATTATATGCCTGGAAAGCTTTTTTGTAGGATTTTGTCTGAAAAAGTTTTTCGGCTCCGGAGAAAAGAATCTCATCAGGACTTTCATGTTCTGGTACCGAAACAGGTTTTTTTGCACATCCCCATAACAAAAGCCAGAACAAAAGGAAGGTGGTTAGAGCTGTGATTATTCTATTTTGCGTCATAATTTATATAAGCAAAGATTTATAATTAAAATTTTTTCCTGACGCAGAGATCGGGCGAAAGGGGGCGTTTTGAAGTTGGCTCTGACGCTTTAAAAATTATACTTAAAACCAAAACCCAGCATTATTGTGTTTATCCCGGCACCGGAACTGTCCTTTGAGCCATCAGCATAAATTAGATCAAAATCAGGTTTGTAAAATGTGACTTTCATATCTAAATTTATAGAATATTTTTGATTAATAAAATATTCAAAACCTAAAACGCCTATAAAACCCAGACAGTTGTCAACATCGTTAATCTGCATGTTAAGCCCGAAAAAATCTTGGTCACCGTCTCTCTTTTTATAATCAAAATCATTGAAGTAGTATCCTGCTCCAATGCCTGCGTTAAAAAAAATATCGGTTAGATTAATTTTGTTAGTATAATTAACTATAAGTATAACAGGAATCTGGGTGAATTCACCTATGTTACCGGATTGATCTTCAAATTCCAGATCAACATCTGTTTTAATATAAGATGCGCTTAATTCCAGAAAAAAATGTTTATGCAAAACATATGTGTAATTTATTTCAGGGAAAATCGTATCATCACAAACCATGTCCAGGTCAACATCACTGATTGTGGCTGTGCTGAAATTAGCGTAAGAAAGTCTTGCTCCAACACCATGATGCCTGTGGGGGTTAGATTCACCGGCAAAACCTGAATAAGGCAAGAGAGCTCCGGATAGAAACAATATTACCATGGCAATACACTTTGTTTTTATAATATCGGTCATCCTATAACTCATCACATGCAACTCCTGTTACACATTCAGGCAATATATCACTGCGATTTATGCCGGCATCCTCATCGTACCTATCGTCACAGTCAACAAGGCTTTCAAAAACAGGATCAAAGATGGTGACTATATCAGACATCTCCCCGATAATAACGGCGACACTCCCAGGTCCTGTTGGAAAACCGTCTCCGTCATAATCTCTGTATGGATCACTGCTCCATGTGTATTCAATAAACGCATCAATATCTTTTGTCCTTATGTACATTCCGGTTTCTCCTCCAAGCAGATATCCATCATCTCCTGGTGCAAGATCATAATTGTCATCTTCAGGAGTCAATTCATTCTCAAAATTATCAAAGGGATCGGAAAGCTTTTCTAAAAATTTTTTTGTTATTTCGGCATAACCGGTATGTGAAGGATAGATTCCATCCATACTGTAAAATCCGCCGCCATATTTCCTGCTCAAGGTATAATATTTATCATCTTCACTATCTTCGGCATCGCCTTCCGCAAAAACTTGAAGAGTCCCATCATTTAATTTGTCATACAGATCGCCGACATCCACAACAAACAGGGTTGGATAAGTAGCTGACAGGCTGTTAATATAAGCATTAATCTCGTTAACACGATTTTTTATTAAATTGGATTCTTCAGTGTTCATAAAATTTCCATCAACTGAAAGCACAGATGTTACAGCGCTGTTTAAATCTGCATTTGTTGAATCAGGCTTTAAAGCAGAAGCCACAGAGTCTTTAAAAGGGATAAGCCCGATATAATAATACTCTTTTTCTTTGGGTGTAATATCTGCACCTTCAAATGCGGCAAGGGATTCAATGTCCTCCTCATCAAGAAATCCTGCCATACGAGTAAAATCAGGGAGTGTGGCAATAAATATATAAGAGTAATGAACAGCGGCCAGTTCATCGATAATAGTCTTTAAGTTATCTTTTATTGACTGGATATAATCATCTTCACTTAATAAATCACGATATGCATTAATCGCTGCCAGGGTAAGGTTGTCTCCATTTCCCTCTATGCTTGTGCCCAAAACATCATGTATGCAGGAGCTTATAATAAACAGTTTCATCCTGGTCTCGTGACCGTCCTGATTTGCCAGCCATTTTGCCGCCTCGAGCTGTGTTTTGCTGTCTTCGGTCAAAGGATAACCTTCAAGGGTTTCATTCTCCTTGGCAAGTGCAGTGTAATAATCAGGATTTGGGATTGGCCATATTATTTTATCGAGAAGCTCATTTCCGGAGCCTGTTTTTTCATTAATAATATCATTTAATGTTGACCCTGGAACGCCCAGATTGTAGGGGATATAAGGATTTTCTTCATCTTCTTCAGTTTCCTGCCAGGCACTCAAAGCTTCTAAATCCGAACGCATAAGGATTCTATCTTCATTATCATTCAGACCAAGTTTAAGCAAAGGAACATGCCAATCCGACAACCCTGTTGAGCTTATTAGAAAGTCTGCAATTTTTTTTGCATATCCATCAGTCTGGGTATAAGAGTTAAGATTTCCGTTTCCACTCTGGACGCCTGCTGTCATACCGTCTCCAATGGCAATTAAATCAACTGCCAGAGTTTTTGTTTCAGCGAGGTATTGAAAAAAATGTTTTTGAGCAGCAGAATAATCCAATAGCTCTCTGCCAAGGCGGTTAAATATTGACTGCACACCTGCATCATTTCCAAAATCATCGGTTGTTGGATTGCCAAAATTATCAGGGATACCTGCCGGTTGATCAAAATCAATCGTGAGACCTTTATCAGTAATTTCCTGTCTGATAATATCCCTTGTTGCCGCAGAAATGGTTATCCCGTTATCAGGGTTTTCATCCTCATCAAGAGACTGCAAAAACCGGCAGATATTGGTAACTTTTCTGTGTGTAATAAAAGCGCCAGGCACTATGGTCATTGGAGTGATAATCTCCTGCGCTTCAACCTGATCGCCGATATAGACTCCCCCTATGGAAAATTCTACAGAATCACCCGTTTTATAGTAAAATTCACCGTCTTTGTCAGTCCTGCCTACCCTGTTGCCGCATTCAAATTTCAATCCCTGGACATTGCTGTCGACAAAAACACCTGTGTTTAAATCTTCATCATGGTCGCTGGAACATCCTGATAGAATAAAGGCAAAAATTAAAACCATAATCAGTAATCGCTTATACAATAAGATTGCATGTTTCATATTAAAATTTCTTTTACAGATAAATTATTAATGGTTAACGGTTAGGAACGGTTTATATATAAACTATTAAAAATAGTAGTTATGCCTTAAACAGTCAATGAAAAAAATTAATAGAGAAAAAATATTTGATAAATTACATATCTAACTTAAAAAACTGATCAGAATTGATTATTGAGTCCTCTTTTTCTGTATATTCGGTGGGCACGGTTCCTTCCTTGAAACATTCAAAAATTGTCTTTTTTGATTCAGCTATTGGAAGCAACCCTGTTTTGGCGTCAATTTTAGTAAAAACAACCCCTTCAGGTACCTGAAAAATCCTTACAGGCTGGTCAGCAAGGCTTTTTTTCATAAAGCCAAGCCATATCGGGCTTGCTGCTTTTGAGCCTGTTTCTCCCCTTCCCAAAGATTTTCCGTCATCAAACCCAACCCATGTTCCTGTAACATAACGGGGCGTATAACCCACAAACCATGCATCCTGAAGGTTGTTTGTTGTGCCTGTTTTTCCAGCAACCGGTCTTCCCAAAGATTTTACTCTCCTGCCTGTTCCGTATTTAACAACACTTTCAAGCAGACTCGTCATAATATATGCCGTACTGCTTGATATTACCCTTTTTTGGGCTGAACCTGCCTCCTCAATCACTTTTCCGTAACGGTCTTCAATCCTTGTTATAAAAACCGGTTCAACAAGATATCCCA
>CAYZXU010000076.1:0-11794 GCA_964482535.1 uncultured Desulfobacteraceae bacterium | reverse complement strand
GGAATCCCTTTTATATTAATACTCGGAATCGGGTACTACTACTTTACGACATCCGTTCAAACCACCACCATTGAAAATATCAAAAGAATTGTGGAAGATCACCGCCACATGATCGAGTCTTTTCTGGATGAAAGAAAGTCAGACCTTGAATTTGTGGTGGATTCATACAGCCCTGCCGAGCTGACTAAACCTGAAAAACTCAATAAAATTTTATTAGACCTGCAAAAAAAATCAGTTATTATGCTGATTTTAGGTATATTTGCAAAATTTTAATTAAGGGTAAAAAAATGTTTGGAAATAGCAACCTTACTTTTGCTTTTTATTTTAAAACTCTTAGGAAAATATTTGAAAAACCGAATTCTTTTTTCACGGAATTGCCGGAATATATAAGCCTGAAACAGCCTTTATTTTTCCTTGGCATCTCAGGCTTATTATTTTCCGTTTTCAGTGTCATAAGCAGAATGCCGATAAAACAGCCCATTGTCTGGGGTGGAATATTTTTTTTAAATGCAATGGGCATGACCTTTATAGCAGCAGGGACAGGTTATATGATTATGATAATGATCATGGGCAGGCAGGACAACGTAGGGTTTATCAGATTTTTCAGCATATATGCATTTTCCACAGGCCTCACCCTGCTTGCTGCATGGGCACCTTTTTTTATCTATTTAACAGAGCCGTGGAAGTGGTGGCTGATAGGAAACGGCATGATAAAAAATCTTGGCTTTCAGTTAAAACAGGTTATTATAATAATAGGTATTTCCATATTGGTTATAACTCTTTTTTTCTTATCCCTGTCTTTTGCCATCTACAAATAGAAAAAAAAGCACCTTGACAAAACAATTTATATAGTGCTATTTCTTTTGGCTTTATTCCTTGCTCCCGACTTTAGGTATTTTTTATCTATTTTTTTATTTTTATCTATATTTTTATGGGGGCTTTAATATCCAAAAGGAGGTTAGATGAGAAGATACGAAACCATCTTCATTATTAATTCAAATATTTCTGATGAAGATCGCTCTTTAATGTACGACAGGCTCAAAGATTTAATAGAAAAGCATGAAGGCCTTCTGGTTCTTCTGGATGTCTGGGGAGACAGGAGACTTGCATACGAAATAGAGAAAAAAACCCGTGGTTATTATGTTCGTTTAGACTACTGTGGAATGGGGAGCCTTGTTAATGAGATGGAAAGGCTCTTTAGAATAGACGACAGGGTAATGAAATACATGACTGTAATGCTCAACGATAAAGTTGATATTGATAATGTGAAAGAAGAAATGGCCAGGGCACAGGCAGAAGATGAATCGGCTGCTGAGGATAAAAAGGCTGAAGAGGTTGCTGAAACTTCAGATAAAAAAGAGACTGAAAAAAAAGAAGATGTAGAAGCAGCAGATTCCGACAAAGATATTTAAGGAGCAAAGACATGTATAATAAAAGACCTGCCCGAAGAAACACAGGCAAAAAAAAAGTATATTATCGCAGAAAGGTTTGCCGATTTTGCGCTGATTCCACCATAGTCATAGATTACAAAGATTACAAATTATTAAAATTTTTCATATCGGAACGTGGAAAAATTATTCCAAGACGCATAACAGGAACATGTGCAAAACATCAACGCCCCCTTACACAGGCCATAAAACGCGCCCGCACAATTGCGCTTTTGCCCTTTGTGGGGACAATGCATAATGAATAATATTTAAAAAAGGGCAAAACACCCGGAAACTGCCCCATAAGGAGAAAAGGATAGTGCCTAAATTTTTCCAGGGGGATATATCAAAAGATGTAATAAGCGGCGTACTGATTACCAGCCTGATTTTCTACGCAGCAGCATATATACCGTTCATCGGTTTTTTCTGCACTCTTTTTATCCCCGTGACGATTCTTTTTTACCGATCAAAACTCGGCAGAAAATCTGGAGCCATTATACTTGCTGTAACAGCAGTTTTTATGGTTATTGTTCTGGGCGAATTTACTATTGAACTATCCTTTTTTCTGGAATTATTGCTCTTGGGTTTTATTTTAAGCGAGCTTTTTGAGCTTAATATTTCAGTTGAAAAAACTATTTTTTGTGCATGGGCTGCTGTTTTTTTTTCATGGCTTGTGGGTCTTTTTTTTTACAGCAACTTTGTCAACGCAGGAATGGAAGCTTTAATAACAGACTATGTGGGGAAAAATTTAGAACTGACAATCGCTTTATATGAAAAAATGGATGTGCCTGAAAAAAACATCCAGATGCTTGTGGGTTCTTTGGAAACTATTAAATATGTTTTAGTCAGGATAATTCCTTCTCTTGTAGCGGTTTCAATTCTGTTTTTTGCATGGACAAGCCTGCTTTGCGCAAAACCGATTCTAAAAAAAAAGAATCTTTTCTACCCTGATTTCGGCCGGCTTAACCACTGGAAAGCGCCGGAAGTTATTGTATGGGGCGTTATCGGGTGCGGCATAATGCTGATCATGCCTACCAACTTTATCAAGGTTGCGGGTTTAAACGGCATGTTTATACTAATGACCATATACTTTTTCCAGGGCATTGCCATTGTTTCATATTTTTTTGAAAAAAAACAATTTCCCATACTGCTGAAAATTTTATTATATAGTTTTATTGCTTTGCAATTTTTTGTGCTGTTTTTTATAATAGGCCTCGGCCTTTTCGACACATGGCTAAACTTTAGAAAATTAGGGGATGAAAATTCCTGACACACATTTTATGAAAACAGTTTATCTATAAAAAAGTTATAATTGATCTATCTGTTTTTATAATGGAGGTTAAAAAATGAGATTAATATTAAAAGAAACAATAGAATCCCTCGGTATAATAGGGAGTGAAGTGGAAGTAGCCAATGGTTATGCCCGTAATTATCTTTTACCCCAGAGCAAGGCGATACTTGCCACTCCCCAGAACCGGCGTGTTATGGAACAGCAAAAAGTTAAAGTCGATCTTCAGATAGCAAAGGAAAAAAATATTGCAGAAGATATGGGTAAAAAACTTGAAGCAGTATCATGCACCATAGCTGGAAAAGTAAGTGAAGGAGATCGTCTGTATGGTTCTGTTAATGTGCGCGAAATCATCAATGCACTTGCAGCCCAGGACATAACAGTGGAAAAGAAGATGATTTTACTTGCCGAACCGATTAAAAGCATAGGAAGTTACAAGGTTCCGATTCGTGTATACAAAGGTGTAGAGCCTGAGATTACAGTTGAGATTGTTCCTGAGCAGAAGGCAACTTAATTATAAGTGAGGCTATTAAAACTATAATGGATTCCAGCCGTTTTCAAATAAAAAAAGATCCTTCTATGTTGCATCTTCCGCCTCAAAGTATTGAGACGGAAGATTCAATTCTCAGCTCCCTGCTTCTTGACAAGAATTCTCTTCTTGATGTGATTGAGATACTGTCACCTGAAGATTTCTATAAATCAGCGCACCAAAAAATCTTTTCCGCTATCGTTGATCTTTTTGAAAAGGATGAACCGGTTGATCTTGTAACCACTGTCAATATCCTCAAGGAACGGAATCAACTTGAAGAAATAGGGGGCGCCGCATATCTGGCCAAACTTGTGGATATTATTCCCATTGCCGTAAATGCACGGCATTATGCAAAAATAATAAATGACAAGGCCAGGCTCAGACGTCTCATAGAAACAACAAACTCCATTTCCAAAAGATGCTTTGAAGACAGCGGGGACGTTGATGGTGTAGTTGATTTTGCTGAAAGCTCCATATTTGAAATATCAAAAAACACAATAACACCTGAATTTTATCCCATCAGTAAAATTATTGATTCAAATATCGACACGCTGGAAGAACGCCAGGGGCAAAAAAGTCTTATAACCGGTATCCCCACCGGCTTTGACCGCCTTGATGCACTTACTTCAGGATTCCAGGCTTCCGATCTTTTAATAATTGCTGCGCGTCCAAGTATGGGGAAAACCGCCCTTGCTCTTAATATTGCCAGAAATGCAGCCACAAATAAAAATATTCCTGTGGCAATATTTTCACTTGAAATGTCAAAAGAGCAGCTCTCCATGCGTCTTCTCTGTTCAGAATCAAAGATAGATTCATCGCGGTTAAGAAGCGGTTTTTTTACAGACAGGGACTGGAGAAAATTAACGGATGCAGCTTCCGTGCTCACACGTTTACCCTTATATATTGATGATTCAGCAAATATTTCTGCCATGAGCATTAGAGCTAAAGCACGCAGACTTCAAAAAGAAAAAGGGCTTGGACTTATTATAATTGACTACATACAGTTAATGAAAAGCACCCGTTCAAGTGAAAGAAGAGACCTTGAAATTTCCGAAATATCAAGATCCTTAAAAGCCCTTGCAAAAGAGCTAAGCCTTCCGGTTGTTGCCCTGTCTCAATTAAACAGAATGCTGGAAACACGTACTGACAAAAGACCCCAGCTTTCAGATCTCAGAGAATCAGGAGCTCTTGAGCAGGATGCTGACGTTGTGGCATTTATTTACAGAGACGAAGTCTATAACAAAGAAGATACCAATCCTAAAAAAGGAACTGCCGAAATAATACTGGCAAAGCAAAGAAACGGCCCTGTGGGGACTGTACACCTTGCATTCAGGCCATCATTCACACGTTTTGAAAATCTTGCAACCGATGATGTTTTTGTGAGCGACTGACCCCATTTCCCATGAAGAGACTATACGGCAATCTTAAAGGATTAAAAGCGAGTTATGCTCACTCGCTTAAACGATATCTTCGCCTCAATGTTCCACCTGAATTTCTGGTGACACCTGAAATTGCACAGGATATCAGCAGGCTCTCCAGTGAACTGCGCCGCCAGATCGGTCTTTTGATAGATCGAAGGGGCAATATAGTATGCGTAATTATAGGGGATTATAAAGGGATAGTCATCCCGGATACAGATGAATTCAGAAGCGCTCCCGGTCGTCTTCTCGGTTTAAGATGCATACATACCCACCTTAATAACGAGGCTCTTACCATGGATGACCTCAACGACCTTGTGCTGCTTAAACTTGATATGATGGCCGCAATTACGGTCAGCGATAAAGGGCTGCCTCTGGAAATACATGCCGCATATATTCTTCCTGAAAATTCTGAAAAAAAGCCTTGTCAAATAATGCCTCCTCTTAAACCCGGCAATCTCGATATCGGATGTTTAAGCATTATCCGCTCCCTTGAAACCGAATTTTCCAGAACCGCATCTCTTTATGATGCTGATTCAGGCAAAGAAAGAGCAATATTAATCAGCGTAACAACCGCCCCCAAAAGCAGCGCCTCCGAATCTCTAATGGAACTTGAAGCTCTTGCCGATTCATGCGGAATAAATGTTGTGGGGAAACTGTTTCAGCAGCAAAAAAAAATTAATCCCAAATTTATTTTAGGTGCAGGAAAACTTCAGGAGCTTACACTTATGGCTCTGCAAAAAGGAGTTACCCTGATTATTTTCAACCGGAACTTAAACCCCTCCCAGATACGGTCAATTACAGACAGGATAGATTTAAAAATAATAGACAGAACCCAGTTGATCCTTGATATTTTTGCGCAAAGAGCACAGACAATGGAAGGAAAACTCCAGGTTGAACTGGCCCAGTTGAAATATCTTCTTCCGCGCCTTGTTCTAAAGAATACTGCCATGTCGCGACTCACAGGAGGGATAGGAGGCAGAGGTCCGGGAGAGACCAAACTTGAAATAAACAGAAGAAGAGCAAGGGACAGGATATCCAGCCTGAACAAAGCCATAAAAAAAATAAAAAAACAGCGAAAACTACAAAGGGCTAGACGAGAAAAAAAGAGACTCCCCGTTATATCAATTATAGGTTACACAAATGCCGGCAAATCAACACTTTTAAACACACTGACCGACAGTATCGTAAAAACTCAAAACCGTCTTTTTGAGACACTCGACCCTTCCAGCAGACGTTTAAGATTCCCGGAGGACATGGAAGTAATTATAACGGATACAGTGGGCTTTATTAAAGATCTTCCTGAAGATCTCATGTCTGCTTTTAGCGCAACCCTTGAAGAGCTTGAAAATGCCGATCTTCTTCTCCATGTTATTGATATCAGCAATCCTTTTTTTAACGATCAGATAAAATCTGTTGAAACAATACTTGCGCGTCTTAACCTGACAAAAATTCCTGCAATACGCGTTTTAAATAAACAGGATATGCTTGACGCGGAAACAGGAAAAATATATGTTGACAAACTTAAAGGCATCCTGATTTCAGCGCGTGATAAATCCACTTTAATGCCGCTTATCAAAAAGATGCATAGCATAATTTTATTAAAATAACTGATTGGAATTTATCATAAAAAAACTGGTCGGAATTTATCATAAAAAATTTATTTTGTTTCTAACCATGAATCTTGAACTTATAAAAAAAACAGGTGTTGCAGCGGCATACAAAGGCGCAAAAATAGTTAAATCCTGTTTTGGGAACATTGATCATGTTACCAAAGCGGATTTAGGCTCAGAAGAGATACTGGCAACCAACGGAAACATACATGATGAAATGCTTTCATTGCTGAAAATAAAGTATGCTGTTGGGAGACCTTAAAAATGGATTACGAATTTATGGATAAACTTTTTGACGATTTTCACACTGGCTGCTTTGGCAATTATAATGCAGAGAATATATTATGCAAAAAACATTGCACAAAAAATCTGTCCTGCGTTATAGAGCGCAACCGAAACGCAGACACAGACTTTTTAGAAACTATGTTAATGCATGATAAAACATTTATGATAATTAAATAAGGTTACTCCTTTTGGACAAACTGCATTTTCCCTGACCCTATCTCAATGATGTCAAAATCCTTAAGTTCAACAGATTCCTTGACAACCTTATTATTTACCTTTGGCTTTGCCATGCCTGCCACATAACTCAAATAATAACCATTTGGTCTTTTGCTTATTGTGGCCGCAGTCTTCCCAACCATAAAACCGCTGACAACCACATCGCAGGAGGGGTCCTTCCCTATTTTTATAAGTTTTCTGCTAAGTTCGACCTCTCCTTCTCCTCCTGTTAAAAACGACAAAACACTCGCCTGCTTTTTCTCATCTGCTTTGGCCAGCATGGCTTTATGCTGTACAGTATCCATTATCATGGTCTGATTCATACCATCTGTGGCAGAATCAATATCCGGTTCCGGTGGCGTTTCATCCTCATCATAACCGAAAACAAGGGCGTGCTTGCCTATTGTGACAACATCGCCGTCTTTAAGGTAATGAGCAGTAATCATCTGTTGATTCACAAATGAACCGTTTTTACTCTTAAGGTCGGTCAATAAAAAAGAATCACCCACGGAATCCACCTTTGCATGCATGCCGGATACCGCCAGATTTTCTATGATAATATCGTTACTCTCAAGACGACCTATTGTAAGACTCTTCCCTTTTTCAAGACGATAATTATTAAGTGCATTTTCTTTGAATTTAAGTGTTAATCTTGGCATAGTAAATATCCTCTTTACTGTCTTGACAATTTAAAAGGATGCGAACAGACAGCTTTAATTAATTTATATAACAGCTTCATTACCCTGCTATTTCCAAAAACTTTCTTTACCCTGAGCACCACTACTGTAATATTATCTTCTCCTCCACGTTCGTTAGCCATATCCACAAGGATTTTGCAAGCTTTTTCCGGAGGTTCCCTCTTAATCACACTGTTTATTTCTTCAGGTAAAACCTTGTTGCTTAAACCATCTGAGCAAATGATAAGCGTATCGCCCTTAAAAATCTGAAATTCACATATATAAGGCTTAACATCTTCACCCACCCCGATTGCTCTGGTGAGCATATGTTTAAATTTATCCCCCAACAGACCACCCCCTTCCTGACCCAGTGCAATCTGTTCGGCCATAACAGTATGAAGTTCCGACAAAAGATCAATTTTCCCATCATGTACGAGGTAAATCGGGCTGTCGCCCACATTTGCGGCTATCATTGTCTTATCGCTGCAATATAGCGCTGAAATTGTGGTTCCCATGCCTTTCAATGAATCTTTGCTTTGAGAGACCTGATACACCCTGTTATTGGCAAGAAGTATTGATGAAAAAAGCCTGTTTGCTTCCCTGGAGAGAGAATCTATATGCTCTTCCACATCGCTGCCTTCATTAAATCTTATCATATAATCACGCATGGTGTCCACAAGCAGTTCACTGGCGACTTCACCTGCCTGATGCCCGCCCATGCCATCGGCAACCATATACAACATCAGACCATCATCAACAAAAAAGCAATCCTCGTTTCCCTTCCTCGCTTGCCCTATGTCTGTGATACCTGCTGACTCGATAATAATCATAATAAAATTTTACCTTTATGAGGCCGTTGTGTTGCAAAAATCAGTTTCCTGCTGTTTTTTTACTGCCATTCTTCTTGCCATGGCATTATCAAGGCTTTTGCCAAGTTTTTTTAAATGATAGGCCATATGTCCTGCTTTCTGATACCGTTTTTCCCTGTCTTTTTCCATGGCTTTATTTAATATGGCTACAAGGGGAGTAACTATATCAGGGTTAATTTTTTTAGGATTTGGGTGAGGCATATTCATTATCTTGTGCATAAGCTCGGCAGGGTTCCCGCCTTTAAAAGGCACCTGGCCTGTGAGCAACTGAAATAACATTGTGCCTAAGGAAAAAATATCCGCCCTGCCGTCAACCTTTTTTCCGGCAATCTGTTCAGGCGCCATGTAATAAGGCGTTCCCTTTACTATGCCTGTTTGAGTCTGGGAAGAACCTGTTATCCTTGCTATACCGAAATCGGTAATTTTAATAACATAATTTTTTAAAAGCATAATATTTGCCGGCTTTATATCCCTGTGAACAACCCCCTGCTCATGTGCATAATCAAGAGCTTCAGCAATATCTGCTCCATAATCAATAACTTTTCGCATGGGAAGCAGGTTTCCTTTTTTTGTATATTTTCCCAGGTCGTCTCCTTCAAGAAACTCCATGGCTATATATGCCAGATCCTGTTCGTCTCCTGCATCATATATGGTCACTATATTCGGATGTGAAAGTGCTCCTGCGCTTTCAGCTTCTCTAAAAAACTTTTCCTTCAGCCTCTCCACTTTTTCAGGTTCGTATTCTTCAGAAAATTTAAACGTCTTAATGGCCGTTGTCCTGTTAATACGCGGATCCTTGCCAAGATACACAATACCCATTGCGCCCTTACCAATCTTTTTTATTATTTCATACCTTCCCAGGGTCGGTCTTATATCAAAATTTTCCGGCAGAATTGTTTCATCACCGGAGCCTCCTCCGAGATGGTTATCACCAAACATCATGGTTTCACTCGCTAACAAAAGCTTTTTTTTCTTTTCAGCTACATCTTTAAATTTTTCGTCATATTTCTCAATATATTCATAGACAGAGGCTGCCTTGTTATACTGCCGCTTTCTTTCATAATCCAAAGCAAGGTTATAGAGTATATCCTTCATTTGATCGTCCACAGGCACCCTGCGAAGCTTGTCAAAGGCCATGTCAAGCATCCCCTGGCTTTGGAAAGATATCCCAAGCTGCCTGTTTGTTTCAACGGATTCACCTTCAAATTTTTCCCTGCCGGTTTCAGCGACAAAAGACTGAATGCTTACCACTCCAATATATCCTGCAATCAGTTGCAAAAGAGGGTATGTCATCTGCAGCCACATATTTTTCAAAACAAAAAAATAGACCGGGACTCCCACAAGTATTGCGAAAAAAAATATAAAGGTTATTCCGGAAGTCAAAGCTTTCATGGAAGGCCAGACAAATGTTATAATCAAACCAAGAAAAATTGTAATACACAGTTTTAAATATAAACCCCACTCAGGCTGCTGAATAAATTTTTTATTCAGCAGCGCCCAGATGGTATTTGCAGTAAATTCACCAAGGGGCATATATGTTTCAGTGGGAGTACTCAGCGGATTTATTATTCCGGCAGCAGACGGACTTATGAGTACTATTTTGTTTTTAAAAATACTTAAAGGAATCTTGTCGTTTATTACATCAAAAAATGAATAGGTCTTAAATGATCCCCTGCCGCCTTTAAAACTGATGAGAAGTTCCGACTTTAAAGTTACCGGTATTTCAAAGGAACCAAGATATATGCCTGAACCGATATCAGCATGAATTTTTTCCACCGGTATATTAAGATACTCTGCTGCTATCCTGAGTGTATATGCAGGAATATATAAGCCTCTATATTCATATAAAAGTCTTTCCCGCCTTGCTGTCCCATCAATATCATATATCAGGTTAATATGACCTGTGCCTTTTGAGGCTTTAAAAAAAGCAGGGATTGGAAGCACAATCTCATCTGCCGTTGAGCATTGCAGATTATCAGGGTTATTAACATTTTGAATGGACTGTCTAACCATGGCGGCGGAAGGTTTTGATCCATTAATCTTTATTTTAGAATTTTTAAAAAATGAAGGCAGCACAACCTTGCCAGATGATTTTAAAGCATCTGCAAACTGTCTGTCATTATCAAGGGCAGCCCTGGTTTTTCTTAAAGTTTGTAAAAAACCAAGCCCTTTTTCACCTGTATATTCAAGAACTGTTTTAGCATACAGCTTTTCCAGAGCCCTGAACTCATTAATTACCCTTTCACCTTCAGGTTCACTCAATATGATATTCAAGCCTATTACCCTGGGGCTGCCGTCGTCTATTTTCTTAAGACATTCCGCGAGAAGGGAACGGGGCCACGGCCATCTGCCAAGCTTTTCAATGGAGTCATTATCAATATCAACAATTAATATTTCAGAATCTGTCTCGGGTTCAATCCTGAATCCCATCATAATATCGTAGAACTTAAGTTCCAGTGAATTTAAAAATTTCATACCTGACAAATCAAGCCATAGGAAAACCAGCGTTATTATAAGACCAAAAAATAAACCAGGATGTTTTTTCACAAACCCCATTTCATGTTCCATCGATCTATATGCTTTTTAAAAAATAAAAAAATATTAAACGAACTGAAACCCTTCTGCTGAACAGTTACAAAATTATAAACCCTTTGAGTTTGTAAATCTCAAAAAGATAATTTTGTATTAAATATAGTATCGTTATATCCGTAAAAATCTTTAAAAAAAATATTTATTTTTATTCATAACAAACACCCCATTCCAATCTTTGACAGGCGGCAGCAGCATGATTCTCAAGAATATTTGAAGCTCCAAAATCAGACAGGCAGCCCCATAGGGTACAGGCAAAATTAGTGATTGAGGTATTTACTGAGCTCTCGGTAAAAATTTTGGTGTGACCCGAAAAAATAAAGGTAAAGAATTGAACCTTCAATTTCGTATGCTAAAAGAATAAGATTGTTTCCGACTTTATATTTATAAACTCTTATTCCTTGCAAATCTCCTTTTTTTATATCACCAATGTCAGGATTTACCATAATAGTTTTGATGGCTTCATCCAGTTTTTTAATTTGATTCTTTTTTAGTTTCTTTTTTTGTTTGGCAAAAGTCGGAGATTGAATAATTTCGGAAATGTTGCGCATATTTTATTCTCCAAAAACATATGGAGTTCCTTGTCCAGATTTTATTTCTTCTTTTCCGATTAAAATGCCTTGTATAACGGGAAGTGGCAACTCGGGATTTTCTTCAATTATTTGCCCGATTTTCGCCCAGTACTCAATTTGACCTGCTACTGATCGTTTGAATACCTTGGATTGTACTTTTGCCTTCGCAACGAGTTCATCAGATATTTTGACAGCGGTTGACATATTGCCTCCTTTATCTTGCATTTTTATTTTATTTTGACACTTAATACAACCTATTGCAACCAAATATATCAAAAAGGCATAATCGGGACGAACCCCGTCCCTTAACT
>CAYZXU010000075.1:0-11846 GCA_964482535.1 uncultured Desulfobacteraceae bacterium | reverse complement strand
CTGATAATAGCACGCCGACTCTCTTTTCCATAATTACCTCCATTAAATTTTTGCAATTTAAATCAAGAAAAAAAGATCCTTGTAATACAAGAAATTTACGAACTTAAACTAAAAAATCAAATTATAGATTCAGTTATCAAAACATTATTAATATGGCAATCTTTTTTGATTGGGTCGCAAAAAATCAAAATAAAATATTGCCTTAAATTAATTTTATGGTTTATTATAAAAGATTACGATTTATAACTTAACGATAAATAATACAAAAAAGAATATATGGACTTTCCAATTATAGATAAACGGCTGCAGAATATCCACGAAAAAGTTATATCAGGCAAAAGACTCAATATTGAAGACGCAATAGTTCTCTATGAAAGCAGCGATCTTCTCGGAACAGGATATATTGCCGACCTTGCAAGAAGAAAACGTCATGGGAACAAGGCATATTATGTGTATAATCAGCATCTGAACTATACAAATGTATGTACAAACCGCTGTCTTTTTTGTGCATTTGCAAAAAACAAGGGGGAGAATGGGGCATTTACCATGTCAATGGATGATGTCAAATCGGTTCTTTTGGAGCGCATTAATGAGCCCGTGCGTGAAATACATATTGTGGGAGGACTAAACCCCGAACTTCCATTCGACTATTATATAGATTTAATAAAAACCGTAAAAAAAATCAGACCCAATGCAGTAATAAAAGCATTTACTGCCGTGGAGATTGATCATCTTGCCAAAATTTCAGGCATGTCGCTTATAAAAACAATACTTGCATTAAAGGAAGCAGGACTATCCATGATACCAGGAGGTGGAGCCGAAGTTATGAGCCAAAGGGTAAAAGATAAACTTTTCCCCAAAAAAACAGAGAGTAAACGATGGCTTGAAATCATGGAAGTTCTGCACGGCGCAGGGATCACATCCAACGCAACCATGCTTTACGGTCATATAGAAACCATCAAAGAAAGGGTTAACCACCTCATGCAGTTAAGAAATCTTCAGGATAAAACAGGGGGTTTTTCCGCATTCATTCCCCTTGCCTTTCATTCTGAAAACACAAAATTATCTCAAATTCCGCCAACAACTGCATTTGATGATTTAAAAAACATTGCTGTTGCACGCCTTATCCTTGATAATTTTGCTCATATAAAGGCATACTGGGTGATGATAGGCGAAAAGCTGGCACAGGTGGCGCTCTCATTTGGAGCTGACGATCTTGACGGAACTATAATTGAAGAAAAAATTACGCATATGGCAGGCGCAAAATCAGCAAAAGGGCTTACAAGGAGCAGGATGAGGCATCTTATATCTTCGGCAGGTTTTGAACCTGTGGAGAGGGATTCTTTCTATAATTCTATATAACAAAACATGAACATACTTGACCAGGCTGTCTCAAAGGCAGCATCAAACAAACGAATCAATTTTGATGAGGCCTTAGCTCTCTTAAATGAAGCTGATACTCTTTTGCTTGGCGGGCTTGCCAATAAAAAACGGTTCATGCTTCACCCTAAGTCTGTTGTGACATTTGTGATAGACAGAAACATTAACTATACAAATGTTTGTGTCTCAGGATGCCTGTTTTGCGCTTTTTATCGGCCTGTGAAGCACAAAGAAGCATATGTAATTTCAAAAAAAGAGCTTAAAGCAAAAATAGATGAGACCATTTCCCTTGGCGGAACCCAGATACTTCTTCAGGGAGGCATGAACCCCTGCCTCGATCTTGACTATTATATTGATCTTTTACAATACATAAAAGATAATTTTTCTGTTCATATTCATGGATTTTCTCCATCTGAAATAGCCTTTATTGCCGAAAAATCTTCAATTTCCATCAATGAAACACTAAAAAAATTAATAGATGCAGGGTTGGGTTCAATTCCGGGTGGAGGCGCAGAAATCCTTGTTGATGAGATAAGGGGAAAAATTTCTCCTGGAAAGTGCAATTCAGGCATGTGGATTGAAGTAATGAGGTCAGCGCATAATCTTAACCTTAAAACAACTGCAACCATGATGTTCGGCCATATTGAAAGCTCTGAACATATAATAGAACATCTTCTTAAAATCAGAGAACTTCAGGACAAAACCAGCGGGTTTACAGCATTTATTCCCTGGACATTTCAGCCTGAAAATACAAAAATAAACAGAGTCGAACCAGCAACCGCTGTGGAGTATCTCAGGGTTCTTGCTGTTTCAAGGCTTGTTTTGGACAATATCCCGAATATACAGGCTTCATGGGTAACACAGGGTGATAAGATAGCCCAGGTAGCCCTTGCCTTTGGAGCCAACGATCTTGGAAGCACCATGATAGAAGAAAATGTTGTTGCAGCGGCCGGTGTAAATTTTCGCCTGTCGCAAAAAGAGATGGAGCGTCTTATAAAAACCGCAGGTTTCAAGCCTGTTCAAAGGGACTGTTTTTACAACCATCTAACTTAATGTCGTGTCATGCGTGAAATATCGTATCAGGTACTTGTCATATCATAGTAAAGTTGTCATAATTTAATGCTAAAAAATCGTGTACTCCATAAAGCAGGATGGATTTTGCTTGATCCAAAAAAAATTTTGGAAAACGGTTTTATTTATGTGGATTCCGGCATAATAAAGGATGTCGGCGAGGGCAAAGGACCTGCCTGCGATATAATAATCGACCACGGGCCCGGAGCTATTATTCCAGGCCTGGTAAATGCACATACACATCTTGAGCTGTCTGCCTTAAAGGGAAAAGTTAATTATCAAAAAGGATTCAAAAACTGGGTTGGCGAATTATTAAAGCAACGTGAATCAATCAGTTTTGAAACACTTGAAGATAAGGCAAAGGCAGGAATTAAAGAGCTTGCCGAGTCAGGCTGCTGTGTGGTCGGCGAGATATCAACCCTTGGCATTACCTGGAAAATATTATCAGAGTCGGGTCTTGCAGGAATATGGTTTAAAGAATTCATCGGAAACAGCTTAAACGAAGATATTAAATGGAAAAAAAAGGAAAACCTTAAACTTTCCCTTGCAGGCCATGCTCCCCATACCCTCTCACCTGAAATGCTTGCTACATTAAAAAATGCTACATTAAAAAAAAATCTGCCCTTATCCATACATCTTGCGGAATCTGAAGATGAATTAGAGTTTTTATCAACAGGAAAAGGTGAATGGGCTGATTTTTTAACTGAAAGGGGTGTCGATTTTGGCAATTGGCATCTTAATGAAAAATCACCGGTTCAATATTTAAACCGCCTTGGGATTCTGGATAATAAGACAATTGCAGTACATCTTATTTTTTCGGGAAAAAAAGATTTTAAAATTCTTGCAGAAAAAAATACACATGTATGCATCTGCCCAAGAAGCAATCAAAACCTGCATCAAAGGCTTCCTGATCTTGACCTTATGCTTAAGTCCGGAATAAACAATGTCTGCATGGGAACAGACAGCCTTGCAAGCACAGATTCGTTGAATATTTTTGATGAGATAAAGTTTACAGCAAAATCATTTCCAAAAATATCTCCTGAAAAAATAATAGCAATGGCAACTGTTAACGGGGCAAAAGCATTAGGCATTGAGAACAGCTTCGGAACCCTCTATCCGAATCATATGGGCGCTTTTGTATATCTACCTGTTAATTCAAGAAAAAAGTCAGATGTTGTTGAAGCAGTAGTTTTTAACGATTGTTAAAATTAAAAATTGAGTCAGGCGCTTTGGGTAGGCTTTTTATATGTACGGCAGTCAACTATCTCCAAAAATCTTTCAGGGGAAACAACCTTCATGGAATCGCCGACATTAAGCCGCTGCAAATCAGTATCATAGGTTACGAGATAATCACATGAAAAAGCTGCTCCCATTACAAAAAAATCGTTTGTATGAACTGCATTTTTGTATTGCTTTATTTCCTTCAAATGCTATTTTTATCAATTTCAAACTTACTGATACGATGCCGCATTGAACGATAGGATATATCCAGAAGATCGGCTGCCTTGTTTTTATTGCCTGATGCACATTCAATTGCCTTGACAAGATATGCCCTTTCTATTTCTTCAAGTATTGAATCAAGAGACACGCCTTTGGCGACTTCATCCAGATCAAAGCGTCTGTCTTTGACACCTTCGATCCATCTTTTTTTATGGATTGAAAGAGCAAGACTGTCCGGCAAAAGGATATTTGTGGTTGCAAGGGCTACGCTTCGCTCCATCAGGTTTTCAAGCTCCCGGATATTTCCCGGGAAATCATACCTGTTTAACATGTCTATGGCATATGACGATATCTTTGTAATCTCCTTTCCCATCTCTTTTGAATATTTATCAAGAAAATGCTGTGCAAGAACAAGAAGGTCCATCTTTCTTTCCCGCAGGGACGGAAGCTTTATCTCTATAACATTTAATCTGTAAAACAGATCCTCTCTGAAAGCACCTGAAATAACTTCATCTTCCAGTTTTTTATTTGTGGCGGAAATAATTCTGATATCAACTTTTATTTCTTCATTGCCTCCCACAGGCTTGAACGCCTTTTCCTGAACCGCTCTAAGGAGTTTAACCTGCAGATGAACGCTTAACTCCCCTATTTCGTCCAAAAAAACAGTGCCCCTGTGCGCAACCTCAAAAAGCCCTTTTTTGTCACTGAATGCGCCGGTAAATGCCCCTTTTTTATGCCCGAATATTTCACTTTCAATCAAAGATTCAGGTATTCCGCCACAATTTATCGGCACAAAAGGCTCTTTTGCCCTTTTGCTCTGCTCATGTATTGCATGGGCTATCAATTCCTTGCCGGTTCCACTTTCGCCGGTTATCATAATATTGGTTTTTGTTTTTGCAACCTGCCTGATCATATTATATACGTGAAGCATCCTTGGGCTGTTGCCTATTATACTTCCAAAATGAAGGCTGGTTTTCAGTCCATCATCTATAACCTCTTTTTCGTGCTCAATGGTTTTAAGTTTAAGGGCTTTCCGGATGGTCTGCTTTAATTCATTATTATTAAATGGTTTAGGCACATAATCATAGGCCCCGAAATTCATTGCCTCAACTGCTGTTTCTGCTGTAGCGTATGCTGAAATCATTATCACAACTGTTTCATAATTTTTATCTTTTGCAGCCTTAAGAACCTCTATGCCGGTTATATCCCCCAGTTTTATATCGCAAAGAAGAAGATCAAAATGATTTTTCTTTATCATATCAACAGCTATGCTGCCGTCTTTTGCACATGATACCCGATACCCTTCCCTGGTAAGCATGAGTTCCAGAAATTCACGCATGCTCAGTTCATCATCAACAACCAGTATGTGGGGAGAATTTTTTGAGTTCGTCATAAAAAACTCTTAAAATTTTAATTCATTAAATACGACTGTTCCTTCAACCATAGTCAGCACAGCCTTCCCCTGCAGTTTCCATCCATCAAAAGGGGTGTTGCGACTCCTGGATTTAAACTTTGTTACATCCACTGTAAACTTTTTTCTCGTGTCTATAATTGTAATATCAGCGGACATTCCAGCCTTTACTCCTCTTTTTAAACCTAAAATTTTTGCAGGATTCAAAGACATCTTTTCAATAAGTTCAGGCATGGCAAGAACTCCGTCTTTGACAAGTTTTAAACCAAGGGGGAGTGAGGTTTCAAGCCCTATAATCCCGTTTGCCGCCCTATCAAACTCAATCTCTTTTTCAATGGATGAATGTGGGGCATGATCTGTTGCGATTACATCAATTGTTCCGTCAGACAATCCCTGTCGAATTGCCTCTCTGTCTTCTTCAGATCTTAAAGGAGGATTCATCTTGGCATTTGTATTATACCCCTTAACGGCTTCATGGGTAAGTGTAAAATAATGGGGAGCTGTTTCAGCAGTAACCAGAATACCCTTTTGCTTTGCCTGTCTTACTGCATTTACCGACCCTGCTGTACTCACATGCGCAATATGAAGACGCGCGCCTGTTAATTCAGAAAGGGCTATGTCCCTCATTACCATAATAGTTTCAACAGCATTGGGTATCCCTTGAAGACCCATGCGTGTGGCCACATGCCCCTCATTCATAACCCCTTGTGCAGCAAGGGGAAGATCCTCGCAGTGTGAAATAATCAACAGATTAAAGCCTTTTGCATACTCCATTGCCCGGCGCATGAAAATACTGTCTGAAACAGGATTGCCGTCATCGGACAGGGCTATTGCCCCGGCCTCTTTTAACTGACCATATTCACAAAAGTCTTTTCCTTTCAGACCCATGCTTATTGCCGCAACAGGATAGACGCGGGGAGCATCTTCAATTTCTGCTTTTTTTATTATATATTCGGTAATCTGCCTGTTATCGTTTACAGGATCGGTGTTGGGCATAGGGCAAACAGCGGTAAATCCACCGGCAGCAGCAGCCATGCATCCTGTTCTTATTGTCTCTTTATACTCCTGACCAGGTTCGCGAAGGTGCACATGCATATCTATTAAACCCGGAACCACAACCATTCCTGAAGCATCTATTATTTGTGCTTCAGATTTCCCACAGGCTGTTTTATCCCCAGGATCAACAACTTTATATATTTTTTTATCTTTAACAAGAATATCGAACATGCCTGTAATATTACCAGGGTCTATTACCATGCCGCCTTTAATCAGGGTCATCATTCTGCACACCTCCTGAAACAAGATAAAAAAGAGCCATTCTTACTGCAACGCCGTTTGTCACCTGGTCAAGAATAATCGAACAAGGCCCGTCCACAACTTCAGGCGATATTTCAACGCCGCGGTTAACAGGTCCTGGATGCATTATCAGCACATCTTTCATGCAGTGTTTCAGCCTTTTTTTTGTTAAGCCATATACATTTGAATACTCACGTTCTGTGGAGAAAAGAATATTCTTTTCCCGCTCTTTTTGTATCCTGAGCATCATTATTACATCCGATTTTTCCACAGCCTCATCAACAGAAGCTGCAACAGAGGCTCCAAGGGTCTCAATGCCTGAAGGAATCATGGTCGGCGGACCTGCCAAAACAACATCCGCCCCCATTTTTATAAATCCTGTAATATTTGATCTTGCAACCCTGCTGTGGGCAATATCACCTATAATAGCAATACGTAAACCTTCAATCCTGCCTCTGTGTTCTCTTACCGTCATCAAGTCAAGGAGAGACTGGGTGGGATGTGCATGCATGCCGTCCCCTGCATTTATAACAGAGGCTTTTAAAAATTTAGCCAGCATATGCGGCGCGCCTGATGAAGAATGACGGATAACTATAATGTCAGGGTTCATGGATTCAAGATTTTTTGCCGTATCTATAAGGGATTCTCCCTTTATTAGACTGCTTGAACCTGCTGAAAGGGAAATGCTGTCTGCGCTTAAACGTTTGGCGGCAATATCAAAAGATGTCCGGGTCCGGGTGCTTGGCTCATAAAAAAAAAGAACCACTGTTTTCCCTCTCAAGGTGGGAACTTTTTTTACAGGTCTTGCAGAAATATCCTTCATCTGCTTTGCAGTATCAAGAATCATGAAAATTTCATCAACAGAAAGTGATTCCATGTCAAGAATATTTTTTCTTTTAAACTTCATGTACCCTCTTTATTTTAATATATCCCCTATTCTACTCCACCTTACCCCGAATTTTTTCTTGTTCCATGACCAGTAAATCATAAAGGCTTCCCCTTTCACAGCCTGCAAATTAACAAATCCCCAGAATCTGCTGTCATGACTGTTGTCACGGTTATCACCCATTACAAAGATAGAGTCTTTGGGAACTGTAACCGGGCCGAAGTTATCCCTGAGACTGAATCCCTCTGGAATTGTTCGGGAATCCGTATGAATAATATAATCAGCATACACAGGCTGTTCATTCACATAAATCGTCTTGTCTCTGCCTTCAATAACATCACCTGCAACACCGACGACTCTTTTAATAAAATCAAGATCAGGGTTACTCGGATATTTAAAAACAACAATATCCCCAGGCTCCGGATCTTTAACAGGTATGATTGTTGTGCGGACAAAAGGGATCTTTACTCCATAGATAAACTTGTTGACGAGAATATGATCACCTACAAGAAGGGTGTTTTTCATGGAACCTGAGGGAATTTTAAAAGCCTGTACCACAAAAGTTCGTATAAACATGGCAAGAATAATAGCCACTATAATGGCTTCAACATTCTCACGAAGCGCACTCTTTTTCTTTACAACAGCATTCTGTTTTGATGTATTACCTGATTTCAAAAGTCTCCCCTTATTTTATTATTCACAATTTACCTGAATAAATCAAAAAAATTCTTAAACAAAAATTTCCAATAATACCTGCCACAACATCATCGAGAACAATACCCGTGCCCCCTGAAAGTTTTTTTTCCACAGATCCAATGGGAAAAGGTTTCCATATATCTAAAATCCTGAAAATAACAAAACCCGCAACAACAGATAAAAAATTAAATTGGATGCCTAAAAAAGTCACTATGATTCCTGCTACTTCATCAATCACAATGCAGCCTGGATCTTTTTGTTTTAATATTTTTTCAGCAGAACCGGCAATAAAAATCGAAATAAAAATAAAGATAACAGATAAAAGAATTGCCGCCGGCAAAATAATTTTAGAAAAAAAGAAGCATGGAATAAGCCCGAAAAGTGTTCCGAATGTTCCCGGGGCAAAAGGAATACGCCCTGTATAACAACCGGTAGCAAAAAAATATACCGATTTTTCTATGAACTTCATGGCACGGTTTTTTATAATCCAGCCCTTTTTTTGTCAAGAAATTGTTTGAAATCTCAGCTTGCAGTCGACTCTTTTATTATGTTTTCATATACAACTCTTAAAGGTATTTTCTTTTCAACAGCTATTTTTTTACATGCTTCATATTCCGGCACTCTCCTGACGCTTCCGTCAGGCTCCTTTATTAATTTTACCTTTACATCACCATATGAGGTTTTAATAATAGTAAAACTCCGGGCAAATTTTGATCTATCTGCATCATAATACCTCACGCCAAGAGAGGTGGTTTCAGTAAGAATACGCTTTATTACAACCTCTTTTGTTTCCAGGGTGCAAAGAACCTGAAGAAGTGTGCCGGGTCTGTTTTTTTTCATAAAAACCGGAATCAGACAAACATCAAGCGCTCCGTCTTCAAAGAGCCGCTCCATAACAAAACCAAACAGTTCAGGATTCATGTCATCTATACTGGTTTCAACAATAACAACCCTGTCTTTTTCATATTCATTTTTATCATGAACCTTTCCTAAAACAATGCGCAACAGATTCGGCACAGGCTCAAGCTTGCGTTTGCCTGATCCATATCCTGTTTTATTTATAAGCATATCAGGCATCGGTCCAAAAGAATCTGCCAGGGAAGTTATAATTGCAGCCCCTGTGGGCGTAACTATCTCACATTGAATCTGTGTGCCGTAAACCGGAACATCTTTTAAAATTTCAACAGTTGCAGGCGCAGGCACAGGGAGTCTTCCATGGCAGCATTCAACAAAACCTGAACCTAAGGGGATTTTGGACGCAACCACTTTTTTTATATCAAGATACTCCATGCATAGAGCGGTGCCCACAATATCAACTATGGCATCAACTCCACCAACTTCATGAAAATGTACTTTCTCCTTGGGACACCCGTGTATCCCTGATTCCGCCACTGCAATTTTTTCAAATATTTTAAGGCTTAGTCCTTTTACTTTTTCGGAAAAAGGGCTGCCGCTTATAAGGGATTTAATTGCAGAGTAATTCCTTGGATGCGCATGATCTTTTATATTAACAAAAATATTTTTAGCGCCTATTCCGCTGCGTGAAACAGATTCCACAGACAGGTCAAAGCCGGTCAATGGAATACCTGCAAGCTGTTTCTCAAGCCAGTCCAATGGAACACCAAGATCAACAAAAGCTCCCAAGGTCATATCTCCGCTAATCCCGGAAAAACAGTCAAAATATGCTATCATATATCTCTCCCTGCAACAGTATTTGCTGAATGCATTTTAATTATTTCAATTACAAGTTCAGTTGTTTTAACCATATCATCTATACTAATTGATTCTCTCAGTGTATGAACCTTCCGCATACCGGTACCGAGTACTCCTGTAACTATACCTCTTTGAAAAAAAATATTTGCATCAGATGCTCCGCCAATCTGTATTGATTTGATATTTCTGCCAAGATTTTCAGAAGCCCTGCGCGCAAGACGTATAATATAATGATTGTCAGGAATGCTGGTTAAAGGAAAATCTTTTTCCTTAAGCGTCCTGAGTCTCGGAAGCTCCTGATCAGGACTCGTTTTATATTCATCAACGGCATTTTTAAAGGCTGATATTATTCCATTTGTAACATTGTCTAATTTTTTCTTATTATGACTCCTTGCTTCACAGTTTACAGTTACAAAATCAGGAACTATATTTGTGGCTTTTCCGCCTTTGATTAAACCTATATTACATGTTGTCTCATGATCTATCCTGCCTGATTCAATGGAAGCAATGGCCTTTCCTGCAATGGAAATGGCATTTATTCCCTTTTCAGGTTCAGCGCCTGCGTGAGCATCTTTACCATAAATACTTAATTTAATTGTGTTTGCAGCAGGAGCGCTTGTTACAATGCTTTCGGTATCCGATGTGTCTAATGCATATCCATACCTTGCCTTAAACAGGTCAAAATCAAGATGCTTGGCGCCCAGCAGCCCTATCTCTTCACAAACCGTTATCACAAGTTCAACAGGCCCATGCTGAATATTTTTTTCCCTAATAATTCTTAATGCCTCAAGCAGGACAGCGATAGCACTTTTGTCATCAGCGCCAAGTATTGTGGTTCCGTCACTTGTAAAAACGCCATTTTTTAAAACAGGTTTTATCCCTCTCCCAGGCTCAACTGTATCCATATGAGCGCTGAACAGAATCGAAGGGGCATCAATGTCTCCTTTGATTTTTATAATAAGATTCCCGGAGTTTCCTCCCATTTTTTCACCTGCATCGTCAATAAAAATATCTCCTCCAAGAGATTTAAACATCTTTGTTAACTCAACACAGATTGCCTTTTCCTGTTTTGAAACACTGTCAATTTCAACAAGAAATTTAAATGTTTCAGCCAGCCTTTCTCTGTCTATCATCCTTATTTTATCCTCCAAAACCAGAACCTTTGTCTATGAACAAGATCAAAAATCTAAAAAAACTTAAGTTAATGACATTGATGTCAAAATAATTGACAATAAAATTAAAATATTATAATTAAATAATTTTCTTAATACAAGGAAGTGCACAGCTCACTGGTGGGGCTCCCGGACTTCAAATCCGGTGTGGGGCGCTAAAACCGTCCCGGGTGGGTTCGATTCCCATGCACTTCCGCCACTTTTTACCCAATTAGAGATGCCAGGTTTGAAGTATCAGATTCAAATAAAAACAATCGAAGATGAATTAAAGCATGCCGTTGGCATTAAAATTACGAACAGATCAATGGATCTCCTTAATAAATGGGGCGTAAAATATAATGCAGACCCAAAACACCATGACAGGGTTGCAGCTATAATGCTCCCCAAAATTGCTCAGTTTTATAATGATGTTAAAAACAAAAAAATTGATGAAAATTTAAACCCTGAATGGCTGAAAGAAATGGAACCTGACAAAAATAATATTAATGAATATGTTCTCTCCTTTATGGAAAAGATGTACAAGCATACTATCACATCAGTCACAAATGCTGATAAAATTCAACAGGGGTTGAAATCTATAGCCAAAAACAGCCCGGATATTGCATTAAAAATAGTTAATTCCATAACTAAGTTTACTGATCAATCAGCAGAAAAACTTAACAAAATTTCCAAAAAATATAATAATAAACTTGCCAAGTCAAACTGAACTATAGTCACTTAATTCGTAATCTTATTGAACCAATGCCAGGGCAAAAATTGCCATATTCCCAAGTATATGTAT
>CAYZXU010000074.1:0-12043 GCA_964482535.1 uncultured Desulfobacteraceae bacterium | reverse complement strand
TTAACAATATCAAACAGTTATTCAGTTTGTAAATTTCTGATAACCGGTTTATAAACGAGTTGATAAAAAAACTATTTTATAATAAACCGCATAATATCATTATAAAATGCAAAAACCATGAGTAAAACAAGTATAATAATACCTGCCTGCTGGGCAATTTCACGGATTTTAACACTGACAGGCCGCCCTGTTACAGCCTCTATAATAAAAAACAGAAGATGACCGCCATCTAAAACAGGTATGGGTAAAAAATTTAATATTCCAAGATTAATGCTTATTAACGCAATAAATTCCAGGAGGCTTGCTGCTCCTTTCTTTGCCTGATCACCGGCCATCTGGGCAATCATAATAGGTCCGCCCAGATTGTCTTTAGAGATATCACCCTTTATTAGTTTAACCACGCCGATAACCATCATCTCTGAAAGTTCATATGTCCTGACAAAGCCCTGGACAAAAGCCTGAAAAGGGTTCAGCTTTATGGAAACAACATCTCCTGATGCGGCAATTCCTATGACATATCGTTTTATATCCTCGCCAAACATGTTTTTGGACGGCATGGATGCCGGTTTTAAGTCAATATCAAGTTCAGATTCTCCCCTGCGGATTGACAGAGTCAGGTTTTTTCCATTGCTTTCAGTTATAAAGCCCGCCATATCAGTCCATGATTCAACAACAAGACCGTTTATGGCAGTTATAATATCTCCCTTTTTTATCCCTGCTTTTTCCGCAGGCATATTTTCGCTCACTTCTCCTACAATCGGCTTTACTGTGTATGTGCCATAAACCTGAAAAAAGCCGATAAAAATAGCTACAGCGAGGAAAAAATTAAAAAGCGGACCCGCTGCAACTATAACAATCCGTTTAAAAACATGCTTGTGTGTAAATGAGAGATGAATATCTTCAGGAGCAATTTCAGCATCCGGCTCTTCTCCGACCATCTTCACATAACCGCCAAGAGGAATGGCAGAGATTCGATAATCGGTCATGCCGACTTTTCTTCCTGCAATCTTTGGCCCGAAACCTAATGAAAATTTTTCAACGCCCACACCAAAAAACCTTGCGGCAAGAAAATGACCGAGTTCATGAAAAAAAACCAGCACGCCAAGAACTATAATAAATGAAATTATACTAATACCCATAATGACCTTTTATTTTACAACTTTTTTAACCCAAAACCCAAAATTTAAAGCAGGGTGTAAATTATCTCTTCAGCTTTCTTTCTAGCCCATACATCTGATTCAAAAATATCGGGCAAAGCAGGATTGGCAACATAATTATGTTTGCTGCAGGTTTTTTCAATAACCTGAAAAATATTAACAAAAGATATTTTTTTATCAAAAAATGCATCCACAGCAACCTCATTTGCAGCATTTAAAACACAAGGATAGGTTCCACCTGCCTCGCATGCTTTAAAAGCAAGACCAAGGCACGGAAACCTGATTAAATCAGGCTGCCTGAATGTCAGCCCTTCAATATTTGCAAAATCGGGCAAAGGCTGTTTTAAATCAAGACGTTCAGGATATGACATGGCAAGGGCAATTGCCCCCTTCATATCAGGTATGGAGAGCTGTGCCATTATTGATCCGTCTTTATATGCAACCATTGAATGTATAATGCTCTGGGGGTGAATCAAAACCTCTATCATATCATGGGAAACACCGAAAAGATGTTTAGCCTCTATTGCTTCAAGCCCTTTATTCATCATTGTGGCAGAATCTATGCTTATTTTTTTACCCATCTGCCATGTGGGATGATTTAATGCGTCTTTAATTTTTATGTTTGAAAATTTATCCACCGGCATGTCTAAAAAGGGGCCACCTGAACCTGTGAGCAGAATTTTAGAAAGATCTTCTCTGCGGTTTCCTGAAAGGCATTGAAATATAGCGCTGTGTTCACTGTCAATGGGCAGTATCTTTACTTTTTTTGCAGCAGCCTGTTTCATTATAATATCTCCTGCCATAACAAGGGTCTCCTTGTTTGCCAGGGCTACTGTTTTCTGTGAATCAATTGCCGCAAGCGTGGGAATAAGTCCTGCTGAACCGACCATTGCTGCAACAACCATGTCACAGGATGATAAAGATGCGGCAGCCTTATAGCCTTCTACTCCGAACAGAATTTCAACATTTATATCTGAGGCAAGTTTTGATTTAAGCTCTTTTGCACTGATTTCATCAAATACAACTGCAACCTCCGGCCGAAAAGTCTCTATCTGCCCGGCAAGGAGGGAAATATTATTTTTTGCGGCAAGGGCCCTGACTTTAAAACGATCAGGAAACCGAGCTGCAATTTTTAGTGCATTTGTGCCTATGGAACCGGTTGAACCAAGTATTGAAAGATTTTTCATAATAAAAAAAATTGTCTGTTAAAAAAGCAGATCTTTTATATAACATTAAAAATATATGTTTTAAATATATACGCCACCGGCAAAGCAAAAAGCAGCGCGTCAATCCTGTCCAAAACACCTCCGTGCCCTGGCAGAAGCCCACCGGAGTCTTTAACATTGGCAGTCCTTTTCAGCATTGACTCAAAAAGATCCCCAAGGGGCGCTGCAATACTTATTAAAAAGAAAAAACAAAGGCTGTATCCCCAGGAAGACGAAGGTGTTAAATAAATTTTAAAAACAGCGCCGACAATAAATACTGAAGTCATGCCTCCTAAAAACCCTTCAACGGTTTTTCCAGGGCTCACAGCAGGACACAGCTTGTGTTTCCCAAAATATGAACCAACGTAGAACGCCCCTGTATCACATGCAAAAACCATGCATAATATATAGAACACCCAAAAAATCCCGTCCGGGCTGTTTCTTATCATAACAAAAAAGGATAAGGCTACGGGTATATACAAAACTCCTGCAACCTGTTTTAATACAATTTCAATAACTTTTGGGTTATCTTTATAAAACAGAACGGCTATAAAAGCAGTTAGCATAAGGTCAATAAATAAAAAAGCAGGTATTAAATTAAATAAATCTGAATATGCTGACCAGACGATAAGAATGCCTGTAATAAATCCTGAAACAGTTATGGGGACGAATACACTTTTGTTTAAGGCATTAAATTGAATGCGAAAATATTCCCATAAAGCTATAGCAAAAACTATACTTATAAAAAAAGAAAATAGAAAACTGCCACCATAGCCAATAATCGCTATTAGTATGGGCAGGGCAATTATGCCTGTAATCCATCGTTTTAGGTGCATATTAAAAACGGTTGCCGGTTAAGGGCGGTCTATCCGAGAAATCCTTTTCCGCAAATCAGACCTTGCCGAATCTTCTTTCACGGCCCTGATAGTCTATTATAATATCGATTAATTCTTCGCGCCCAAAATCAGGCCAAAGTGTTTTAGTTATATAAATTTCCGAATATGCTATCTGCCATAAAAGAAAATTACTTATACGCATCTCACCACTGGTTCTTATTAAAAGATCAGGGTCAGGCATACCCTTTGTATATAAATATTCAGGCACTGTATCTTCTGTAATTCCGGCAGGATCAATTTTGCCGTCTACAGCGTCTGATGCAATTTTTTTAACCATTCTAACTATTTCAGCGCGGCTTCCATAACTTAATGCCAGGTTTAAGAGCATGGTTTTATTATTTTTTGTTAAAGAGACTGTTCGTTCCAGAATTTTTCTGACGCTTTCAGGGAGACGTTCAACCTGGCCTATTACATTAAGGCGAATATCCTCATCCATCATTTTTTTGCGCTCTGAACCAAGAAATTTTTCCAGAAGCGACATAAGCGCATGAACTTCGGTTTTCGGTCTCTGCCAGTTTTCCGTGGAAAAAGCATACAGGGTTAATATGGGAATACCTATTTCTCTGCAGGCCGTAACAACATCCTTGACTGTAGCAACCCCCTTTGAATGGCCTTTAATCCTGTTTAAACAGCTTTTTTTAGCCCAGCGGCCATTGCCGTCCATTATTATGGCTATATGCCGGGGAAGATTTGAGAGGTCAAGCTCCATGGGGAGCTGCATAGAAACCAAAGTGCCCTTATTTTCAGAACTCAAGGATCTCTTTTGATTTGTCTTCATATATTTTATCGATAAGTTTTATATACTTATCTGTAATCGTTTGCACTTTGGCCTGGGCTTTAAAAGAATCATCTTCGGCAATATCGCCGTCATTTTTCATCCCCTTTAGCAGATCATTGGAATCACGCCTTATATTCCGCACAGAGACTTTGTGCTCTTCACACATCTTGCTTACTGTTTTGACCAGTTCTTTGCGCCTTTCCTCAGTAAGCGGAGGAATTGCTATGCGAATAATCTTGCCGTCGTTTGAAGGGGTTAGGCCCAGATCGGACTTTAATATCGCTTTTTCAATATCCTTGATAACTGAAACATCCCAGGGCTGAATAATCATTAAACGGCTCTCCGGTATGGAAAGAGTGGCCATCTGTGCAAGCGGAGTAGGAGTTCCATAATAATCAACACGTATGCCGTCAAATAAAGATAGAGATGCCCTTCCGGTTCGCACCCTTTTCAGCTCATTTTCAAGAGAAGCTGTGGCTTTGACCATGCTTTCCGTTGTTTCCTGATATATGCTTTCAATCATCTTGATTCACCTTATTTTTTAATAAGTGTTCCTATATCCTCACCCTGAACAACCTTAATAATATTCCCCTCTTGTTTTAGATTAAATATTACAAGTGGAAGTTTGTTGTCCATTGCCAGAGAAATTGCCGTCATATCCATTACATTCAACTGTTTTGAAATAACTTCCATATAGCTGGTCTCTTTTATAAATTTGGAATTGCTGTTTGTTACGGGGTCGGAATCATACAAGCCGTTAACCTTGGTGGCTTTTAAGAGTATATCTGCATGAATTTCCTGGGCCCTTAAAACAGCCGCTGTATCAGTTGTAAAATACGGGTTTCCGGTTCCTGCGGCAAAAATAACAACTCTTTTTTTCTCAAGATGACGAACAGCCCTGCGCAGTATATAGGGTTCGGCCACTTCATGCATTGAAATTGCTGTCAGTACGCGTGTATCAATCCCTTTGTTCTCAAGAGCTCCCTGAAGCGCAATGCTGTTAATTACAGTGGCAAGCATTCCCATGTTATCAGCGGCAGTCCTTTCCATATCGTATGTACTTGCAGCAACACCCCTGAAAATATTACCTCCTCCAACAACGAGAGCCAGCTCTACCCCAAGCTCAACAACACGATTTATCTCATTGGCCACATACTTAATCATCTCAGGGTCGATGCCGTACCCCTGATCTCCCATCAATGCTTCACCGCTTATTTTCAGCAAAACTCTTCTATATTTGGGCTGTGTCAATATAAGTTACTCCCCTATCTGAAATCTTGCAAAATTTTTTATAGTAACATTTTCTCCAATTTTCGAGATTGTTTCATTTAAAAGATCGGAAATAGTCAGACCAGGATCACGCACATATGCCTGCTCCATAAGGCAGTTATCCTTAATAAACTTCTTCAGCTTCCCTTCAACAATTTTATCTATTATATTTTCAGGTTTTCCCATCTCCTTTACCTGAGCTGTATATATCTCTTTCTCTTTTTCTATGATCTCTTCAGGGATATCCGATGCCTGTACCCCAAAAGGATTAGTTGCCGCAATATGCATTGCTATATTTTTTGTAAAATCAATAAAATCATCAGTCTTTGCAACAAAATCGGTTTCACAACCAACCTCAACAAGAACTCCAAGCTTACCGCCCATATGGATATATGACTGAACCACACCTTCATTAACAGCCCTGTCTGCCCTTTTTGCAGCCGTAGCCAGACCCTTTGTTCTTAAAAAATCGACTGCTTTATCCACATCTCCACCACATTCAGTGAGGGCCTCCTTACAATCCATAATTCCTGCGCCGGTTTTTTGCCGGAGCTCTTTTACCATTCCTGCGCTTATACCTGTCATTTTAAATTCTCCTGTATCGTAGAGTACATCTTTATGCTTCAGAGGATGCCTCATTCTCTTTTTTTTCTGCAATATTTTTTTTAGCTGAACCTCTTTTAATTATCTCCACAACAGGCCCTGCGGTTCCGTCAGAAATAACCTTTTTTTCAACAGATTCTACTTCTTCACTCTTGACCGAAGGTTCAGGGACTTCCTCCTCAGCTTTTTTATCAGCCTCGGCCTGCATTCTTTCGGCGAGCTTTTCTTTCCCGGCAATACATGCATCTGCTATTTTAGATGCAACAAGTCTTGTCGCGCGTATTGCGTCATCATTACCCGGTATTACATAATCTATATCATCAGGATTACAGTTAGTGTCTACTATGGCGACTATGGGTATATTAAGTCTTCTCCCCTCACGAACAGCAATGGACTCTTTTTTTGTATCTACAATAAAAATCGCCCCTGGAAGCTGCTTCATAGCGCTTATTCCACCAAGGTTGTTATCAAGTTTTACACGTTCCTTGCCGAGTTTTAATCGCTCTTTTTTGGGAAAAAGGTTTATGGTCTCATCATTTTCTATGCCTTTTAAATAATTGAGCCGGTCGACACTCTTTTTAATGGTCTGGAAATTAGTAAGCATACCTCCAAGCCACCTGTTATGAACATAAAACATTTCAGATCTGTTAGCCTCTTCATATATTGATTCCCGCGCCTGCTTTTTGGTTCCGACAAAAAGCACCGATTTTCCGTTTGCGACAGTATCTTCAATAAATTTGCATGCTGTTCTGAACATGCGCACTGTTTGTTGAAGATCAATAATATATATGCCGTTCCTTGCCCCAAAAATATAAGGTTTCATCCTGGGATCCCAACGTTTTGTCTGATGGCCAAAATGCACTCCAGCTTCAAGAAGCTCTTTCATTGTAATGTTGCTCATTTTCTCTCCCTTTAAAAAATGGTTTTTATCCACTGCCCATATCGACCCTGAATCCAACTCTTAATTTAAAATTTAAATTTTATTTAAAAGCACCGGGATAAAGGTACATGCGGCGTGTGTTATTGTGAAAATACGCACTGCAACGGCTGCACAAAGTTTTATATAAATCCATCACAGCTAATTCACTATCTAAAATCGCCGTTTATAACAAAATAAAAAAAAAATCGCAATATTTATTTCAAATATTCAGCATGGCTAAAATTATTCGCACAAAACAATCTATCCTTGCAGTTTAATCTTACATTAGATAGAGTTAATGATATCGGCGATTTTATTTTTTACGAGTTTATCAATGCAATTTAACATAATAATGAAAATAGCTTTCCTCCATTACCATATGAAACCGGGCGGGGTAACAACCGTAATAAAACAGCAGATTGAAGCGATAAAAAAAAACTGCGAGGTTCTGGTTATATCCGGCGAACCTGTTGATTCTTCTTTCCCTGCCGATACTATTCATGTGCCGGGCACGGGTTATGACAAACCTGGTGAAAAAACGCCTGAGCCTGATGTGGTTGCAAACGCTGTGGTGGATGCAATTTTGTCAAAATGGAGTGAGGGCTGCGACATACTGCATGTACACAATCCCACACTTGCAAAAAATAAAAATTTTTTAAAAATTCTTAAAAAAATTCAAGCAAGCCCCAAAAAACCTGAAAAAAAATTCAAACTTTTTTTACAGATCCATGATTTTGCAGAGGACGGCCGCCCCCAGTCATATTTTTTTGACCCGTATTTAAAGAACTGTCATTATGGAGTGATTAATTCAAGGGATTATAGTATTCTTTTAAAGGTGGGATTAAAAGAAGAGGGGCTGCACAAAATCTTCAACACTGTTACACCCCTTACCATCAAAGATGAAGATAAAATTCCTGATAACAGAGTTTTGTATCCTGTGCGGGCAATAAGAAGAAAAAACATAGGGGAAACGATTCTTTTATCTTTATTTTTTAAAGCAGGTGATAAACTGGCAATAACCCTTCCACCCAACAGCGAGGCGGATATTGGCAGTTATGAAAGCTGGAAGGAGTTTTGCGCAAAGCAGAATCTTGGGGTTTTATTTGAAGCAGGCCTGAAAAATGATTTTATCGAACTTGTCCAAAGTTCAAAATCCATTATAACCACAAGCATAACCGAAGGTTTTGGTTTTTCGTTTCTTGAAGCATGGACGGCAAAAAAATTTTTATGGGGAAGAAAGCTTCCTGATATATGCCGTGATTTTGAAGAAAAAGGCATACTACTTAATCATCTGTACAAAAAGCTTCTTGTTCCTGTTGAATGGATCGGCAAAGAGGAGTTTTTTGTAATATGGAAGTCAACTATTATTAAAAACTGCCGTTTGTTTAAGTATAATATTGACAATGAAAAAATAAAAAAACATTTTTCCGCTATCACAAAAAACAATGTTATGGATTTCGGATTGTTGGATGAAGGGTTTCAGAAAAAAGTAATACTCAGGTTATTAACAGAGAAAAAAGATATTGAAACTCTTAAAAAGATAAATCCTTTTTTGTCACAGCCAGGTCATGGGCCGGAAATGGAAAAACTTATCTCAAATAACATGAACCAAGTGCTGAAAAATTATAATAAAAAAAGATACAGGCAAAAACTTCTTGATGTTTATTTTAAAATAAAAACATATCCTGTATCCCATAGTATAGATAAAACCGCTTTGCTGGATGAATTTTTAAACCTCAATAAATTTAGCCTGCTTAAATGGAGAGAGTATGCCGGAACCTGATGTTTCAAAATATATACACCCAATGTTGCCGGTTCTCACAGATATTTCTCCCAGGGGAAGCTTAGATAAAAAAATTCGCTGCATTCTTTTTGATATTTACGGCACACTTTTTATCAGCGAATCAGGCGATATCAGTCTAACAAAAAAAAAATCAAAAAAAATAAAAGAGATAAACAGCCTTCTTAAAAAGTTCAAATTTAACAAAAACACTGAAGATGTTTTAGAAAAATATTTTTATTTTATTGAGAAAAAACATGTTAAACTGAAAGCGCAGGGCATAGAATTCCCTGAAGTTGAAATAGACAAAATATGGATGAGCGTTCTTGGAATAAATGACCGGCCTGCTGTAAAAAAATTTGCCGCAGAGTTTGAACTTATTATAAATCCTGTTTACCCCATGCCGAATTTAAAAAAAATGCTCGATTTTTGCATAAAAAGCAATTTGCAAATTGGAATAATTTCAAACGCGCAGTTTTACACAAAATATCTGTTCAAGTGGTTTCTTGGCTCGTATCCTGATAAACTTGGATTTAATCCTGAAATTATAATCTATTCATATAATTTTGGGCATGGAAAACCTTCAATGCTACTCTTTAAATATGCCGCAGACAGATTAAAACAAAAAAATATTAAGCCGGAATCGGTTCTGTATGTGGGAAACGACATGTTAAAAGATATTTATCCGGCACAAAAGGCAGGATTTAAAACAGCTCTGTTTGCAGGAGATAAAAGATCCTTAAGATTAAGAAAAGATAACCCTCTATGTAAAGATCTTTCACCTGATATTGTGATAACAGATCTGATTCAAATAGTTGACTACATTTAGATACTCCTGGAAAATGTTAATATTCCGTAAAAATAAATTTGTCTTTTTCCCAAATAATTAAGTAAGGTTCCCACGAAATTCGGAATTGCCTTCACATCAAAGCGCTCTAAGTAACGAATCTTCAACAATTTGAGGGACTTGAATGGGGACAAAATAGGAAGCAGGATATAAATAATCCTCTCCGCTTTCATCAATAACTCGAGTATCCCCTTCTGTAGCAGCATCTTCATCTAAAATCGCACGATAAATTTTATGAAGTTCTAATGATGCCGGATAGTCTACATTATTGATACAAACTACAAATCCCCCTAAAAACTGAGTTGATTTTCCCATAACTTACTCCAAATATTTTTTACGTTTGATTTCTTTCTTGCCAATGCCGTGAGCCTCATACCAGTGGAGTTCAGCTAACCTGATTTTTCCTGATGAAAGTCGGATACGGGCAATTCCTTTCATTTTCTTCCAGTTCCCAGGCCCATAAAATTTCCTCAAACGATTAACTTCACGAATTCCTGTACCCTTTGCAATCGTTTCAATCGCTGTAATTTTATCAATTATAGCAAAATTCATTAAAAAAATCCATTGGTTCAAATAATCAAGTAAGGTGTCCCCGAGATTTCTTGCTTTCTGGTGAAAAAACTTTCATATAGAAAAAAATGAGAGAGCAAAAAATTAAAACCGCAGGAAAATACCACCATATTTCCAGGATTAAAATTTAAGCTTTACACTTTAAAATTTGCAAAAAGGGGATATTTTCAAAGGCATCACCATATCTATAAGCATACCTGTTATGACCTCAACAATATTCAACCTGATATCCCAAATTTTCAAGAATTAAAGATAATGCATGCATGGATTTCCCTTCACCATGCACAAGTTTTATTTTTCCAGGTCGTTCCGGCATCTTTTCAACCCATTGTACAAGCCCTTTTTGATCTGCATGTGCTGAATATCCTGCAAGTCCGTGAACATCCGCCCTGATCACTTTTTTCCTGCCGTTTATATACACATATCCATTCGACCGTTTACTGTACTTTTTTATTTTTCTCCCGAGTGTGCCTTTTGCCTGATACCCTGCAAACAGAATATCATTTGCAGAATTTTCAATTCCGTTTTCAATATGATCAACAATCCTGCCGCCGCTGCACATGCCTGAACCTGCGATTATCACAGCAGGTTTGTCGTAATCAACAAGCTTCAAATGTTCAGGGTATTTTCCCACAGCGTAAAGATGATTGAAATCAATTGGATGATCACCGGAAAACTTTATTCTGCAAGCCTCTTCATCCCAATAATCCGACAATCCTGAATATATCCTGGTAATTTCAAGGCCAAGGGGAGAATCAATAAACACGGGCAGTTTCCCATATTTTTTCAGCGCCGGATATTTGTCTGATAATTCAGCATCGGAAAAAAGTCTGTCCATCTCATAGATCAGTTCCTGCACTCTTCCAAGAGAAAAGGCAGGGATAAAAACCTTGCCTCCGTCGGACAAAGCCCTGGATAATATATTCCCCAGCCTTGATATTCTTTCGGTTCTATCGCCATGATTTCTGTCACCGTAGGTTGATTCCATAATAAGCAGATCAGATGGCTCCGGAGTATCAGGGGCAGGAAGTATGGGTGTATTATCCGCCCCTATATCACCGGAGAATGTAACCGACCATTCAGGATGTACAGAACTAAAACGGATAAATGAAGACCCTAAAATATGTCCTGCATTTTTAAACTTGAATTTTATCCCTCTTTTCAGGGAAAATTCTTTATTATATTCAAAACCCCATGAAAGCTCATCAATAACCGCTTGAATCTTTTTGTTTTCCCTGTCCAGCCTGTCTGAAAACCCCATGGCATCGGCAAGCATGGGCATAATGATCTCTTTTGTTGGAGAGGTGCAAAGGATCTCGCCTTCAAAACCGTTTTCAATAAGTTCGGGAACCCGCCCAATATGATCAATATGTGCATGGGTTAAAAAAAGATAATCAATATCAGCAGGTTTTACAGGCCATTCATCAAAAGAAAGTACTGGATCATCCCCTGATGCAAGCCCACAGTCAATCATAATATTGATATCTTTAACCTGCAATAAATGGCAGGATCCTGTAACGCAGCTTTCTGCACCGATATGAATGATATTATAGTTCATAAAATTAGACATTTGAATAATATCCTCTGCCGCACCCGATAAAATCAGGTAGATGAACTTGGAGGCTTATATACCCCGATATAAGCATGCAACTGGAAGTAAACGAAACTGATTGATTTGATTATATTCTGTTCCCAAAGTCAACATAATGAATTCAGTTGAGTCATGAGTAGCCCAAAATTCTCTTTTTTCATCTTCTTTTTTGAATTTAGGTAGTTGTTTGCTCATCACTGTACACCCTCCTTTCTTTGCGACTCATATCTCTTGCCGGTTTAAAGCAGACTCTTTCAAAGCCAAGGGCAACGACTACAAATATTGCAAGACGCAAATTTTTATGCCGCTGTTCAAGCTTTTTCCCATACTCCAGCGCCTGTTTTGTACCATTTTCCAGTTCCCGTTGAATTGCGGGGATTTGGTATAATTCTTTTTCAGAGAGTTTTTCTGCCTGGGCTCCGTTGATT
>CAYZXU010000073.1:0-12391 GCA_964482535.1 uncultured Desulfobacteraceae bacterium | reverse complement strand
GTTTTATTCTCCAGCCATTTTTCCACAAGATGTCTCGGGAAAAGCCATTTGCCTGTTACCTTGGTGGCAGGCAGCCCCTTTTCCGATATAAGCGAATAAACCATTTTTTCGTTTATATTCAAAAAATGTGAAACCTCTTTTGTGCTGAGCAAACTCTTTTTTTCCATGCTTTTATCACCCCTTTTTGGGATAATATTAAAGCATCTTTGTGATTGAGACTCAATATTATTTTTATTATTTAGTTCCTTTATCTTTTTTCAATAACCTGCCATGGATATTATCAAATCCTCCGTTTGACATAATCAGCACAAGGTCACCCGATTTTGCAATTTTTTGGATATAATCAATAATAGCTGTTGTGTCAGTAAAATAAAAGGCATTTAGACCTCTTTTTTTTAAATCATCCACAAGCTTTTTTGATGAAAAACGATCATTCTCAGGAATTTTGCTAAGCAGGGGCGGTTTTCGAATACATATAATATCAGCATGATCAAAAGATAAGGGATATATGTTTTGAAATATTTTTCGCATGCTGGAATTGGTTCGTGGTTCAAAAACAGCAATAACTCTTCCTTCGGGAAAGTATGGTTTTACTGCCCTGACTGTCTCCCTGACCGCTGTGGGATGATGGGCAAAATCATCCATGATGGTGACACCATCTATGATACCCCTTACTTCCTGGCGTCTTTTGATCCCTTTAAATGTTTCCAGGGCAGTCCCGATGATCTCTTTGTCTATGCTTAGATCGTTTGCCACTGCAACTACTGATAATATATTTAAAAGATTATGTCTGCCCATGAGTTTTGTTTTAAATGTGCCGAAATATTTGCCGCTTTTTAAAACATCGAATTTTGTCCAGGGCGGTTTTATTGCAACAGAACCGAGACTCCAGAAGGCATTTGCACCATATGTGAATATGCGGCAGTTCGTTTTTTCCTTTATAATCTGCCTGACATTATTATCTTCACTGCAGGCAAAAAGACTGCTTTTTTCAGGCAGCCGAAAGATTAAAGAGTCAAAAGTTTTATTAACATGATTTATGTCTGTAAATATATCGGCATGGTCAAATTCAACGCTGGTAAGAACAGTCATAAGAGGTTTATAATGGAAAAATTTAGCCCCTTTATCAAAAAAAGCGGTATCGTATTCATCCCCCTCTATTACCACATACCCGCCACGGCCGTACCTGTAATTACTATTGAAATTATTTAATATGCCTCCGATAATAAAAGAAGGGTCAAGTTTCCCCTTATATAATACCCATGCAAGGATAGAGGAAGTTGTTGTTTTACCGTGTGTTCCTGTAATAAGCAGAGCCTTTTTTCCCCCGGCAATAAATCTGTTGACGGCCTGGGGCATTGAACAAAAATTCAGCCCCATTTTATTTGTTGTTAAGACTTCCACATTGTCTTTTCTTACGGCGTTTCCCACAACAACAAGATCGGTTTCAGGTGAAATGTTTTTTTCGTTAAACCCGTCAAATATTTTAATCCCTTTATTTTCTATAAAAGTACTCATTGGCGGATAGATGCTTTTGTCGGAACCTGTTACCTCAAACCCCATATCCTTGAACATACATGCCAAAGCTCCCATGCCTGTTCCGCAAATTGCAATAAGGTGTATCTTTTTTACCATATCCGGGATGAAATTTTTTGTTAGATCAAACATATGACTCCTTGAAATTCATAAAATAAACAAACAAAGTTCTTTCTTGTGCTAAAAATTGATTCCTGTTATTAAAAGCCGAAACTTTTATTTTATATATGGGGGTTATTAATGACAATCAGCCAAGAATTACTTAATATAATGGCCTGCCCGAAATGTAAAGGCGATATACATCTGAATGAACAGGAAGACGGCCTGATATGTGATAACTGCAAGTTGTTATATGAAATCAGAGATGATATACCGATTATGCTGATTGAAGAGGCAAAACCCTTACACAAAGTGGGGAAATAGCAGTGTCGTTAAAATGAGCATAATTAACCATTCCAAACCCGCCAAACTGATTATAGGGCTTTTTATGCAGAGAAAAGAGCTTTTTAAGCCCGCTGCAAAAGAGCTTATTGAAAAATTTGGGGATGCTGATATCATAAGCCCCTGGTTTTCCTTTGATTATACAGATTATTATGAACCAGAGATGGGCGCTCCCTTATACAGGCGTGTTTTGTCATTTAAAAAAAATATACGTCAGAGCTCGCTTTCAAAGATTAAGATTATTACCAATAATCTTGAATTAAAATATTCAGAAAACGGCAGACGCAGGATCAATATTGATCCGGGTTATATGCTTTTGGAACGATTTGTTCTTGCAACCGGCAAGAATTATTCCCACAGAATTTATATTGGAATGGGTGTTTATGCTGACTTAACACTCATATATCAAGGCGGCGGTTATCGAAAACTGCCATGGACATACCCTGATTATGCGGCACCGGATATGATCATGTTTTTAGAATCAGTGCGTAAAAAATACAGGTTTGATTTGATAGGGAGCGATTTGAATGATTAAAAGCATGACAGCATTTGCAGCAGATGAATCAACAGAGGGCAGTGTTTCGGTTTTTACGGAAATAAGGTCTTATAACAGCAGGTATCTTGATATAGCGCTGCAGGTTCCCCGGGTTTATATGTGCCTGGAAAATAGAATAAAGGAGCTGGTTTCAAAAAAAATATTTCGCGGCAGAGTTGAAATTAAGCTCATCATAAAAAATGATGCTGATGAGGCAAGTAACTTTGAAGTTAATTTGCCAAAAGCCCATGCATACCAGAGGGCTTTGAAGCAGTTGAATAACGATTTAAACCTGAGCTCTGATGAAGGAATAAACATTGGAATGATTCTTGGTGCAGAGGGGATAGTTAAACCCGCCCTGATTGAAACAGACACGGAGAGTCTATGGCCGATTATCAGCAAAAGTATAGAAAGAGCAGCAGATCTGCTTTATATAATGAGAAACCAGGAAGGGGAGTATATTTGTCAGGATTTTAAAACCCGCCTTGATTATATAGAAAAAAATATTGAAGAAATAGAAAACAAAACCAAAGGCATTTTAGACTTATATCAGGAGCGCTTAACAAAACGTATTATAAATTTAACTAAAGGCATTGTTGAGATTGATCCGGTTCGTATTGCACAGGAAGCAGCCATACTTGCCGACAAGAGTGATGTTTCCGAAGAGATTCTCAGAGTCAAAAGCCATATTAAACAGTTCCGCATATTTATGGATTCCCAGGAGCCTGCAGGAAGAAAACTTAACTTCCTATTGCAGGAATTTAACAGGGAATTTAATACTATCGGGTCTAAAACGGATAAGGCAGCCATTTCACATATGGTTGTGGATATTAAATCTGAGCTGGAAAAGCTCAGAGAGCAGGTACAAAATGTGGAATAAATTGGCTTAGCTATAAAATAAACTTCATCAGGATGGTAATATGGAACACAATTTGTTGAACATAGGATTTGGAGGTTCAGTAGTGGCAGAAAGGGTTGTTGCAATTGTATCCCCGAATTCAGCCCCCATGAAACGTCTGAAGGATAAGGCTAAAGAAGAAAAGCGGCTTATTGATGCCACCCATGGCAGAAAAACCCGCTCAATAATAATCATGGATAGCAATCATGTGATTCTTTCCGCAATCCAGACTGAAACAATTTCAAACCGTTATATTATTCTTAATAATTTATAAAACGGTTTATGGTGAATAGTTAAAGATGGGAAAAAACGAAAAAAAGCAGGGGACTGTTTTTATAATTTCAGCTCCTTCAGGAGCAGGCAAAACAACTCTTTGCAATCTGGTTTGTGACAGGTTTAAGAGTATTGTTTATTCAGTGTCCTACACCACAAGAAAGCCAAGGCCGGGTGAACTTGACGGAAAGGATTATCATTTTGTTTCTGCTGATGTTTTTAAAAAAATGATAAAAGAGGATGGATTTGCAGAGTGGGCTGAAGTTTACGGAAATTTTTACGGCACTTCTCTGGAACTTATTAATAAAAGTTTAACTTCAGGCAAAGATATTCTTTTTGATATTGACGTTCAGGGCACAATTCAGCTCCTTGAAAAATATCCTGACAGTATAACTGTTTTTATTATGCCTCCTTCCATAGATAAGCTGAAAGAACGTCTGGAATCAAGGGGCGCAGATGACAGCCAAACTATTTTAAGACGGATTGAAAGCGCTGACAACGAGATAAAGAAAAAGAATATCTATAAACACATTATTATTAATGACATACTGGATGATGCAGTTAAAGATTTGATGGAGATTATTGAAAAACATCACAGACCAAAGGCAGTGAAATTTGGATAAAGTTAAAACTGAAGTACTCTACGGAATACATCCTGTTTTCGAAGCTCTAAGCGCTGGAAGGAGAGAAATCAGGCAGATTTTTCATGTAAAGGATAACAGCCCCCATGGCAGGCTGAAAGATGTGGTTTTGCTGGCCGAAAAACTGAATATTCCTGTAAAAAAGATTATGCAAAAAGAGCTTGAAACATTTACGGGCACAAAGCAGCATCAGAATATAGGCGCAAGTGTAAGCAGATATCCCCTTGTTGACCTTGAAGGTATTATCCGGAAGGAAAATAAAAAATCAGAAGACGGTTTTCTTCTTCTCCTGGATAATATAATAGATCCCCATAATCTTGGAGCTCTGGTAAGAACAGCACTGTGTGTTGGAATAAACGGAATTATTATCACAAAGGATCGCTCTGCAGCTCCCACACCTGCAGTGTCCAAAGTTTCAGCAGGCGCACTTGAACATGTTTATATGGCATGTGTAACAAACATGGTTCAGGCAATCAAGATGCTGAAGAAAGAAGGATATTGGATTGCAGGAACGGATATTAAGGCCAAAACTTCTCTTTTTTCAAGCAGTCTGACCGGCCCCCTTGCCATAGCCATAGGGGGAGAAGAAAAAGGGCTTAGGCCCCTTGTAAAAAAAAACTGTGATTTTCTTGTCTCAATTCCGCAAAGTGTCATGATAAATTCTTTGAACGCTTCAGCATCAGGAGCTGTTGTTATGTACGAAGCATTCAGGCAGCGTCAATTTATAATAACAAAAAAAGGAAGTAATCTTTAATGGAAGGTAAAGCAAAGATAGTATTAAATGATGACGGAACATTGATTGTCCCTGAATATCCGATTATCCCTTTTATAGAAGGTGACGGAATCGGGCCGGATATCTGGAATGCAACAAAAAGAATAATTGATCATGCTGTAAATACAGCATACGGATCTGCAAGAAAGATCCAATGGCTTGAAGTTCCGGCAGGAGAAAAGGGCCATAAACTGACAGGAGAGTGGCTGCCTGAAAAAACTCTTGCCGCAATAAAGGAGCATGTGGTGGCAATAAAAGGCCCTTTGACTACCCCTGTGGGTAAAGGGATAAGGAGCCTTAATGTTGCAATACGTCAGGAACTTGATCTTTATGCATGTATAAGGCCTGTGAAGTATATTGATGCTGTTCCCAGCCCCATGAAAAATCCTGAAAAGGTTGATATGGTAATATTTCGTGAAAATACGGAAGATGTTTATGCCGGCATTGAATGGGAATCAGGAAGTGATGAGGCAAATCAGGTTATACAGTTTCTCCAGGAAAAAATGGGCGCCAGGATTCCTGAAAACGCAGGCATAGGAATTAAGCCCATAAGCGCAAAAAATACAAAGAGACTGGTGGCAAGAGCCATTACTCATGCAATTGAAAAAAAATTATCCAGCGTAACCCTCATGCATAAAGGTAATATAATGAAGTTTACCGAAGGCGCTTTCAGTAAATGGGGCTACGAGATTGCCAAAGAAGAATTTGGGAACAAAACAATAACCGAGCAGGAACTGTTTGATAAATATAACGGTAAAATACCCGAAGGGAAGGTTGTGATAAAAGACCGCATAGCAGACATGCTTTTTCAGCAGGTACTGCTAAGGCCTGAGGAGTACCAGGTAATAGCAACACCCAACCTTAATGGAGATTACATCTCTGATGCGCTTGCAGCACAGGTCGGTGGGCTTGGAATGGCGCCGGGGGCAAATATCGGTGATAAATGCGCTGTTTTTGAAGCAACCCACGGAACAGCTCCCAAATATGCGGGTCTTGACAAGGTGAATCCCGGTTCATTAATTCTTTCCGCCACAATGATGCTTGAACATATAGGGTGGACAGAAGCTTCAGCTTTAGTGCATAAGGCACTTCAGGAAACAATCAAAGACGGTACGGTAACATATGATCTGGCCCGTCAGATAAAAGGTTCGAGAGAGATAAAGTGTTCGGAGTTTGCAGACAAAATCATAGAAAAGATGGCGTAGGCTTAATTAGTTTCTTAGGCTCTGCTGTAATGGCTGTTGAAAATGCCATTTATCCACCAAAATGCCTGGTTTGCAAAGCTTTTTTTAAGCAAAGCAGGCATAATAATAAGATCTGTGATTTGTTAGAAGAGATTAAGTCAGGGCTATCCAGGCAAAAAGAGCCGGCGGAATCGGCTGATCCTTTTGCTGTATTTAATTCTTTTCCCTTTAAACGGCTGATGTCTCCGTTTTTATGCCCTGCATGCTCTGCAGATTTTTTAGAGGTTGAATCTCCACTCTGTTTAATCTGCGGCATTATGTTTAAAAGCCGTGAATACGAAGATCATGTTTGCGGGAGATGTATTAAATCACCAAAAAAGTTTGGCATGGCGCGAGCCGCAGGTATCTATGGCAATAAGCTTAAACCGGCTGTTCACAGCTTTAAGTATAATGGAAAGATTCAGCTTGCAAAGCCTTTTGGGATACTTTTATTTCTCACTTTTATTAAATACTGGCATAATAAAAAGATTGATATTATTATACCGGTTCCCTTGCATAAAAAAAGATTAAGAGTCCGCGGGTTTAATCAGGCTTTTTTTCTTGTTAAAGACTGGAAGAAAACAGCTCGATTATTAAATATGGATTTTGATAATATCCATATTGACAACAAAACTTTTATTAGACACAAATGGACGGAACCCCAGGCAGGGCTTGGAATAAAACAGCGTATGAATAATATTAAAAATTCTTTTAAAGTAGTTGATGCTTCTAAGATTTTTGGAAAAGAAATACTTCTTGTTGATGATGTTTATACTACCGGTGCAACTTTAGATGAATGTGCAGGGGTTTTGCTGAAAGCCGGAGCCAAAAATGTGGATGCGCTTACTCTTGCCAGAACTATGTAAAGTCAAAAACGAGAAAAAACATGAAATTTTCAGCAGGAATAGTTCAGTTCGACGTGAGAACCGGAGAGCTGGAATTAAACATGGAGCATGCATTTGCAGGGCTTTGCAGGCTTGGTGAACAAGGAGCCGGACTTGCTGTGCTGCCGGAGATGTGGTCATCCGGGTTTGATAATAAAAATTTAAAGGCTCATGCTGCAAAAACAGATGCTGTATTAAAAAAAATTGCTGAAATTGCATTAAAATATAATATGATAATAGCAGGCTCCATGCCGGAAATTTCTGAAGGAAATATCTATAATACCCTCTATGTTATCAACACGGACGGAACTCTTTCAGGCTCCTACAGGAAAATCCATCTGTTTTCACTCACAAATGAGCCAAAGTACTTCTCCAGGGGTACAAAGGCTGTTGTGTGCGAGACGTCTCTGGGCAGAGTCGGCCTTATGACATGCTACGATTTAAGGTTTCCCGAGCTTTGCCGTTCACTTGCCCTGCAGGGTGCGAAGATTATCATAATTTCTGCCCAGTGGCCATCTGCAAGAATTGGGCACTGGAATGCACTGATTAAAGCAAGGGCCATTGAAAACCAGATTTTTATTGTGGCTGCCAACCGCTGTGGAAAAGATAAATACATTGAATTCGGGGGCTGTTCCCAGATTGTTTCACCATGGGGAAATTTAACTGCAATCTCAGAAGATAAACCATGCATGCTCAAAGCAGAAATAGATCTTCGTGAGATATCCGAATTTAGAAATACTGTTCCATGTTTGAGCGAAAGGGTTCCTGAAGCATATGTTATCAAAAATTCTTAAACTTGATGCCCTGGTAAATTTGATTAAAAAGGAGAAAAAAGCCGGAAAACAGGTTGTTTTTACAAACGGCTGCTTTGATATTATGCATGCAGGTCATGTCAGATATCTTGATGCTGCGAGATCCAAAGGGGATCTTCTTGTTGTTGGATTAAATTCGGATGAATCTGTAAAAATTATCAAGGGAAGTAAAAGGCCTGTGGTTTTGCAAAAATTCAGGGCACAGGTTCTTGCAGGTTTGCAGTCAGTTGATTATATCACTATCTTTAATGAACCTGATCCCTTAAAATTGATCATGGCGGTTAATCCTGATGTTTTAGTAAAGGGGGCGGACTGGGATGCTGATAATATTATCGGCGCTGACTTTGTAAAGTCAAACCACGGAAAGGTTGTGACGATCCCCCTTGTGCAGGACATATCAACCACCAATATAATAAAAAAAATTTTGCGTCTGTATGCTTAGAAACGGGGCATTTTGATTAAAAAAGAGAAAAACGGGATTTCTTTTTTGCAATTTCCTGATCTTGCCAAATTTTCAGAAATAGACCATAAGATATTTACAAGGGATGGGGGGCATAGCGAGGGCCCGTACAAAAGTTTGAATGTCAGCTTTAATGTTGGTGATAAACCGGACATAGTCAAATTAAACAGAAGATTGATTTCAAACAGTTTTGATTCAGAAAATCTTCTCTTTATAAACCAGGTTCATGGCGAAAAAGTACTGTTTTTTTCAAAAAAAGACAAATCGCCGATCACAGGCCAAATAACAGGCGATGCCATGGTGTCAGACAGGAAGGGCTTGTTCCTTGCGATACAGGTGGCAGACTGTCAGCCTGTTTTAATGTATGAGCCTGAATGCGGCGTAGTTGCCAATGTCCATTCAGGATGGCGTGGAAGTATTAAAAATATTATAGGCAGCACTGTTGAAGTAATGAAAAAAAAGGCAGGATGCAGACCAGACAGAATTATTGCAGGCATAGGACCTTCTCTGGGTCCGTGCTGTGCTGAATTTGTTAATTATAAGGATGAAATTCCCCAAAAGTTCTGGCATAATAAAGATAAAAAAGATTATTTTGATTTTTGGTCGATTTCCTGCAGCCAGCTTGTTGAAGCAGGCGTCTTATACGAAAATATATCTTTGAGCAGGCTGTGCACCATGTGTAATCCGGATCTTTTTTATTCATATAGGAAAAAGAATGTTACGGGTAGATTTGCATCCGTTATAGGAATTAAATAATGGCTGAACGAGAAAAAAACAATGATTTATAAAAAATCTAAAATATTGTGGAACAAGAGGGCAGGGGACTTATATTACAAAATCGGCATTGAGTGTGATGCCCTGTTTTTTAATGCCGTCCCTGGCCAGTTTATTATGCTTCGCCTTGCAAATCATACAGTGTCTCTGCTCAACCGACCGTTTTCCATACATAACCTTATTTATAAAAATAAAAAACCAATCGGCATAGAGCTGCTCTTTAAGGTTGTTGGCGGATGCACTAAAGCAATGTCTGAGCAGAAAGAGGGTGATTTTGTACATATCCTCGGCCCCCTTGGCAATGGATTTATGCTGCCGGATAAGGGCAGTAAAATATTTATTGTGGCAGGCGGCATAGGCGTGGCTCCCATGATTTTTCTTTTGTCATCCATAAAACAAAAATATTTACTTCTTTCTGATACACAGTTTTTTTTGGGTGGTAAAACAAAGGATGACATACTATGTGTTGATGAAATTGACAGGTTCCAGGTTGCGCTTAATATTACAACGGATGATGGAAGTCTCGGAGAAAAAGGCTTTATAACCGAGTTATTAAAAAAAGAGATAAAGAAAAATCGGCCGGATATTATCTATGCATGCGGGCCCTTTAATATGCTGAAAGCCGTTGCCGCAATATCCAAAGCTGATAATATTTCATGCCATATATCAATTGAAACCCTTATGGCTTGCGGCATGGGGGCATGTCTTGGGTGCGCGGTGGAAACCGCAGGCGATTCTGGAAAATATGCTCATGTCTGTTTTGACGGCCCTGTCTTTGATGCGACTTCTCTTAAAATTTAACAAGCGATATTTTTAAGATTGAAAAAAAATGACAAATAACAGTTCAAAAGAAATAATTGTTTTAACCGATAAAGTCCGGGCTTCAGGGTGAGCTGCCAAACTTAGTCCAGGGTTCCTGGAAAAAATTTTATGCAGTCTTCCCCCAATCAGTCATCCTGACCTTATGGTGGGCATAGATTATTCAGATGATGCCGGTGTGTTCAGAATTGATTCGGATAAAGCCTTGATTCAAACCCTTGATTTTTTTACTCCGATTATCGATTCCCCATATGATTTCGGGCGTATTGCCGCAGCAAATTCGTTAAGTGATATTTATGCCATGGGCGGCAAACCTCTAACTGCCATGAATATTGTCTGTTTTCCTGTGGGAGAGCTTCCTGATATAGTTTTAAAAGAGACTATTATGGGGGGCTTAGACAAAATAAATGAATCAGGAGCAGTTCTTGTGGGAGGCCACAGTGTTGATGACAAAGAATTTAAATACGGTCTTTCAGTCACGGGGATTGTGCATCCTGACAGGGTGCTTGCAAATAATACTGCGAATACAGGCGACAGGCTTATTCTGACCAAACCCCTTGGAACAGGTATAATTGCCACTGCTGTTAAGGGAAAAATTGCCAGCCCAAAAGCTGTGGAAAGGTTAATAGAGGTGGCGTCTGAATTAAATAAAAAAGCATGTGAGATTATGATTAGATTTAATCCCACTGCCTGTACGGATGTCACGGGTTTCGGTCTTGCGGGTCATCTTTTTGAAATTGCCCGGGGAAGCAAAAAAAAGATCTCCATATATTCAGAGCGTATCCCTTTTATTGAGCAGGCAAGGGAGTATGCAAACATGGGGCTTATACCTGCCGGAGCTTATAATAACAAAAAATTTTATGAAAAGAATATCTTTATTGATTCATCTGTTGATCGGTTTATGTGCGATATTTTTTTTGATCCTCAAACTTCAGGCGGACTTCTTGTCTGTCTTAAGCCGGAAGATGCCGAGAATTGTTTAAAGGCAATGCATGATAAAGGAGTAGAAGCAGCAATTGCAGGAGAAGTAACAGGCGATCATCCTGAAGGGCATATTTCATTATTGCCGTGATGACAAATTGAGCCTGACGCTTTAAAACTAAACAGATAAGCGCAGACTTCGAAAGCGGGCATTTTACAGAGCCATTAATATACAAAACGGAGAAATTATGGAAGCAAAATCTGTTAAAGAAAGTCTTGTCAGCATTGCGCATGTTATGCTCCCCCAGGATGCAAATATCATGGGGAATGTACATGGCGGATCTATAATGAACAATATTGATAATGCCGCTGGAGTGGTTGCCGTCAGGCATGTGCGCTGCAATGCTGTTACTGCTTCCATAGACAGGCTTGATTTTCATAATCCTGTTTTTATCGGAGATCTTCTTACACTTAAAGCCAGTTTGAATTATGCCGGAAAAACATCCATGGAAATAGGAGTTCGGGTTGAAACGGAAGACCTGATCACAGGGGAGATCCGCCATACTGCTTCTGCTTATTTAACATTCGTGGCCATGGATAGAATCGGCAAACCAAAACAGATTCCACCTCTGATAAGTGAAACAGACGAGGAGAAGAGACGGAGAAGTGAAGCTGCTGAAAGAAGAAAAATAAGGCTTGCCGAAAAAAAGAATAAAAAACATAAAGGGTAATGGTTCACACAAAGGTTGTAGCGGGGGGGCATTATGCTGCGACTTTAGTTCTGTTGTGAGTTTCAAATATTTAGTGCCCGAACGAAAATTAGCAGTTTTCGTTCAGACACTATTTAAGAATTAATACAGCAGCTTAATTACTATGGAGATGACAGTGAACGAAGATAGAAAACAAAAGATTAACGAATACATTCAGTGTGATCCATTCGCACGATTCCTGGGGGCTAACGTTGAAGTTCTAAAACCAGGCCATAGCCGGGTGACTCTCACTATCACTGACGACATGGTTAATTTTCACGGCACCACTCACGGTGGTGTAATTTTTGCGCTTGGCGATATGGCCTTTGCTGCTGCCAGTAATTCCAGTGGACAAACGGCGGTGGCGCTGAATGTTGCAATTAACTTTCTGAAAGCAACGAACTCCGGTGATCGGATAGTTGCTGAAGCTGCAGAACAAACTGCTTCTGGGCCAATAGCTCTATATGACATCACTATTAGAGATGATAGGACTGGAGAGCTTATAGCAAAAAGTCAAGACCTGGTATATCGAAAAAGAGAATGGTTTGTGCCCAATTAGGGCAATAAGTTAGAAAGCAGAAAAGAAGCAGAAAAGGGGTCACATCTTAAATATTCAATATTCGTTTTTTTATTTTATTCAGCTTGCCTTTAAC
>CAYZXU010000072.1:0-12623 GCA_964482535.1 uncultured Desulfobacteraceae bacterium | reverse complement strand
GAATACGCATTTTCAGTCAGGGAAGGTAATTACATTTTCAGATCGGCCCTGACACCAAGGGCATATAATCGGGCAAATCTTGACATAGAAAAACAAATATAAAACCAGACTGTTAACGGTCATTTAATCTGCATTAAGATTCTTCAAAATCTTCTTTGCCAATGGTTCTTTGATCTCGGTATGCCGTGGAACAGCTTCTGTCGCTCCATTCTTCGGATTAATCCAAAGTGAATGTGAGGCACCTTCCCGTTTCAGGTAGCAACCCGCGATTCTCAACCTTCGCTCCAAGTCTCGTCGTTTCATCCAATCATCACCGTATCTTGAATAGTGTCGTCAGGCAGCCCTCGGAGAATGTCAGCCTTGCGATCCTCCAAGATCAATTCAATAGCCTGCCGTAAATTAGCCTTGGTTTCCTCTATCGTCTCACCCTGTCCATTGGCGCCAAGTATCTCCGGGCAGATAGCCCAGAAGCCGCCCTCGGGTGCGACCTCTATGATTGCAGTGAATTCTGCCTTCATTATAATCTCCTATCTTTTGTTGTTGACCAAACGTTTAAATCAACGGCGCGGCTTTTTGCGTCGGCTGAATTAGCCTGATTAAGCATTTTTTTACTTAATTGTTTCACAGAATTGATTATAGTTTCTAATTTCGCCATGGGAATTCGTGCTCTGCGTGAGCTATCTTCGGTTTCATGAGCGGATAGTTCTTGTGAACCCTCAAAATCAGATATTGCATCCGCTGTTGTTTTATTATTCGACCAAATAGCCGTAGTTAATTACGGCTATTTGGCGGCATAAAGTTAAAAAGTATAAATAATACAACATATTAATATTCAGCTTTGGCTTTTTATAACGCCTGTGCCTTTAAAACAGGGTGGGTTTTTAAATGCTCAAGCCTGTTAAGCCCGTTGATAAAAGCCTTGGCGCTTGCAATTATTATATCAGGGTCAGCGCCTCTGCCAAGAGCCACATGATTGTTTTCCCTGAGTTGCACAGTGACCTCGCCCTGGGCATCCGTGCCTCCGGTAAGAGCGTTTATGGAAAACCTTAAGAGTTCAGCGCCTGTATCAACCAGTTCTGATATGGCATTAAATGCCGCATCAATGGGACCGTTTCCGTATCCTGTGCCTTTAACAGGGTTTCCGTTTATTTTAAGTTTTACGCTTGCCATGGGGTCAACGGTTGTGCCGCTTGCAACATGAAGGTACTCCAGGCTGAATACATCCTCTGCCTGAAGGATTTTCTCTGCAACTATTGCTTCAAGATCCTCATCAAGAATATTTTTCTTTTTGTCTGCAAGTTTCTTGAATTTGACAAAAATAATCTTTAACTCTTCGGGGTTCAGGTTATAACCCATCTCAGTTAAATGGGAATGGAGGGCATGCTTGCCTGAATGTTTTCCAAGCATAAGCTTGTTGCTGCTAAGCCCTATGGTTTCCGGCCTCATTATTTCGTAGGTCATGGGATTTTTGAGAATACCATCCTGGTGTATTCCGGATTCATGGGCAAAAGCATTGGCACCGACAATTGCCTTGTTCGGTTGAACCATTATGCCTGTTATCATACTTACAAGTTTGCTTGTGGAGTAAATAAGATCTGTTTTGATATCTGTTGTTACAGGCAGGGAATTCTGTCTGGTGTTGATAGTCATAACGAGTTCTTCAAGGGAAGTATTTCCGGCTCTTTCTCCTATCCCGTTAATTGCCACTTCAGCCTGCCTTGCTCCTGCATCTAACGCTGCCAGTGTATTTGCCGTGGCCAGGCCAAAATCATTATGGCAGTGTACACTGACTATCGCTTTATCTATATTGGGAGTATTTTTTATAACGTATTTAACAAGTTTTGCAAATTCAGATGGAATGGCATACCCTACTGTGTCAGGAATATTAACAGTAGTGGCTCCTGCGTCAATGGCTGCCTTGAATATTTTGCATAAATAATCAGGCTCCGTGCGGCTGGCATCCATTGCGCTGAATTCAACATTATCGCAAAGGCTTCTGGAAAGTTTTACTGCTTCAACCGCCATCTCCAGCACTTCTGCTTGACTCTTTTGCATTTGATATTTTAAATGAATTTCCGAAGTTGAAATAAAAGTATGTATTCGTGGAAATTTTGCGGGTTTTACAGCTTCAGCGCATATTTTAATGTCCCCGGGCAGAGCTCTCGCCAGACCGCATACTGTTGAACCGGTTATTTTACCGGAAATTCTTTTTACTGCCTCAAAATCCCCTTCAGAAGCTGCTGGAAAACCGGCCTCAATAACATCTACCCCGAGACGTTCCAGACGTGTTGCGATACGCAACTTTTCCGCAGTATTCATGCTGGCGCCGGGGCATTGTTCACCGTCTCTTAAAGTTGTATCAAATATTATAAGTTTTTCATGCATTCTTATAATTCCCCTCTTCTTTTGCCAGCTTAAACTGAAAACTGTCAGAAAGCGCCTGCCAGCTTGCTTCGATTATATCTTCCGACACCCCTATTGTTCTCCATACCTGATCATGATCACGGGATTCTATAAAAACCCTTACCTTTGCAGCAGTTCCTTCGCGGCCGTCTATGACTCTTACTTTAAAATCCACAAGGCGCATTGAATCAAGGCTGTTGTAAAACTTGCATAGAACCTTCCTGAGAGCATTGTCCAGAGCGCTTATGGGCCCAAGGCCCTCGGCAACTGTCAGCTCTTTTTTTCCGTCAACTTTAATCTTTATTATGGCCTGGGCAGAACATGGATTTTCTCTGTCTTTTTCAGTTGTAATTCTGAATGACTCAAGCTCAAAAAAAGGTTTGAACTGATTTGTAAATTTTTCCATCAAAATTTTTAATGACCCGTTAGCAGTATCAAACTGATATCCCTCATGCTCAAGACGTTTAATTTCAGAGACTATCTTGCTGCTGTCAAGTCCATCGCCGGCATCAAGGTCTATGCCCAGCTCTTTTGATTTATATTCAATATTACTCTTGCCTGAAAGGTCTGAAACCAGCACACGCCTTCTGTTGCCTATTATTTCAGGAAGCATATGTTCATATGCCCTGGGGCTTTTCATAATAGCGTTTACATGAATTCCTCCCTTGTGCGCAAAGGCGCTTTCACCCACAAAAGGTCTGTTGTTTAAAGGAGTCATATTTGCGATATCGCTCACAACCCTGGAAACTGTTTTAAGTTTTGCAAGATTTTTTGATGAGATACAGGAGCGTCCCATCTTGACCTGCAAAAGCGGTATTATTGAAGTAAGATCTGCATTGCCGCATCTTTCGCCGTAGCCGTTAATGGTTCCATGCACCATAACAGCCCCTTTTTGTATCGCTATAATTGAATTTGCAGCAGCCAGGCCGCAGTCGTTATGCGTGTGGATTCCAATTTTAACGGGATCCGGACTTTCTTTTGTCTGTAAGTTTTCTTTAAAGAATGCTTGCAGATTGTCTAAAATAGATTCTACTTCAAAGGGAAGTGTGCCGCCGTTTGTGTCGCAAAGAACAATAAATTCCGCCCCGCCTTCCACGGCTGCCAGCAAGGTTTTTACGGCATAATCAGGATTTGCCTTATACCCGTCGAAAAAATGCTCGGCATCGTATACAACCTCTCTTTTATTATCCTTTAAAAAGGAAACCGTTTCCTTTATCATGGCAAGGTTTTCTTTTAGAGTGTTTTTCATTACCTGCTCAACATGAAAATCCCAGGTCTTGCCGAAAATTGTTAATACAGGAGCTTCGCTTTCCAGAAGGGCTTTTAGGTTAAGGTCTTTTTCCGGCCCTATGCCTGGTTTGCGGGTTGAACCAAAAGCCGATAACTTTGCATTATTAAATTTGGTTCTTTTTGCAAGTTGAAAAAACCGGACATCCTTGGGGTTGGAACCGGGCCATCCTCCTTCAATATAATGAATCCCGAGATCATCCAGCCTCTTTGCGATAATCAGCTTGTCATCGGCAGAGAAATTGATGCTTTCTCCCTGGGTTCCGTCTCTTAAAGTTGTATCATATATGAGGATAGAGTCCATTATCCGGTTTTCTCCAATGCAAAATAAAAGCTAACCAAAGGTATTTTTTAATTTATTTGTTTCTGTTTTCCGGTCGTAAAGCTCTGACTGCAGCCCCGGCTTTCCACATTTCCGAGTTTTTGATCTCGTCAAGTTCTTTGGTAAGGCTAACCTTGTAATCAGGAGCGCTGTTTACCTCTAAAACTCTTTGTGTCTCTTTTCCTGTTTTAACACGGCTATACAGATCTTCAAAAACAGGAGTAACAGCGTCGCGAAATTTAGGTGACCAGTCCAATGCTCCCCTTTGTGCAGTTGCGCTGCAATTGGAAAACATCCAGTCCATGCCGTTTTCACCCACAAGGCGGATAAGACTTTGTGTCAGCTCTTCAACAGTCTCATTAAAAGCTTCGCTGGGTGAGTGACCGTTTTTTCTTAAAATATTATACTGCGCCTCCATGGTTCCGGCGAGGCATCCCATGAGCACTCCGCGCTCTCCTGTGAGATCACTGTAAACTTCATTTTCAAATGTTGTATGAAAAAGATATCCTGAACCTATGGCTATGCCAAGGGCGATTGCCCTTTCTTTTGCCCTTCCTGTATAATCCTGATGCACTGCAAAACTGGAATTTATACCGCTTCCATCCAGAAAATTTCTTCTGACATTGGTTCCTGAACCTTTTGGCGCAACAAGGATTACGTCAATATTTTCAGGAGGAATTATTTTAGTCTGATCTTTATAAACAATCGAAAAACCATGGGAAAAATAAAGGGCATCACCCTCGTTTAAGCATTCTTTAACAACTGGCCATGTTGCCGTCTGACCTGCATCGGAAAGAAGAACCTGAATAACAGTACCTTTTTCTGCTGCCTCTTTTATTGGAAAAAGAGTCTCCCCGGGGATAAATCCATCAGCAACAGCCTTGTCCCAGTATTCATCTCCTTCGAGTTGCCCTATGGTAACATCAAATCCGTTATCTTTAAGGTTTAAAGCCTGGGCCGGACCCTGAACTCCATAACCCAGCACAACTATTTTTTCATCCTTAAGAACCTCTTTTGCTTTTTCCATAGAAAATTCTTCAGAAGTAACAACCTCTTCAATTACTCCGCCAAAATCGATATTGCCCATTTTTGTCTCCTTAATTTATAATATATTTAGTATGATCTGTTTTTTAATAAAATTATCTACCCATTACGTGAAAATATAATACTATTTAGGTTCTCTAAATAAAGCTATAACTCCGGTCCTTGCAATCTCCTTTATACCTATGGGTTTTAGAAGATTTAATATGGCAGACATTTTTTCTTCATTGCCCGTGACTTCCAGTGTATAATGTTCCTGGCTCACATCAATAACCTTGCACCTGAAGATATCAACTATCCTTAAAATGTCAGCGCGGTCTTCCTGCTTTGCCTGAACCTTTATAAGGGCCATTTCCCTTGCAACATATTTTTTATCAGTAAAATCATTTACTTTTATCACGTTTATAAGTTTGTTAAGCTGTTTTTCTATCTGCTCAATAATGGGCAGCTCAGCCTTTGTTACTATCGTAACCCTTGAAACAAGAGGATCTGTGGTTTCAGCAACACAAAGGCTTTCAATATTATAACCTCTGCCGCTAAAGAGTCCTGATATCCTGGAAAGTACACCAGGCTGGTTGTCCACAAGAATTGAAAGCACGTGTTTATCTTCTTTCATGGCTAATATCCTTTAAATTTTCATTAGCAATACATAAGGTCTTGATACATTATGTTAAAATTTCTTAAACCAGCAGCATCTCCGTAATTGGGGCTCCGGCAGGCACCATGGGATATACACTCTCTTCCCGCTCCACAACAAAATCCATAACTACCGTTGTTTTGCTGGAAAGCCCTTTTAAAAGAACCTCTTCAACCTCTTCAGGTTTGGTAGCCCTTAAGCCCATTGCTCCATATGCCTCTGCAAGTTTTACAAAATCAGGCGCATGCTCCATGTTGGTGCAGGCGTATCTTTTTTCATAAAAAAGCTCTTGCCATTGTCTTACCATGCCAAGATATCCGTTATTTAAAATAACCACCTTTACAGGCAGACAAAACTGCATTGCAGTTGCCAGCTCCTGAATGTTCATTTGTATGCTGCCGTCTCCGGCAATATCCACAACAGTTTGATCAGGGCAGGCAGTTTGCGCTCCTATGGCTGCGGGCAGCCCAAACCCCATACAACCCAACCCTCCTGAAGTTATAAAATGATTCGGCTTGTTAAAGTGATAATACTGTGCAGCCCACATCTGATTCTGGCCTACTTCAGTGGTGATTATTGCATTGCCTTTGGTCAATTCGTATAGCTTTTCTATAACAAACTGAGGTTTTATAATATCCTTCTGGGTATATGCAAGAGGGCTTGTCTCCTGCCATTCTTGAATTTTGTCCAGCCATTTTTGTCTCTTGCTTTTAACATCTTTGAAGTCTTTTTCTTCGAGAAGATTATTAAGGGCCGCCAGAGTAATTTTACAGTCGCCGACAACGGGCACGGCAACAGAAACATTTTTATATATGGATGTGGGGTCTATATCTATATGCACTATTTTTGCCTGGGGGGCAAAAGAATCTATCTTCCCTGTTACACGATCATCAAAACGGACTCCTGTTGCAATAAGAAGATCACATTCTCCAATGGACATATTAGCACGATATGTGCCATGCATGCCCAGCATGCCCAGCCATAGCGGGTCTGTTCCGGGAAATCCTCCAAGCCCCATTAAAGAACCAGTGACAGGCGTCTGGGTTTTAATGGCAAGCTCGGTGAGTTCTTTGGAAGCGCCTGAAAGGATTACCCCTCCTCCTGCAAATATAACCGGTTTTTTAGCATTTTTAATCAGTGTTACAACCCGTTTCAACTGTTTCATGTTAGGGCTGTAGGTGGGATTATATGAACGCATCTTCACCTTTTCCGGGGCCTTATAATTTACAACAGCATTGCTGACATCTTTTGGTATATCTATTAAAACAGGGCCCGGTCTGCCTGAACTCGCAATATAAAAAGCCTCTTTTATTGTTTTAGCAAGATCTTCAGCATGTTTTATAAGATAGTTGTGTTTGGTGCAGGGTCTTGTTATCCCGACTATGTCCACCTCCTGGAAAGCATCGTTTCCAATCAGATTTGACGGCACCTGGCCTGTAATTACAACAATGGGAATGGAGTCCATATATGCAGAGGCAATCCCCGTGACAGTATTTGTGGCGCCGGGCCCGGATGTTACCAGGCACACACCTACCTTGTTGCTGGCTCTGGAATAACCGTCCGCAGCATGGACAGCGCCCTGTTCATGGCGTACAAGGATATGCTTTATATCTTCTTTATCAAGTTCATCATAAATATCAATAACAGCTCCACCAGGATATCCGAAAATTGTATCTACGTTTTCATCCTTTAACGATTTTATTAGAATTTGTGCGCCTGTCAGTTTCATAATTAAACCTCCCTTGTTGAGCCGATTTTAAAACGTCCCATTTTGCCCGATCTCTGCGTCAGTCTCAAATTTTAATCCTCTAAGCTACCACAGCTCCCTGGCTGGCGGATGAAACCATTTTCGCATACCTCGCCATATAGCCGTGGGTTATTTTTGGTTCAGGAGGAGTCCATGCGGCAAGCCTTTCCTTTATCTTTTCTTCAGGGAGTTTTAAATTGATTTTTTTGTCAGGGATGTTAATTTCAATTATATCGCCTTCTTTGATAATCGCTATAACTCCCCCCTGCATGGCTTCAGGTGATATATGGCCTATTGCTGCTCCCCTTGTGCCTCCTGAAAAACGTCCGTCAGTAATAAGTGCCACATGCGCGTCCAAGTTCATGCCGGCAATGGCTGAAGTGGGGGTCAGCATCTCTCTCATTCCGGGTCCTCCCATGGGCCCTTCATAACGGATTACAATGACATCCCCTTTTTTAATTTTTTTTGTCATAATAGCATTACTTGCTTCTTCTTCTGAATCAAATACCCTCGCAGGTCCTTCATGGCACATCATTTCATCCAAAACCGCCGACTGCTTTACCACGCATCCATCAGGCGCAAGATTGCCAAAAAGAACAGCCAAACCTCCCTGTTTATGATAGGGGTTTGCAATTGGTCTTATAATATCAGTATCTAAAACCGATATTTGGCTTATGTTTTCTCCTACGCTTTTTCCCGTAACAGTAATACATTCAGTATTAATAAGTCCAGCGCCGGACAGCTCACTTAACACAGCCTGGATTCCGCCGGCTGAATTTAAATCTTCTATATGATGAATTCCTCCCGGGCTGAGGGAAGACAGATGCGGTGTATTTTTGCTTATTTCATTAATAAGATCAAGGTTTATGTGTACATTGGCTTCTTTTGCAACAGCCGCAAGATGAAGCACGGTATTTGTTGAACATCCAAGGGCCATATCAACTGCCAGGGCATTTCTGAAAGCCTTTTTTGTTAATATTTTGCCTGGAGTTATTCCATCTTCAAGAAGCTTCATTATCTGCATTCCTGCTTTTTTGGCCAAACGGATACGAGCTGACATTACAGCCGGAATTGTGCCGTTGCCCGGAAGCCCCATGCCTATGGCCTCTGTAAGGCAGTTCATGGAGTTGGCAGTAAACATGCCGGCGCATGAGCCGCATGTGGGGCATGCGGCATCTTCAATTAAGCTTAGCTCTTCTTCGGTCATTTTTCCTGAAAGCACTGCCCCAACAGCTTCAAAAACTGTAATCAGATCTATTTTTTCAGTTTTTTTACCTTTGCCATCTTTTTTTTTGGGGCGATCTCCAGCCAGCATTGGCCCCCCGCTGATTATGATCGTGGGGAGATCAAGCCTTGCTGCTGCCATAAGCATCCCAGGAACTATCTTGTCACAATTTGTCACCATTACCATGGCATCAAATGCGTGGGCAGTGGCCATTACCTCTATTGAATCGGCAATCAGTTCCCTGCTTGCAAGGGAGTATTTCATGCCCACATGATTCATGGCAATACCGTCACATACACCGATGGTACCGAATTCGATGGGTGTGCCTCCTGCCATATAAACCCCGGCTTTCACAGCTTCGGTTATCCTGTTTAAATGGATATGACCTGGTATTATGGCGTTTGCGGAATTGGCAATACCTATGAGCGGGTTCTTTATTTCAGTATTAGTATATCCCATGGCCTTAAACAGGCTGCGGTGGGGTGCTCTTTCTATGCCTTTTTTTGCATTATCGCTTTTCATTATCTCCTTGGCTCCCTTAGCTGTTTTCTTTGTTCAAGAAAAAAAATCCGTTATCAGGTCAGGCTGATAACGGATTTTTTATTTTATATGAATTAGAACAAAATTAAACCATTATCAGGCCTTAAATTTGGTTGAGATAAGTATCCCGACCATTAGACCGACAGGCACAAGTCTGCCGCCAAGACTAAACAGGTTTAAAATTGCTATGATTTTTTTCATTATAAATTTCTGAATTGAACAATTTTTATTAATAGCCATTAAAAATATTGTCAAGCTTTTTATGGACTTTTTTATAAAATTCCTCAATTTGGCATACTGTCTGTTTTTTTGCTTTCCTCAAAATATCTCCCCACAGCCTGTTGTATTCAAAAAAACCCTTTTAGGCAAACCATTAAAAAAGGCAAGGGTGGCAGGCATGCCTGTGCAGTGACTTACACCTATCCTTTTGACGTCAAATTCGCGCAACCAGTTTATGATTTGTTTTAACTTCATATCCGATGCCTGACCAAGATGAAGACCGCCCATTATGGCATATATTTTTTTGTTTCCTGTTAAATTGATGACATGTTTCAAGGTATTGATCAAACCCCTGTGACAGCAGCCAAGCAAAACAACAAGACCTTTTTCAGTATCAAGAATAAGAGAACTGTCATCTGCAAGCGGGTCAGGCACGTTTTGTTTTTTTTCTTTTATATAAAAGACTGATTCAATTGCCTCAAACCCGGTTTGCATGGGTATTTCACCTGTTGTTATAATACCGTCGGCAATTTCAACAGGTTTTCTGCTTATCTGCAGATTAATCTTTGCTTTTTCAAGAAAATCTTTATTAAAGGGGGCGCCAATATATCTTTCTTCGTTATTTTTGATTGCAAGTTTATGAGCAAATATATCAGGATGAGCAATAAGCTTAAAATTTTTGTTATACTCAATAAGCCCTTTTATGCCCCCTGTATGGTCATAATGACCGTGGCTCAATGCCACAGTGTCGATTTTATTCAAATCCAGCCCAAGGAGTTTTGCATTATTAAAAAGAGCTTTCCCCTGACCTGTATCGAATAAAATTTTTCTCTTGTTATTTGTTTCAATCAAGAATGAAATCCCGTGTTCACCAATGAGCCCCTTGCCCATGCAAACCGAATTTTCCACAAGAGTTGTTACTTTAAAATTCATAAAATTTAATGATCGCAGAGGTTGTCACCTGAAATAAGGGAATCTTCAAGATAATGTTTTATCAGGGCTTCAGGCTCAAGAGAAGGAGCGCCTGTAACAACTTTAATCCCTTGTTCATTGAAAAGGGTGATGGCTTTTTGTCCCATTCCGCCTGCAATAATTACATTGGCTCCAAGTTTACCAAGCCATGCCGGCAGTACGCCTGGTTCATGTGGGGGAGGCACCAGCATCTCTTTGTTTTTTATTTCATTATTTTCAACATCAAGAATGGCAAATTCCTTGCAGTGTCCGAAATGAGCTGTGAGTTTTCCTTCTGCCATGGGTATTGCGAACTTCATTATATAGTTCTCCTTATAATTTATTTAATATAACAGGGTTTGCCTTTGGCAAACATTTATTTTACATATTCAAGCAGTTTTGCTGCAATATCTCCAAGCGCCTTTGTTACAGGGGAGTCTGTATATTTGTCCTGAAAGGATGTGCCTGAATCACCACACTGCACAACATTAAGGTCAAAAGGAACTTTTCCTAAAAAATTAACCCCCATGGCGCTGCTTGTTTTTTCACCCCCGCCTGATCCAAAAATATCAATATGTTTATTGCAGTGAGGGCATGTTAAGCCGCTCATATTTTCAACCAGACCGACGATATCCATTTTAACGGTTTTGCAAAAATTTATTGATTTTCTTACATCAGCAAGGGCAACCTCCTGGGGAGTTGTAACTATAATCGCTTTTGCATCAGGGATAGTCTGGGCGACTGATAATGGCTCATCACCTGTTCCTGGCGGAGAATCGATAATAAGAAAATCAAGGTCATTCCATTCCACATCACCGATAAACTGTTTAATTGCAGAATGTTTAATCGGCCCTCTCCATATTATTGCGTCATCTTTATTAGGTGAAAGGGACTCTATGGAAACCGCAGCAAGGTTGTCCGAATATTTTATGGGTTCAAGCTTCCGATTTTCACTCAGCCCCAGCATATCTTTAAGCCCCAGCATCCTTGGCACGTCAGGGCCATGCAGGTCAACATCCATAAGCCCTACCTTATAACCCAGTTTTGACAAAGCTATGGACAGATTTACAGAAACGCTGGTTTTGCCCACGCCGCCCTTGCCGCTCATAACAATCAACTTGTTTTTTATTTTTGCCAACGATTCCTTAATGGAAACATCCTGCTGATCTTGCGCTTCTTTTTGTTTTGCAGCGCTGCAATCGCTGCTATTGCATTCTCCCATTACTCTTATCTCCAGTATTAGTTGGTTCTTCTGTTTTTTAGAATTATTATATATATTAAGCCCAGATATATTAAGACCAGATATATTAAGCCCAGTGACCTTCCACATTAGCGGCATCAGTAGGTTTTAATTCACCTTTTTTATATTGCTCAACCGCATCTTTTACCAGACCGCCGACTCCTATAATAATTTTAATGTCCGCACTTTGCAACACTTTAAAAGCCTTGGGACCACAATTGCCGGTGATAAGCAACTCTACATTATTTTCGATTATTGTTTTTCCGGCCTGTATCCCGGCTCCCTGGGGAAGGTTTAAATTCTGTGTATTTTCGACAAGCTTAAAATCCATTGTTTCAGAGTCCACTATAATAAAATAAGCTGCTCTTCCAAAACGCGGATCTATTGCTGAATCCATATCTTTTCCTGTTGCTGTAACGGCGATTTTCATAATTATTAATCCTTATATGGTTTAATTAAAATATAAATTTATTTTAGAGCGAACCCTAAAGATTTTTATTTTTACATAAAGGGCATAGTGCCGGCTTGTCGGATTCTTCAGGCTCCTCCCAGTTGTGACTGCATTTGCAGCAAGTATTTTGTTTTGTCCTGCCTGCTATCTCATAGTTCCCGCCTTCAATATTTATGGCTTTCCCGTTAATAATAGCATCTGCAACAACTTTATGCGCCTTTTGAATAATTCTGCCGAATGTTGCCCTGGAAACCCCCATTTTTTTACCTGCTTCCTCATGGGACATGTCCAGAAGATCAGATAGTCTCAGGGCTTCACTTTCATCAACTGTAAGTTGAACTTCAGATAAATCCATCATGGGTATGCCTCTCGGCTTAAAATAGTTCACTCCGGGATTACAGGTAACGATTCTATTTTTTTGAGGTCTGACCATGTATTCACCTTTATGAGAATATGCTCATAATTATTAAAATAAGGATTGGTTTGAATTTTGTCAAGAATTAATGATTGATGGTCTCGTAAAAAGTCGAGATCAATTGGACAGTAGATTATGAGCGTTC
>CAYZXU010000071.1:0-12652 GCA_964482535.1 uncultured Desulfobacteraceae bacterium | reverse complement strand
TCAACCTTAAGTTCACTGATAATTGTTTTTATAATTCTTCTTCAAACCAGATTTGCAGATTTTTCACGCTCGGTCTTTGTAATAGACTGGTGTCTGTCTATTCTCTTTATTGCAGGATTCAGGCTGTCTGTCCGTTTTTATTTTGAATTTTTGGGAGATGGGAGGTTTAAAAATGGAATTAAAGAATTTTTAAACCGTTTTTTATCAAAAAATACCGGTTCTAAAAAAAGGCTTATTATAATAGGAGCAGGCAACTGCGGAGAAAAAATATTCAGGGAGCTGCGCGACAATGCCAGCCTTAAATATGATGTTATAGGCTTTCTTGATGATCATCCCACAAAAATAGGGAAAAAGATTCACGGGCTTCCTGTTATGGGGCCTGTTTCTAAAATAAAGGAAGTGGCAGAGCAGACAGGGGCAGATTCTGCCCTTATTGCAATCCCGTCTGTAAATTCCGGTCAGATGCGTAATATCATAGACCATTGCAATAAAAGCGGCATTGAGTTTAAAACAATTCCGGGTATGGGCGAGCTTATTGACGGCAGGGTTTCAGTTAAATCTATAAGAGATGTGGCTTACAGGGATCTTTTGGGACGTGATTTAATAAAACTGAATGAAAAAAAGATCGGAGGATATCTAAAAGGTCAGACAGTTCTTGTTACAGGTGCCGGCGGGTCTATCGGGTCAGAGCTCTGCAGACAGATTTGCAGGTTTCTACCTGACACCATCCTGCTGTATGAAAGGGCTGAAAGCCCTTTATATGAAATTGACCTGGAGCTTAAAAAAAATTTTGAACATATAAATGTTGTGCCTGTTCTGGCGGATGTCCGCAACAAAAAAGAGCTTGAAAGCGTTTTCCGGCAATACAGTCCCCATACAATTTTTCACGCTGCAGCATACAAGCATGTTCCCATGCTGGAACTTCAGCCCTGGAAGGCTGTGGAAAATAATATCCAGGGTACCTTAAATATGGTTGAAACAGCCAGGACATCCGGCGCTAAGAGTTTTGTTTTTGTCTCCACAGACAAGGCAGTCAGACCGGCCAATATCATGGGCGCATCAAAGCGGGTGGCGGAAATGTTGGTGCAGTGTCAAAACGGGCATAACAAATCCGGAACAAGGTTTATGACGGTTCGTTTTGGAAACGTAGTTGGAAGTGTTGGAAGTGTTATACCTCTTTTTAAAAAACAGATTGAAAAAGGAGGTCCTGTCACTGTTACTCATCCCGAAGTAACCCGCTATTTCATGACTATTCCCGAGGCCTGTCAGCTTATTCTTCAGGCAGGCTCCATGGGAAACGGCAGTGAAATATTTCTGCTTGAGATGGGCTCGCCCATTAAAATTTCAGATATGGCCAAAGATCTTATACGCTTTTCAGGATTTGAACCTGAGATTGATGTCAAAATTGAATATATAGGGCTGCGACCCGGAGAAAAACTCTATGAAGAGCTGATTACAGAAGGGGAGGGCGTTGTGCCCACAGATCATGATAAAATAATGATGCTTAAAGGAAATTATTGTGATATTAATCTGTTAAATGATAAAATCAACGAGCTTGTAAATCTGGCCGATGTTAGAAATGAAGATAAAATTAAAGCAAAGCTGAAAGAGATTGTCCCTGAATATGCTCCTGCACCATAACCTTAATTTGGGAAATTATTATGAATATTGAGTCATTAAATAAAATATTGGCCTCAGTTGCTTCAGGTGAAATACCTGTTGAAAAAGCCTCTGAAACACTCATGCATTTATCCATGGAGGATATTGATTATGCGCATATTGATCATCAGCGCTCCATGCGCAAGGGGTTTCCCGAGGTCATTTTCGGTCAGGGTAAAACAGCGAGGCAGATTGTCGGCATTATGGAAAAAATGGCGGTTCAGGAAAACATAATCCTTGTTACACGCACGGATCGTCAAAAAGCGGACAGGGTTCTTTTGCGTTTTCCTGATGCTGTTTACCACAGCGATGCAAGGATGCTCATATGGGGAAAAAACAACACTCCTGTTGAGGGTACGGGTACGATACTTGTAATATCAGCAGGAACATCTGATATTCCGGTTGCAATGGAAGCCTGCCTTACTTCAAGAGCCATGGGGAACGTGGTGGAAACGGTTTTTGACGTGGGTGTAGCCGGTATTCACAGACTTTTCAGCCATAAAGATATAATTAAAAAGGCTTCCGTCTTAATTGTAGTGGCAGGGATGGAAGGAGCGCTTCCAAGCGTTGTGGCAGGGATGGTAAGCGCTCCGGTCATAGCTGTTCCAACCAGCATTGGCTACGGTGTGAGTTTTGGAGGCATAACAGCTCTTTTTGCAATGCTTAACAGTTGCAGCTCAAATGTTGCAGTGGTAAATATAGACAATGGATTTGGCGCGGGTTATATGGCGTCCATAATAAATAAAGGAAAAATTTTAAACAATGGGTAGAATTTTTTTATGCTGCCAATAGACCCCTTAAAAGCCCCTCTTACAGGAACCAACCTTATTGAAGCCAGTGCAGGCACCGGTAAGACCCATACTATTGCGTCTCTTTTTTTAAGACTGATACTTGAAAAAAAAATGCCTGTGGAAGAGATTCTTGTTGTAACCTTTACAAAGGCGGCAGCTTCAGAGCTGAAAGAGAGGATAAGAAACAGGCTTAGTGAGGCAAGGGAAGCCTTTTTAAAGGAATCGGAACCAAAAAGATCAGAACCAAAAAAATCAGAGCCAAAAAAATCAGAACCAGATGAATTCCTTGATGCCCTGACCCTGAAATACGATTCTCTTTCCAGCTTAAGAATCATAGAGGATGCGCTTGCCAATTTTGATTTGGCTTCGATATTTACAATACACGGTTTTTGCCAGAAGATACTCTATGAAAATGCATTTGAAACCGGCGCTCTGTTTAATACAGAACTTGTTACAGAAAAAACAGCGCTGTTCCAGGAAGTCGCTGATGATTTCTGGAGAAAAAATTTTTACAATTCCCAGCCTGAGATAACCGCCTGGGCATTAAAAAAACTAAAAGGACCTGAGTTTTTCTTAAAGTTCCTGAGAAAGCTCAAATCTCCACATATAAAAATAATTCCTGATATAAAAAAACCGCATATAACCGGTCTCCCCTTATACAGAGAAGAATTAAAAAAAGTTTATACCGGTTGGCCCCTTGTCAGGCATGAAATTGAAGCGCTGCTTTCCTCTCCTTCGCTAAAAGCAGGGACTTACAAAAAATCAAAGGTTCTTCCCATGCTCGAATCCATGGAAAGATTTGTTGCAGGCGGATCAGGGTTTCCATTATTTAAAGGTTTTCAAAATTTTACATCCTCAAAACTTGAAAAATTTAGAAAAAACGGTATGCCTGGCGTTTTTCACCCTTTTTTTGATATATGTGATAAATTATGGAATTTAAGCATATCCCTTGAAATCCAGATGGAACAATACTTTATCTGTATTAAATCTGAATTTTTTAAATTTGCAAAAAATGAGCTGACTGAAAAAAAAGAGGCTGCTAATATTAATTTTTTTGACGACCTTCTCATAAAGGTGAATAATGCCGTTAAGGGAGAGGGTGGAGACAGCCTTGCCAAAGCCATACGACAGAAGTATCAGGCAGCTCTTGTGGATGAGTTCCAGGATACGGATCTAATTCAGTATGAAATATTTTCAAAGCTCTTTTCACCAAAAGATAAAACTATCTTTATGATAGGAGATCCCAAACAGGCCATATACGGATTCAGGGGGGCCGATATATTTTCCTATATAAAAGCCTCTGAAGATGCTGATAACAGGTTTACCCTGAAAAAAAACTGGCGTTCTGATCCCGGACTTATAACAGCGGTAAATACTATTTTCTCCAATGTTTCTAATCCATTCATATTCAAAGAGATACCTTTTATCTGTTCTGATGCCGCAAAAAAAGAGGATTTTTCTACGTCCGCTCCTTTTAATTTATGGTATTTACCTGCCGAAGAAGAAAAGTCTGTAAATAAACCGGTTGCAGTTCAGCTTATTTCCAATGCAGTTGCAAAAGAGATAGATAATCTTATTTCTATTTCATCTCCAGATTCAGAGATAAAGTTTAAACCAGGCAACATCGCTGTGTTAGTGAGAACCAATGCCCAGGCACAAATAATAAAAGATTCCCTTGTGTTAAAAAATATCCCTTCTGTTTTATATAATGCCGATAATATATTCGATTCCCATGAAGCAGAAGAGGTGCACAGGATATTGGCAGGCATTGGGGAACCTGACAACGAAAATATGCTAAGAGCTGCCCTTGTAACTGATATGATCGGTGTTTCAGGAGAAGATCTTGACATATCCAAAGACGACTCCATCTGGTGGAACAGATGGTTTTCCAGGTTTATAACATATAATCGGTTATGGACAGGATACGGTTTTATCAGAATGTTTAAAAGTTTTATCTCTATGGAGAAAGTTAAAAAACGGATACTGTCATACTATGACGGTGAAAGAAGGCTTACCAATATTCTTCATCTTTCGGAAATACTGCAAAAAGAATCTGAAAGGCATAGTGGAATAACAGGGCTTTTAAAATGGCTTTCTGAAAAAAGATCAAACGCTGCTACTGAAAATGAAGAGCATCAGCTTCGTCTGGAAAGTGATGAAGATTCGGTTAAAATAGTAACAATCCATAAAAGCAAGGGCATGGAATATGATGTTATTTTTTCACCCTTTGGATGGGACGGCTCAATTATTAATGACAAAGAATTTTTATTTCATGAAAATAATAAAGCAAAAAGGCTTGTTTTTGATATCGGCTCTGATGAGCGTAAAAAAAATCTTTGCCTTGCAAAAAATGAGCTTTTGGCTGAAAATATCAGGTTGCTATATGTTGCACTGACAAGGGCAAAAAAAAAATGTTATATGGCCTGGGGCAAAATCAATAAATCTGAAACATCATCCATGGCCTATATTTTACATAACCGAGACTTATCATTCAACAGCTTAAATGAAGATATTACAGATAAACTAAAAAAGCAGTTATCCTCAAAAACAGATGAAAACCTTATAGATGATTTAAAAGATATTGCAGCGAGGTCTTCGGGCACGATAAAATTTTCCCTTCTTCCTCTTTATAATGGCTCTGCCCGGGAAAAAAACGCATATAAAAAAGAGGAGGATAAAAAAAAATATTTAAAAAAATTTACAGAAAAAATTGACACAAGCTGGAAGATTTCAAGCTATTCGTCTATTATTTCAGGTAGTTCTACTAATAAACATGACGCAGCAGAGAAAAAACCTTCAGAAATTTCAGACAAAAACGATATTTTCTCTTTTCCTGCCGGGGCTCATGCTGGAATATTTTTTCATGACATATTCGAACATCTTGATTTTACAACCAAAGATTCTGAAAAAATCGATATTTTGGTTAAAAACAGATTAAATGAATACGGATTTGATCCTGCATGGGATAAAACCGTTGTCAGGATGGTAAAAAATGTAATTTCCACTCGGCTTTTTCCTGAATCATATGATAAGGATTTAAGATTATCGTGCATAGAAACCAAAGACAGGGTTAATGAGATGGAATTCTATTTTCCCTTAAATAGAATAAACCCTGAAAAATTAGAAAATATTTTTATATCCCATTTTAAAAGCTGCACCGGTATTCCAACGAGTTTTTCTGAGCAGATGGGAAGACTGAATTTTTCAACTACCAGGGGTTTTATGAAAGGGTTTATAGATCTGATTTTTTTTTATGAAAACAGATTTTATATTGTGGACTGGAAATCGAACCTTCTCGGAAGAATAATAGAAGATTATAACCAGGAAACCCTTGTTTTAACCATGAATGAAGAACTCTATTTTTTGCAGTATCATCTCTACACTCTTGCTGTGCATCAATATCTTAAAAACCGTATTCCGGATTATAATTATGAAAAAAATTTTGGGGGAGTTTTTTATATTTTTATCAGAGGGGTTAACCCTGATAGAGGTCCCTTGTTCGGAATATATAGGGACATGCCGAAAATAGATCTGATAGACAGGATGGAGCAAGCTTTAATTCCTTAAAGTATTACATGAATGAATTAAACATAACAAACCTGTATCAAAAAGGATATCTATCTGAAATAGATTTCTATTTTGCAAAATTTATTTCAGATATTTCTGAAATAAATAATGAAGATATTTTTTTGGGCGCAGCCCTTGCCAGCATGGTTACACGGGAGGGGAATGTCTGTCTTGATCTGAATTCATATGCTTTTCAGGATGGCTCTGGTGGTTTTAGATGCCCTGAACTTTTGCCATGGAGAAATAAACTGCTTTCAAGCAGGGCAGTTGGCGTGCCTAATGATTTTGCTCCGCTCATTCTCGATGACAAAAACAGGCTTTACCTTTATCGATTTTGGAAAAACGAAAGACAGGTTGCCGATTTTATAAAAAAAGCTGTTGTAAACAATAATATGCCCGTGAATAAAGCTCTGCTGAAAGCAGGCATCAAGAGGCTTTTTCCTGAAAAGATTAAAGATGAGATTAACTGGCAAAAAATTGCCGGAGTGGTTCCGGTTTTTAAAAAATTTACCGTTATTTCAGGAGGCCCTGGAACAGGAAAAACAACTGTGATTGCAAAGATCCTTGCAATTATTATTGAGCAGTTTATTGACAGAAGGGGAGGGGAGACAGAAAAAAATCTTCGTATTTTTTTGGCAGCTCCCACAGGAAAAGCCGCTGCAAGGATGAGCGAATCAATAATAGAGGCTAAAAAAAGTCTGGCTTGCGATGAGCAGGTTAAAGACCTTATTCCTGGTGATGCATGCACAATCCACAGACTCCTTAAAGCTGTAAAAAATTCATACGGTTTTTTTTATAACGCGGCCAATCTTTTGCCGGCAGACCTTGTAATAATAGATGAGGCTTCCATGGTGGATCTTGCCATGATGCATAGTCTTGTTCAGGCTTTGCCTGAAAATGCAGCTTTGATACTTGTTGGTGATAAGGATCAGCTCGCTTCTGTTGATGCAGGTTCGCTGCTTGGTGATATTTGCGACAGAAATAATATGCACGAATTTTCAGACTCTTTTTCAGCAAAAATTAATTATGCCATTGGAGATAAATGTTTTGCCTCAAAGAATCAAAGCAGATGCGGATCGGCTTTAAGCGACTCTATTATTACATTAAAAAAAAACTACAGGTTTGCTGCCGCCGGCGGGGCTTTGGAACTTGCCAGCGCCGTCAATAATGGCAGGGCAGACAAAGCTTTAGAGCTTATAAAGACCAGAAAAAACCTGAACTGGAAAAGCATTGAAACTGTGGATGAGCTTTATGAATCTCTTTCAAAGATAATCATAGAAAAATATGATAATTTTTTTAAAACAGACGACCCCAAAAAAGCTCTTGAAGAATTAAACAGATTTAAAATATTGTGCCCTGTAAAAAAAGGCCCCTTTGGTGTTGAGGGGGTTAACAGGCTTGCTGAGCGCATTTTATTAAAGGCATCAAAGCATCATCATATGCCCGGCATAAAACTGCCCGTTATTATCACAAACAACGATTACAGGCTTGGCCTTTTTAACGGTGATATAGGGGTAATAATGAATGATGCTGATGAGTCATATGCGTTTTTCAATGATAGTTCTGGTCTATTAAAGCGTTTTTTTCCCCAAAGGCTTTCTGAGTATGAGACTGCATATGCAATGACAGTCCACAGAAGCCAGGGCTCTGAATTTGACGACATTCTTCTCTTGCTGCCGGACAGGGATTCCCCTATACTCACGAGGGAGGTGATATACACGGGTGTAACCAGGGCAAGGCATAATATTTCCATCTGGGGAACCGAAGATATTTTAAAAGCCTCTATATTAAAAAAAATAGAGCGTACGTCCGGGCTCCGTGATGCTTTATGGGATGAAGTTCACTCTCTTTTTTAATTAAATTAATGCCTAACCCTGATAAATCGGATAATAAGATACTAACTGTATGCAAATTTAAATAATATATTGATTTTTAAATTATATTATGATAGACATACTAAATGAATGAAGTTTAGTCTTTTGATAAGCGCAATGCAAGTTGCAAGCTTTTTTTTGAATCAATTTTTTGCCTGATGCAGAGATCGGGCAAAAAACAAGATTTACAACCATAATAGGGAGCTATTATGACCGAAAGGGAATCCAATAATATTTCGTATGCGCAGAACTACCCACCTTTTGAAGATGAAATCAACCTTATAGACTATCTCAGGGTTCTGTGGAAGTGGAAGACATTTATAATCCTCATGGTTATTCTGTGTGCCGGATTGACCATGGGTGTCATTATGGTGAAATATCCAGTAACATATGTAACCGATTGCATTATTTCTTTGAATTTCACGGGAATAGAAAAACACCATAACCCGAATGGTAGCTTGTTCAGTAAGGAAGAAATTATTACCCCGGCTATTTTGACAAAGGTATCTGCTTTTATTCATAAAAAGAATGCAGAGTTTTTCGAAAAAGACATAAGGCAAATGATAGATATAACAGCCGTAATACCGCCAGAAATTCAGAAAAAGATGGAAGTTGCGGAAAAAAACAAGGAAACATATACCTTTTTGCCCAATCAGTTCAGATTAAGCCTTACACTGGAACAAAATGATATTTTTTCGATAAAAGAAAGAAACAGGATATTATTATCAATAGTGGACGAATACAGGAAAGACTTTGAAAAAAAATACGGAGAAGAACCGTTGGTGACCATTGAATTCCCTGCCAGGTTTCTTTCAAATTCAGACTATCTTAATGCGATTAATACCTTTAAAGTCAGAACAGGTAACTTTATCAAATTTTTGAATTTCAAGATTTCAAAGACCGGGTTTTTCAGATCCCAGGAGACCGGCACCTCATTCATAGATATAAAAAATAATCTTGAATTACTTAATAATATTAATATTTCCGAGATAGAATCAATTATTAAAGAACTGAAGCTTACCAAAAACAAAGAAAATCTCATTAATGTATACATACATAGAGCAAGAATAATTGATATTAAAAGAAAAAAGAAAGAAAAGGAAGCGGTAATTGCCAGAGAACTGTTAAAAGACATGAAACAGTCAGAAAGATACAGGCCACCAAATGGCGAAACTGACAAAAATGAAAATAGTGGTACAAATTTGGTTCTTAGCACTTCCTTTATCAAGGAGCTGATTAAGGAAGATTCTTTAACACTTCTTTTAAAAACTGCCCTGAATGCAGAGATTGAAGCAAAAAATCTGGAAGTAGACAAAGAGTTTTTGGAAGAGAAGATCGCTTTTTTAAAAGAGGAAAAGGAAAAGAAAGAGGAAAAGGGAAATATTGCCTATGTAAAGGCAGGTCTGAATGATATAGAGAACAGAATTATTAGCCTGTCAAAAAGGGCAAATGAACTGAATATAGAATATTTAAAAAGCATAATGAGCAATGCTGTTCAGGTAATCAGAGATCCCGAAACCAATACAGAAAGACCAAAAAATTTGATAAAGATAGTGATCATTGTCGGCATTGTTGCCCTATTCTTTGCGATTTTCTTAGCCTTCTTTATTGATTATATAAAAAGTGCGTCAAGAACATCTCCGGTAACAGAAGATGCTAAATAGAGCAAAATGTTTAAATAATATATAAAATTATTGTTGAATTACTTTGAGACCTTTGCAAAGATTAATTATGCAAAGGTTTCATATCGAAGGTCCGGATTCAAAGAGTTTATTAAGATAAAATTTTGTAGCAGGATCGGTGCCTTTAAAATCGGCATCTTTGTTTCTGTTTTTTTCTTCTATCTTTTTTCTGATATCTGAAGCCATTGTTTTCCCTAATTCCACTCCAAACTGGTCAAAGGGGTTAATACCCCACACAAAAGCTTCAAAAACAGTCTTTGCCTCATAAAAGGAGAGCAGACGGCCTGTGCTTTCAGGTGAAAGATCATCTAAAATTATAGTGGAAGACGGTCTGTTGCCAGAAAACTGTTTTGCTGCATCTTTATCATCTTTTCCCTTTGCAAGGGCCATGGACTGGGCAAGCATATTAGACCACAGCTCCTGATGGTTTGTTACGCCCTTTGATTTTGTTTTATAGCCTTCGTACTGGGGTTTGACAACACCGATAAAATCAATTGGGAAAGGTCTCCCCTGGTGTGCAAGCTGAAAAAAAGAGTGCTGTGCATTGGTGCCCGGCTCTCCAAAAATAATCATACCCGTAGTTTCTTTTAAGATTTCACCTTCAGTCGTGACTGCTTTTCCGTTACTCTCCATATTAAGCTGCTGAACATGAGGCGCAAGTTTACATAATGGAGAAGCATAGGGGATAATCCCCTGGGCTCCATAACCCAAAAAGTTGTTATTCCATATGGATATAAGAGCTGCAATAAGGGGAATGTTTTCTTTTAAAGGAGCAGTTGCGGCATGAGTATCCATTTCACCTGCGCCTTTTAAAAATCTTTCAAACTTGTCATACCCCAAATAAAGGCTGAGAGGCACCCCTCCCACTGCAGATGTAACGCTGTACCTCCCACCAATAAAATCAAACATGTTAAAAGATCCAAGCACGGGATTTGAAGGATCATCTCCGGGACTCCCTTTGCTTGTGACAGTAATAAAATGTTTTGCAGGATCAAGGCCTTTTTCCTGGACAAATTCATATGCCAGATTGACATTGGCCATTGTTTCAGCAGTTGTGTAACTCTTTGAGACGACTATCCAGAGGGTCGTTTCGGGATCTATTACAGAAATAATTTTTCCGAAATTATGAATATCCACATTGGACAGATAATGCAGCTCAATACCTTTATCTGCAAATGCGTTTAGTGCATTGGAAACAAATTCCGTTCCGAGATAAGAACCGCCGATTCCGATTACAACTGCATGCTTAAAAGGTTTTCCCGAAGAACCTGTCAGACTTTTATTATGAATTTTTTCAGAAAATTTTTTTATATCATCCCTGATTTTTATCATATCAGGCATAATGTCTTTATTATCAACATAAACAGGTTCACCTGAAAAGTTTCTTGTCGCAGTATGAAGGGCGGATCTTTTTTCCGTGATATTAAGTTTTTCTCCTTTAATCATGGCATTGAATTTTTCTGTCAGCCCCCTTGATTTGGCCAGATCAAATAAAAAACCCATTATTTTATCATCAACCCGCTGACGGGAAAAATCATAAAAAAATTCAGGCATTACAATTGAAAATTTTTCAAGTCTGCCCGGCTCTGAAATTAAATTTTTTAAATGATTCTCAGGAAGGTTTACTGTTTGCAAACAACCGTTTAAATCTTTCCATGCCTGTGTTTCAGAAAACTTTTGATATTTATGCATATGGATTCTCCTAAAAAGCGGCTGACGGTTAGGGATTACGATTATCGGCTTCTTCTTGAGCTTGATAAAACATCTGTTAATTTTGTCTGAATTTTATCGAGCTTTTCACACTCATCTATACATTTAGGGAACTTACTCCTGATACTGCATTCTTTGCACGGACTTTTTATAAGGTAACCGATTTCAAAGTCGAATTTGTGCTTAAAATTTTTATTTATTTTGTATTCCATTTTATAGTTTAAAAACAACATTCGCTTTTTTAAAGTTAACGTTTTGTTTAGAAATATCCATAAGTTCAGGAAGTGTCTTTATGAATAGATCAAAAAAACGGGGATCAAAATGAGTGCCCTTTTCTTTTTTCATTATTTTAATTACTTCTTTTTCAGGTAAAGCTTTTTTGTAAACCCTGTCATGGGAAAGAGCGTCAAAAACATCGACTATTGCAACTATACGGGCGGATTCCGGAATCATATTGCCTGCAATACCTGAAGGATATCCGGTTCCGTTCCATTTTTCATGATGATAGAGCGCAATGTCATGTGCAATCTGCAGCATGGGAATATCAGAATCACCAAGAATCTGCCCGCCAATTGTTGTATGTGTTTTTATTATTTCAAATTCCGTCTCTGTAAGCGGACCTTTTTTTAAAAGTATACTGTCCGGAACCCCTATTTTGCCTATATCATGCATGGGGGCAGCAAGACGCAGGTCATCAATTTTGTTTGATGGCCAGTTTGCGGCTGTGGCAATAACAACACTGGATAAAGCAATTCTGCGAACATGTCCGCCGGTCTCCTGGTCTCTTGACTCAAGTGCCGTTAAGAGTCTTATTATTGTTTCCTCCTGTGTATGGCGAATAACACGTGTTTGCCTTCTAACCAGTTTTTCGAGATTATAGCTGTATTTTTTTAATTTCCTTTCAAGTCTTACCGCACGCATGCCAACATTCAGGCGGGCTCTCAGCACGTCAGGGTCAAAGGGTTTAACAATATAATCATCTGCCTCTCTATCCAACAGAGCTTTTACAATACCCTCTTTTTCTTCCTTTACAGTAAGTAACATAATATAAACATAAGGGGTTTCATTTTTTTGCCTGCGGATATTATAAACAAGCTCGGGTCCGTCCATTTCAGGCATTAACCAGTCTGTTATGATAATATCTATATTATTATTATTAAACTTTTTCAGAGCATCTATTCCGTTAACAGCAGTAATAACATTATGTTCCCATGCTTCAAGAAAGTACTGAAGTCTTCGTAATGATACGGCTTCATCATCGACAATAAGTAAGTTCAAGCTGAATTACTCCTTAAACTTTTGTTGTTTTTAATTGAGCATACCTTTTTTTATACTATACTCCGGCTTTTTTTATAGTTCAAGGATATTT
>CAYZXU010000070.1:0-12654 GCA_964482535.1 uncultured Desulfobacteraceae bacterium | reverse complement strand
GCCTTGTCAATACCACGTTTTACAGACATTGGATTATTTCCGGCAACAACAAGCTTTTGTCCTTCTTCATATATACATCTTGCAAGCAATGTTGCAGTGGTTGTTCCATCACCTGCCATATCACTTGTTTTGCTGGCAACCTCTTTTACCATCTGAGCGCCCATATTTTCGAACTTGTCGTCCAGTTCGATCTCTTTTGCAACAGTTACTCCATCTTTGGTAACTGTTGGGGAACCCCATGATTTGTCAATAACAACATTCCTGCCTTTAGGGCCCAAGGTAACAACTACAGCTTTTGCAAGCGTCTGAACACCTGTGAGCATGGCTTCACGGGCTTTCATATCATATATAATTTCTTTAGCCATCTTGATCTTTCCTCCGTTTTGTCCGTTTATTATTCAACCACGCCAAGAACATCGTCTTCACGCATTATCAGGTATTCTTCACCTTCTATTTTCACTTCTGTTCCACCGTATTTGCTAAACAGAATTCTATCACCTATTTTTAATTCAAGAGGGATTAACTTACCCTCTTCATTCATTTTTCCATTACCAGCGGCAACTACTTCCCCTTCAGCAGGTTTTTCTTTTGCTGAATCAGGTATAATAATCCCTCCACGAGTTTTTGCCTCTTCAGGAACACGTTTTACTAAAATTCGATCATGTAATGGTCTTAGTTTCATTTTTGCATCTCTCCTTATCTTATTATACAGATTGTAAAATATAAAAAATTAATTATTTAGCCGGTTTTGCGGATTTGGCAGAATCCGTTTTTACTGCTGGCGCTGTTTCGCTCTTCACCTCTTTTTCAGGGGAGGACTGGGAGACCTTGGATTTATTCCCATAATCGGTTACATACCATCCTGAACCTTTAAGGTGAAAACTGCTATGGGAAATAAGCTTGTGAAGAGTTCCGGAACAATGCTTGCAGCTCACGATTGGTTTATCAGAAAATTTCTGGATTACTTCCTCAATGCAGCCGCATTTTGAACATTCATATTCATATATCGGCATCTTGCTGATACCTCCTTGAAACAAAAAAATATAATAAAAGAATTATAACGCCTTGAATCATATAAATTTTAATCCCCACTCTTACAATTCAAAATAACCCCATGAAACGTAAATAATATAGTCAGTGTTTTTATGTTGTCAAGAATATCCAGCCGGCTTTTTTTAAAATTTTATCTTTTCCCATGTTAAATCATTTTGTCAAAAAAAATCCCATACTGTTCATAAAACTCTAATACATCACTGAGCCCTGAAAGATTAACATCGCTTAAAATTTTACGCGTAAGCTCATGAACACGAGCCTCTTCCGCTAATCTGTCTTCAGAAGATGCATCAAAACTTTGCAGAAATTTGCCGAACCTCACAATATGTATTAACTCATGGGTTAAAATATACAAAGCAAAGGAAAAAAAATTTATTTCAGGTGAACGCTCCAGCAAAGACAGTATTACATGGTCCTGCAAACATATTTTGTAATAATCATAGGATGAAGTCTCCAAAAAAGAACCGTTCTTCTGCCCCTTATACCGTATAATCTGGGCAAAAGAATCCTGGGAAATTTCCTCTGAAAGCAGGTCTGCAAGGGTTTTGATATCATATTTGGGACGAAGCCACTGATTTGCAGACATCTTGTAATAATCACTCACAAGCTCTTCAGCCATTGATGCGGCATTATTTATCATGGTTATCTGAGCCTTGTTAAATTTTTTTCTGATAGATGTCATATTTATTTTTAAAAAAGTTTGCCTGTTGACACAAAAAAAAGTTTACTCTATTATTATTAGCCTGTTTTTCATGAAAAAATCGGGTTGATTTATGCCTTAAAATATAAAACATTTTTTATTATAAAAAAATTTTAAAATCAACAACTGTGGAACAGTTAAAGAGGACAAAATATAATGAGTATCAATACTGTGGAAAAAATTGATGATAATGTTAAGATTAAAAATCTGCTTGTGAGCGTTTCCGATAAAAAAGGCCTTGATAAATTTATCCCTGAGCTTTTTAATATAAACCCTGATATAAAAATATTTTCCACAGGAGGAACCTACGCAAAAATAAAAGAGATACTGTCCAGCGCAGCAAAATCCTGTTTAATAAAGGTTTCAGACTATACAGGCCAACCCGAAACCCAGGGCGGGCTTGTCAAAACTCTTGATTTTAAAATATACCTGGGGCTTTTAACGGAAAAGTATAACAGCTGTCATATGGAAGATTTAAAAAGAACCGGCGCTTTTCCAATAGACATGGTGGTGGTTAATCTCTATCCTTTTGAACAAACCGTAAAACGTGCGGGTGTAACTCCTGAAGAGGCCAGGGGCAATATTGATATAGGCGGTCCATGTATGATAAGAGCTGCTGCAAAAAACTTTTTAAGGGTTGCCTCTGTTGTTGACCCTTTGGATTATGAAAAGATTACTGACGCAATGAAAGCTGATAATGGCAGAATTTCGCTTAAACTCCGTTTTGCCTTAGCCCAAAAAGCATTTGAACACACAGCCGGATATGACAGAAATATTGCGGATTATCTCAGGTCCAGGTCTTTTACTGATATAGGTTCATGCTACAAGGAGATAAACAATGACTGAAGATCTTAAAAAGATGTATAGAACGATAATGGATGACCACTTTCCTCCTGATATGGAGATCAGTTTTGTTGAGGCCGGCAAGAGACAGACACTTTTTTACGAAAAGGTTGTCTGGACAATAGATGATATTAAAAAAGGACTACGGTATGGTGAAAATCCAGGCCAGGAAGCTGCTCTTTACAGGTTGAAAAACGGCAATCTGATACTCGGAGAAACCGAAACCATACAGCCGGGGCAGTATCTTGCTTCGGATATAGAGCTCATGCAGTCAGGAAAACATCCAGGCAAAACCAATCTCACAGATACAGATAATGCTTTAAACATCTTAAGATATTTTGAAGACAGCCCTGCGGCCGTTATTGTAAAGCACAACAATCCATGCGGCGCTGCATTGTCGGATTCAATTGAAGATGCATACAGTAAGGCTTATGTGGCTGACAGGATTGCTGCTTTTGGCGGCTGTATTGCACTTAACAGAGCGGTGGACAAGGCAACGGCAGAATCGATCTGCCGCCAGTATGCTGAAGTTGTTGTGGCTCCTGATTTTGAAGAAGGGGTTATGGATATTTTTGCAAAAAAGAAAAATCTAAGGGTTATCAGAATAGGAAATATTTATAAACTCCACAACTTTATCGGCAAGAGATTTATTGAATTTAAAAGCCTTATAGACGGGGGGATAATTGCTCAATGGTCTTTTGTTCCCAAAACGCAGACAAAAAACGATCTCAAGCTTGCTGAATGTGAATACAAGGGAAAAAATTTTAAAATTATACGCAAACCCAGTGAAGAGGAGTATAAAGATTTGCTCTTTGGCTGGCTTGTTGAATCGGGAATCACATCCAATTCTGTAATTTATGTCAAAGATCAGGTTACAGTGGGAATAGGAACAGGGGAACAGGACAGGGTGGGAGTTGCTGAAATAGCGAGAGACAAGGCGTATAAAAAGCTTGCCGACAGGTACTCTTTTGAAAGGCACGGCATAGGCTATAATGAGCTTAAGGATCAGGATATGAAAGATGAGATTGACGTTGCAGTAGCCAAAGAAAAGGGAGGGCTCACAGGAGCGGCAATGATAAGCGATGCATTCTTCCCCTTCAGAGACGGAGTTGACGTGGGTCTTAAAGAGGGTGTTTCATCTGTGATACAGCCCGGCGGTTCTTCAAATGACTATCAGTCCATTGAAGCGTGCAATAAAAGCGGCGCTACCATGGTTTATACGGGTCAAAGGAGCTTTAAGCATTAATAATTCGGATATTAAAGGATATCTTATATGGAACGAATTGCAGAAATTAATCGCAAGACAAAAGAGACGGATATTTTTCTTAAACTTAATTTGGACGGAAGCGGAAAGCATGAAATATCAACTCAGATACCTTTTTTCGATCATATGCTTTCACTCTTTGCAGTTCATGGTTTTTTTGATCTTAATATTGTCGCAAAGGGAGATATAGAGGTAGATTTTCACCACACTGTGGAGGATATCGGCCTTGTACTTGGGGAGGCAGTTGATAATGCCCTTACAGAAAGAAAAGGCATTAAAAGGTATGGGCATACTGTTTTGCCCATGGATGATGCCCTTTCATCGGTTACAATTGATATGTCAAAACGTCCATTTCTGGTTTATAATGTTTCCTGTGCCACGGGGCAGCAAGGTGATTTTGATATTTTACTCGCCAAAGAGTTTTTCAGGGCATTTGCAAATAAAGGTGGCATGAATCTGCATATTAATCTTTTCTATGGAGAGAATATGCACCATATACTTGAGTCTGTTTTTAAAGCAACCGGAATAGCGCTTGACCAGGCTCTATCATTTGATAAAAGAGTATCGGGGGTTCATTCATCAAAGGGTGTTTTATAAGTAAAGGTTTGTTAAATTATGATCATAATACCTGCGGTTGATATAAAAAACGGAAAATGTGTGCGTCTTGTACAGGGGCATATGAACAAAGAAACGATTTTTTCAAACGACCCTGCTTCCATGGCTCTCAGATGGGAAAAAGAAGGCGCCAGGCTCATCCATATTGTTGATCTTGATGGGGCAGTGGGAAAAAAACCAAAAAATTTAGACACCATAAAAAAGATTATAAACAGTGTCAAAGCAGACATCCAGGTTGGAGGCGGCATCCGTAACGAAGATACAATCAAGATGTTCATCGACCTTGGTGTAAAAAAGGTAATTATCGGCACAGAGGCCATAAGAAACCCGAACCTCGTAAAAAATGCATGCAAGGCTTTTCCAGGAAAAATAATCGTCGGCATAGACGCAAGAAATGGCATGGCGGCAATAGAGGGTTGGACTGAAACAACAGGGGTAAAAGCTGTAGATCTTGCTAAACAGTTTGAGGATTGTGGTGTGGCTGCCATAAATTTTACTGATATTCACAGAGACGGCATGGAGACCGGCCCAAATATTGAAGAAACCAAAAAACTTGCCGAATCCGTTTCCATACCAGTGGTTGCATCAGGTGGAGTTTCAACCATAGAAGATATAAAAAATCTTCTGCCGCTGCAAGAAGTCGGTGTTATAGGTGTTATTACAGGCAAAGCTCTTTACAGCGGTTCCCTTGATCTAAAAGAGGCCATGGAGACAGCCAAAAAATAAATCCTTTTATTCGTCTTTCCTGCCTGCCCCTCAGCCAGGGCAGGTTTGAACTCTAATACTCTATATGAAAATTATTACTGCACCAAAAAATATGCAGGAATATGCAAACCGCATGGCATGTGCCCGGCAAAAAACAGCATTTGTTCCCACCATGGGTTTTCTTCATAAGGGGCATCTTGCTCTTGTGAAGGAGGGCTTTAAGCATGGAGACAGAGTTGTAGTAAGCATATTTGTTAATCCAACCCAGTTTGGTCCCAATGAGGATTTTGAATCATACCCAAGAAACATGGAGCAAGACATTAATGTTCTGGAAAAAGAGGGGGTTGATATAATTTTCACCCCAAGCGCAGGGGATCTCTATACGGAAGGGTTTCAAACCAGTGTGCAGTTGGAAAATCTGCCCAATCATCTTTGCGGCATCACAAGACCCGGACATTTCCAGGGAGTTGCCACAGTTGTCACAAAGCTGTTTAACATAGTCAAACCGGATTATGCCCTCTTCGGTCAAAAAGATTTCCAGCAGCTTGCAGTAATACGCAGAATGGTAAAAGATCTGAATCTTGATGTTGAAATAATCGGCGTTCCCACTGTAAGAGAAACCGATGGGCTTGCAATGAGTTCAAGGAATACTTATCTTAACCCCAGTCAACGCAAATCCGCACTTTCCATTTATGATTCATTGAAAAATGCGCAAATAATGCTTGCAAAAGGGGTAAGTGATGCAAAAAAAATAATAGACGCTTCCTCGGATATAATCAATTCCATGCCTGATACGGATATTGATTATCTTATAATATGTAACCCTGAAACACTCGAGGAGATAAAAGTAATAAACAGGCCGGCTCTATTCGCCATGGCAGTAAAGATAGGAAAAACAAGGCTGATAGACAACATGATAATAATTCCGGGCAAGAATAACATATAAGGAGATGTTCTATGAACAGGGATAAAATTTTATTTACTTCTGAATCTGTTACCGAGGGACATCCTGACAAGGTTGCAGATGCTATTTCAGATTCGATTCTTGATGCAATTATTGAAAAGGATAAAAAATGCAGAGTTGCATGTGAGACTTTAGTTACAACGGGGCTTGCTTTTATTGCCGGTGAAATAACAACGAACTGCTACGTTGATATTCCCCAGATAGTCAGGGATACTATAAAAAATATAGGTTATAATTCATCGGACATGGGGTTTGACTGGAAGACATGTTCGGTAATAACCAGCATAGACCATCAATCGCCTGACATTGCCCAGGGGGTAAATATTAATGAGGGAATGTATGATGAACAGGGTGCAGGGGATCAGGGGCTGATGTTCGGTTTTGCCGTAGACGAGACCCCTGAATTAATGCCCACACCCATTACTTTTGCGCATAAACTATGCAGACGTCTATCAACAGTCAGGAAAGACAAGACTATTGATTTTTTAAGACCTGACGGAAAAGCGCAGGTCAGCGTTGAGTATGTGGATAGAATTCCTAAACGTATTGACACGGTAGTAATAGCTGCCCAGCATAACCCGCATGTTAAATATGCAGATTTAAAAGATGCAATTATAGAAGAGGTAATTAAAAAAGTAATACCTGATAACCTGATCGATGATGACACAAAGTTTTTAATTAATGCCACAGGACAATTTATTATTGGCGGACCAATGGGAGACTGCGGGCTTACAGGAAGAAAAATTATTGTTGATACCTACGGTGGACAGGGCGCTCACGGTGGGGGATGCTTTTCAGGAAAAGACCCTTCAAAGGTTGACCGGAGCGCATCATATATGGCAAGACATATAGCTAAAAATTTAATTGCAGCAGGTATTGCAAAAAGATGCAGAGTTCAGCTTGCCTATGCAATAGGAGTTGCAGAACCGGTTTCAGTTATGGCTGATTTAAGAGGCACCGGAGTTATAGAGGAAAAAAAGGCCAGAGAAATTATTAGAGAGGTTTTTGATTTAAGACCGGCAGCCATAATAGAATATCTTGATCTCCTGCGTCCCATATACAGCAAAACTTCCGCTTATGGTCACTTTGGACGTAATGAACCGGATTTTACCTGGGAAAAAACAAATAAGGCTGATATTATAAGGGAAATGGCAGGTCTGTAAATATTAAAAACAGAAAATTGGCATGGCGAAGCATTTATCGAAACTTTTTGAAAAGTTACTAAAGGAGACATGTATAAAGTGGAATATGACATTAAAAACATAAAACTTGCAAAAGAAGGTTCTCTTAGAATTGAATGGGCAAATCAGAACATGCCGGTACTGAACCGGATTAAAGAAAGATTTGAAAAGGATAAGCCTCTTAAAGGGGTGCGCGTAGCCGGGTGTCTTCATGTAACAACAGAAACCGCTTCCTTAATGCAGACTTTAAAAGCAGGCGGAGCACAAGTTTCCCTGTGCGCCTCAAACCCTTTAAGCACACAGGATGACGTTGCAGCTTCCCTGGTTGAAAATGACAAAATTGAAGTGCATGCAATTAAAGGCGAAGACAATGAAACATATTACAAACATTTAAATTCGGTTCTTGACATAAAACCCAATTACACGATGGATGACGGCGCAGATCTTGTTTCAACGATTCATTCCCAGCGAACCGAACTTATTGACGGTATTCTTGGCGGCACTGAAGAAACCACAACCGGAATTATCCGCCTAAAGAGCATGGCAAATGATAATGTTTTAAAATACCCTATTGTTGCAGTAAATGACGCACAGACAAAACATTTTTTCGACAACAGATACGGCACCGGCCAGAGTACAATTGACGGAATTATACGAGCCACAAACAGGTTAATTGCAGGAAGCAATTTTGTTGTGTGCGGATATGGATGGTGCGGCAAGGGGCTTGCAATGAGAGCCCGCGGCATGGGAGCACATGTTATTGTAACCGAGGTTGAGCCTGTTGCAGCTCTTGAGGCTGTAATGGAAGGTTTTTCCGTTATGCCCATAAAAAAAGCTGCTGAAACAGGCGATTTTTTCTGTACAGTCACAGGAAATATCAATGTTATACGCAAAGAGCACTTTGCAGCAATGAAAGACGGCGCTATAGTAGCGAACTCAGGGCATTTTAATGTAGAGCTGGAAATTGAAGGGCTTAAGACCATTACAAAATCAACAAGAACTATACGCCCCTTTGTTGAAGAATACAAACTGGAAGACGGCAGACGCATAAATATACTTGGTGAAGGCAGGCTTATAAATCTTGCAGCAGCAGAAGGTCACCCTTCAAGCGTAATGGATATGAGCTTTGCCAATCAGGCTCTCAGCATCGAATACATGGTAAATTTGAAAGAGCCTCTTAAAAATGATGTCTATCCTGTGCCGGAAAATATCGACAAACAGATTGCCAAAGAAAAACTTGCGAGCATGGACATGGAAATAGACGAACTGACTGCTGAGCAGAAAAAATACCTTTCTTCCTGGACAATGGGAACTTAGGACTCGCTTAAAAACAGGTTCATATTTTGAGACCTTTGCGAAATGAAAAGTTTTCCAAAGGTCTCAATTATTGATAAACTCGTAAAAAATAAAACCTGACCCGGACAAGTTTGAGGAAAAAATTATCACGAAAATCTGAATATTGTTTTATTTCATGCTTTCAATTTTTTGTGTCCCTTACAGCGTTTTGTTGACCACTTTCTGCATTCAACACAGACATATTTTTATCAAGCAATTGCAAAATATGGGAATTATTTAATTGCCCAGGGATTAAGCAAGTCTACTCCACTATTTTCCATATCCTTCGTGTTTCTTGTTACCACAATAAGGTCATGTGATATCCCTGTGGCAGCTATAAGAGAATCAATAGCGGGCAGTTTCTGTCCTGACATTTCTGATTTTGCCTGAATTTTACCCCAAATGGTTGCGGTGTGAAGATCGAAATCAATTATTTTGTTTTGAAATCTTTTTTTCATATCATAAGTGACCCATTTGTGGAGCTTGTTCTTTTTTTTACTCTCCGTCAACTTCTCTATTCCTTTGTGTAGTTCACCCATCGTAAGGACACTGATAAATAAATGTGCTTCTTCAATATCGGATATCCATTGAATCACTTTGGAATCAGGGTATTTTTTGATTAATTCCGAGATAACGCATGTGTCCAACAAGTAATTCATAAGTCGATATCCCTTGAAAAATCTTTGTTTCTCGATAGGTCAATTTTTTCCTCTGCAAGGGGGGAGTTTTTAAAAAAATGAACCAAATTTGTTTTAGGTTTTGTCAGTCGCTTGTATTCGTTAATTGAAAGAATAACAACCGCTTTTTTACCATGTTTGGTCACAATTTGAGGACCTTTTTGTTGGGCTGTCTCAACAAGTTTGCTGAATTTATTTTTTGCATCCTGAAGTTGCCAATAGTTTTCAATCATGATGACACCTAATCGTTATTGTTATGATTCCAAGCTAGACTGTCTAAACTATAATACATCATGATTTATGATGTCAATAAGATTGCTGAATTTGAAATAAAAACTGCAAAACAGTTATCAAGTGGGCAGTATATGGAAATTTTTTTACAATGCCATTTTGTTCTTATCCATCTCCCTGTTCCATTTAACCCATTCGTTTAGATCTTCCTCTTCAAAAAAATTAAAAGGCTTTGTCACTGTTCCGTCAGGATAAACAACAATCTGCTGCATTGAACTTATAATATATGTCCATTCCTCAATGCTCACGGGATGAGGGCCTGAAACGGCATAGGGTCTGGCAGCCCTTACGGTTTCCGGCAGCAAACCTGCAAATGAATCAGCAGTGTTTTGGCTGTTAACCATAACCTCTCCTCCGTAAACCTTTATAATAACAGAGTCGTCTTTATTTACGTTCATTCTGTAAAGAGTGCCGCGCACACCTGCAACGGCAGTTTTTGTGGAGATAGAAAAACTTCCCCTTACCTTAAAAAATCTGGACACGTTAGCCCAGGCTTTACCCAAAATAAGGTTTACCCTTATATCCCGCTTTTTTTTCTTTTTATCAATGCCTGTAGATACCAGTTCAAATGTGGTTAATTCATCAAAACGCAAAAAACTCGAATCCGGCATCTTTAATTCAATCCTCGAACCCTTATCCGTGGAAACAAAAGAGCCCCTGGACAATAAATCGCCAGGCACAATGGCACGAATCCTCTCCATATCCTTTTTAACGAGATAAGCCTTTCCTTTAAGAAGGGTAACTTTGGCATTCCCATCTTTAAGATCAATTATAATAGCTTTACTGCCACAAAGTGCAGAAAAAGGAGACAAACCCAGTAAAAAAAAGGCTATTAATATGCTTAAAGGTTTCATTTATATTGCTCCATTTTTACGACGCCATCAAAATTTGCCAAGCTGAATTTTAAGCTGACGGATCCCAAGCAGCGCATCCGCTCCGGAAACGGTTCCCATTGCATTAAATTCACCTGAAGAAAAATCCGCCACCATTATACCGCGGGTTGTACAGATCATCACTGCGTTGAAATAAGGAAGGTCATTTCTTAAATCAGGAAAAGGAGATACGCTTCCTATAAATCTCGTTGCAAGCTGATCAACCCCTGTAATCTTTATAAGTAGATCTTCCATCATCATTGCATATTCAGCGCGTGTAATATCCTTATACGGTTTAAACGTATGGTCAGGGAAAGGCTGAAGCCCTTTAATCCCTACTTCAATTACAGCCTCTATATCAACCTTTAACACATGATCGGCGATATCTGTTGCAGGAGGAATTTTTACATATTCACCTGTAACAAATGCTTTTTCCGGGCTTTTAAATGAGGTATCAAATTTTTTGGGTGTTCTGTTTTTAAAAAGTTCATCAACTCTTAATTCCTCGATAAAAAGGGCAGCGACATCCCCGCGGCTTATTTTCTTTAAAAGAGCGATCTTTTTGCCGTTAATTGAACCGGGCATTGCTCTTTCAATTTTCTGAACTATCTCATACTCTCTGTCTGCCTCTTCCATGAAACCATTACCAATTTCCAGAACCCCTTCAAACATCTTTGCCGACTCGTGAAACCTGTATGACATCTTATAGGCAACTCCCATATAATAGTATGGCTCCGGCAAATCAGGATAAATATTATGTGCTTTTTTGAATCTTTTCTCAACCAGCTCAAGCCAGTCCCTGTCAATTTTTTCTTTTCCCATTATATAAAGACGCATATAGCCTGTATTGACTAAAAATTCCTGTTCATTGCCTTTGGCATATTTTGCTGCTGTTTTCATTGCATCCAGACCGTTTTCAAAAGATCCTTTACAGCCATTTACAAGACCTATACCCACAAAAGCAGGAGAATATTCAGGGTCAAGCGCTTTAGCCCTTTCAAACTCGCTTAAAGCATTATCAATCTTGCCTGACTTAAGCAGCTTCATACCGTTTTTAACGTGATGCCCCGGAGTATCAAGCTCAGCCTTGGGCGCCACCGGTTTTGGACCGCAGGAAAACAAAAAAAGGATGCATATAACTGCAAGAGTTAAAAATATTTTTCTGGAATACATATTGCCTCCTTAACATATAAATATTATAATATTTTTTAATTTGACCGCTTTGGAGCAGACAGCTAATCAACAACCATCATCACCCTGCACTGTTTCATAAAAGAAAGATGTTCTGCAGCGCTTCTGAGTTTTGAAGCGTCAGCATTACTGATAACTATATCGCAATTTCCAGGCCCCTTTGTCTTTATGCCTTTTACCACCACAGGATTATCGGTTACCCTTGAATTATTTATGGCAGATGCAACATCCTTTGCATATCCGCTCATTCCCTGCTGAACCGCATATTCACGGCTGACAAATGCCGACCCGTATACTTCCTGCCCGCTTTCATCATAAACTTTAGGAGACATGGCAGGTCTTACGTTCAAACCCCTGGCATCAACGACCAGACCTGTGAATACGGATAAAGAGGGTGCGGCAGGCGGAGTCATGGGAATAATAGTATCTACAGGTTTTATATCCCCGGGCAAAACAAGCTGGGAAAAGCCACCCTGAAGATTCATCTGAACGGTTACTTCAACTGTGCCGTCAGACAAATATTCCCGTTTTACCACCTGTGCTCCTTTAACCATGCCTTGAATCTTGGACATGACCACATCGTTTTCAACGGCAAAATTTTTAACGAGTGTGGTTGAATCTATCCTGACGCCCTGTATAATTTCCAGAAGATTACGATAAGCTACAAGCCGCGCCGCCCTTAACGCCATGGGACGCGCATTCGGCTTGCCAAAAGAGTGTTCCGGAGGCACACCGATTCCGGTTGCCTGGATAACGCCGTTGCCCCAGTTAACACTACCGTTTGTCTGTTGTTGAATAATGCCCTGCCAGCTTTCGGAATAAACAATAGCAGGAAAAATAAACAAAATAACCAGCGCCATATTAACAACTGAGTTTTTTTTCATAATACCTCCTTATTTTTTTTTCATAATATTGATTAGCTCAAAACAGTTTAAACAGCGCCTGAATTTAATCGGGCTTTAC
>CAYZXU010000069.1:0-12758 GCA_964482535.1 uncultured Desulfobacteraceae bacterium | reverse complement strand
CCATTCTTAACCTGATACTCTTTCCCTTCGAGCCTGACAAGACCTTTTTTCTTTGCATTCTGATATGTTTCCAACTCCATAAGATCATTATATGCAAGCACTTCAGCCCTGATAAATCCTTTCTTAAAATCAGTATGAATAGCTCCAGCGGCATCAGGCGCTTTTACATCTTTCTTTACAGTCCATGCCCTGACCTCATCTTCTCCAACTGTAAAAAAAGATATAAGACCAAGAAGTTCATAGGACATTTCTACTGCTCGATCCATGGCTGAAGCAGAAATATTAAATTCTTCAAGAAAGGCGGCAGCATCCTCATCAGACATCTGGGCAAGTTCATGCTCAAGCTTTCCCCTTATAACCATGCAATTTTCAGATTCAATCAATTCCCCGGCATCAGGAAATTTATCATCATCATCCCCGTTATTAAACAAAACCATAACAGGTTTGGCAGATAAAAATGCATATCCCTTTAAAAGGTGAGCATCGGCAAGCTCTTTATTTCTTCTTATGGGAATCTGGTTTTCCAGGCTTTGAAGACATTCCTTTAAAAGAGAAAGCTCTTTGGGGTCAACTTTATTTCCTCTTTTTTTATCATTTGCCAGCCGCTCAAGACGTTTTTCAATCACCATAAAATCATTAAAGATCAATTCCTGATCAAGTTCGAGAAAATCCTTATAAGGCTCAGGCGCATCAAAGCCATATACACCATGATTTCTAACAACATGAATAAGGGCATCGCAATCCTTTATGCGTCCCCATATATCCTGTTCCTTTACATGCTCTTTAGACCCAGGGAGGAAGTATTCCACCTGGGCGTAAACAGTTTTTTTCGGCTTATACATTTTACTTAAAACATCAACACGCTTATCAGGAACCCGTATTGTCCCTATCCTGTCTTCTTTCCTGTTAGACGTTTCAGTAAAATTTTGCGTTAATACTTCAAATATGGTTGTTTTTCCTGACCTCGCCAGGCCTGTTATCGCTAATTTCATTTTATTAATTATTTTCCATCATAGAATTTTTTAATCGCCTGGCACAAGCCGGGTATAGTATAGGTATCCGCTGTCACATGCACATCAAAGCCCAGCTCTTTTGCCGTATCTGCCGTTATAGGCCCTATACACGCAATGGTTATATTCTTCATTAATGCTGCAAACTGATCCTGTGGAATTAATGACTTAAAATTTTTAACTGTAGAAGAGCTGGTAAAAGTAACAAGATCCACCCTTTTTTCCATAAGATTTGACAGAAGAATTTCAGCGCTCCCGGGCACATTAATTGTATGATACGCTGTCACCTCATCAACCAGCGCCCCCATCTTCCTTAATTCAACGGGTAGAACAGGTCTTGCCTCTCTCGCTCTGGGGATAAGTATTCTTTTCCCTTTTAAATCTATTTTCTCAAATGCTTCTGCCACAGATTCCGCCCTGTAGCTTTCAGGCAGAATATCACTTTTTATCCCAAATTTAAACAGCCTTTTACATGTCGCAGGTCCTATAACGGCTGTTTTAACACTGCCCAATGACCGCACATCAAGATTTTGATTAAAAAGCCGCTGAAAGAAATATTTTACCCCGTTTACACTTGTAAAAACCAGCCAGTCATAGGAAGAAATATTTTTTATGGCTCTATCCAAAGGTTTAATGTCTTCAGGAGGAACCACCTTTATCGTGGGGCATTCCAGACAATCTGCGCCAAGATCAGAAAGGTTCTGCACAAGATCGCTTGCCTGGCTTCTTGCCCTTGTAACCACGATTTTTTTTCCAAAAAGAGGACGGGTCTCAAACCATTGAAGATTTTCCCGAAGCCTGACGACATCTCCCACCACTGTAATGGCAGGGGGTTTCAAGCCTGCTATTTTTACCTTTTCCACAATGTTTGCCAGGGTACCGGTAACTGTTTTCTGTTCAGGAGTTGTACCCCATCTCACCAGAGCCACAGGCTTTTCAGGATTCATGCCGTTATCAATAAGGTTCTTTGTAATATAAGGAAGATTCTTTACCCCCATAAGAAACAGAATGGTTCCGATTCCCTTTGCCAAAGCAGGCCAGTTAATGGAAGATTGTTCTTTTAATGGATCTTCATGGCCTGTAATAATGGCAAGACTTGAAGTAAAATCTCTGTGTGTAACAGGAATCCCTGCATATGCAGGCGCTGCAACAGCAGAGGTAACACCTGGCACTATCTCAAAAGGGATGCCTGCCTTAACCAGCTCTTCGGCCTCCTCCCCTCCCCTTCCAAAAACAAAAGGATCGCCGCCCTTAAGCCTGGTAACGGTCATTCCGGCTTTTGCCTTTTCAATAATCAGATCGTTAATGCCTTCCTGTGAAAGTGTATGGTCTCCGCCTTTTTTGCCGACATAAATAATTTCAGCCTTTTCACAAGTCTGTTTTAAAAATGAAGGAGATGCAAGATAATCATATATTAAGACATCCGCCTTTTTTATACACTCCAGCCCCTTTACAGTAATCAGCCCGGGATCCCCGGGGCCGGCACCAACAAGATATACTTTTCCTTTTTCATATTTCATAAGTTATATTTTTATATTATCCAGTATGCTTTTTGCTCCAAGTGAAATTAAATTATTCGCCAGTTCAATACCTGTACTTTCAGCCATATCAACAGACCCTGAAGCAGATTCTCTTATAACCCTTGTCCCGTCAACAGATGCAACCAGGCCGGTGATATAAAAATCGGTCTTGTCTACTATGGCGTAAGCGGCAATAGGAACCTGGCACCCACCTTCGAGACGCTTTAAAAAAGCGCGTTCCCCCATCACGGCTATTCTGGTTTTTTCATGATCCAAAAAATCTATTACCGGTTTTATGGAGGAATCATTTTCTCTGATTTCAATGCACAAAGCCCCCTGCCCCACTGCCGGGAGCATAAAATCTTTATCAAAAAATTCTGTTATTCTACTTTCATAACCAAGACGCTTTACTCCTGCAGCAGCCAGAACTATGGCATCAACATCTTCTGTTTCAAGCTTTTTAAGACGCGTATCAAGGTTGCCTCTCATGGGAAGTATTTTCAAATCAGGCCTTGCACATAAAAGCTGGGCTGAACGTCTCAGGCTGCTTGTGCCTATGTGTGCGCCAGGGCGTAATCTGGAAAAATTTGCGCCGTTTTTAGATATCAAAACATCCACAGGATTTTCGCGCTCCGGCACGGCTCCTATGCAAAGGCCATCAGGAACTATTGCCGGCATATCCTTCATGCTGTGCACTGCCACATCAATAATATTATTTAAAAGCGCATCCTCTATTTCTTTAACAAAAAGCCCCTTTCCACCCACCTTTGCCAGGGGAACGTCAAGTATTTTATCACCCTTTGTTTTTATGATTTTTATTTCAACCTGAGTTGATTTAAATTCTGCTTCAATGGAAGATTTAACCCAGTTTGCCTGCCATAGAGCAAGCTTACTTCCCCTTGTGCCTATTATAATAATCCTTTCTTTCATCATAAACCACAGGTAGAACAACTGGTTGCAGCGCAGCCGGAACATGATGAGTCAGCAGCAGATGATTTAACTGTCTCGCCTCCTTCCCCCTTACTTTTAAAACTGCATGCCGAAATCAACCTGTTTATCTTTTTACTGCTGCATGCGGGGCATTCTTCAGGATTCTGCTTCCCTAAAACAAGATATTCAAAATTATTATTACATTCATTACAATGATATTCATAGATAGGCATACTATAATATTCCTTATTAACTGATACTTTCAATAACTCCTGCCGCTATTAGCGGCAGCATAATTTCATGATGGCCGATAATATTAAATCCCCGACCTCCTTTTGCTGTTGGCCTGTTAACAACATTTGTCATTGGCCTGTAATGGCGGATAAAATCCATATTAACAGAAGTAAAATCTTCTATTTTACTTCCCAGATTTCTTGCAAGCGTCAATGCTTTTAAAAAAACTTCAGGTAAAATTACAGCAGAGCCAACATTAAGGTAGACACCGCCTTCCAGAGAAGAGATAACAGAAGCAAAAATACGAAAATCCCTGTGGCTTGCGCCCCCTGCATATTCAGGATTAAACTCAGGATGCATGTGAATAATATCGGTTCCCATGGCAACATGCACAGTTACCGGTATTTTCAGCCGTGCACCGGCAGCCAGTATACTGCTGCCGACAAAGGGAAGATTCTCTTTAATTATCATGCTGCCAACGGCCTGACCAAGGCCTGTATTCTCCTGGCCCGCCATCAATATTGCTTTACTTAAAAAGGCACATGTCTCATGGCTCATTCCAAAAGTCCCGTCTCCAAGTGAAGCATCAACATCCTCGGAAGTCCGGCCTGTCATGGCAAGCTCAAAATCATGTATTATTCCAGCACCGTTTAAAGCAACAGCAGTAATAACCCCGCGTTCCATCATATCTATGATAACGGGATTTAAACCTGTTTTAATAACATGGGCTCCCATGGCAAGCACAACAGTTTTTTTGTTATGAAATGCAGATGCTATGGATGAAATAACCTCACGAACATGGTTCCCCGCAAGTATGTGCGGAAGGCTGTCTATAAAGCTGTTAAAGCTCTCCCCTTTTTTCCATATTTTTGCTGAATCGCTTAAAGAAACCTTGCTTTGTCTTTCTTTAATGCTGTAGGTTTTAACCCCGCTTAATTCTATGGGTTTAAATGAATATCGCATAATATTCTCTTTATCTGGCTGCATCTTAGGGTTCGCTTTTCTACTAATAACTCCGGGTTAAATCATGTAGGAGAGGGCAGATATAGAATCCGCCCCTACTCCGGGTTAAATAAATTTTTCAAAAAACAGGCTTCTTTCAACAAGTTCACACAGAATATGACCAAGAGTAATATGTACTTCCTGAATTCTTCCGGTTGAATCAGTTTCAACCCTGTATATAATATCGGCACATTCTGCAAGTTCCCCTCCCCTGCCTGTTAAGGCCATGGTGATAAGTCCTGCCTTGCTTGCCTCTTTAACAGCTTTTATTACATTTTTTGAATTGCCGCTGGTGCTGATGCCTATGGCCACATCGCCTTTTTTCCCAAGAGCTGCCACCTGTTTGGAAAATATCTGGTCAAAACCATAATCATTTCCTATTGCTGTTATAACCGATGTGTCTGTTGTCAGGGCAATTGCAGGCAAAGGAGAACGTTCCACCATAAACCTGTTAACAAACTCCGCCGCAATATGCTGTGAATCTGCAGCGCTGCCGCCATTGCCAAAAATCAGAATTTTGTGCCCTGAGGCTATGCATTCAGAAAGTACTTCTGCGCCCCTAATAATAAGCTCAAGATGCCGCTCAACAAAGTTTTCTTTTGCAGTAATACTCTCTTTAAGAATGTCAGTAATTATTTTTTTCAAACGTCCATATTCCTAATCAATCTCCATATCATTAATTTTTTCTATGAATTCGGATGAATCATAACCAAAAAGTTTTGCTTTTTCAAATTCCCTCAGGGCATTATCCAGTTCGTTTTGCTTAAAATATAAATAACCGAGCCTGTGCCTGAAAAGGCCGTTCTCTGGTTCTATGTTTACGCTTTGCTGACAAAAAATAATAGTAATTTCCGAATTTTCACCCTTAATATCAAAAAGAGAACCCATGGCGGAAAGGCTGTGGGCATCATTCGGGTTAAATTTCAGCGCTTTTTTATATGAGGCAACAGCTTTGTCAATTAGATTCAGTTTTGCATAAGATTCACCGAGAAAACGTAAAGCATGGGGGGCATCAGGTTCAATTTCAACTGCTTTTTCCAGATATTCTCTTGCCTTGTCAAACTCCTGGCTTTCCAGATAAAGCTTGCCTGTTTGATAAGCCACCTCGAAAACATCTTCTTTGAATTTGTCAGCCTCAAGCATATAAGCAAGAGCTTTTCCCCTGTTATTGATCAGCATATTCACAAGACCTGCATTATATAGAACCATGGAATCTTCAGGCTTAATCTTCAAGGCTGCCTCAAAACTCTCTTCGGCTTTTTCATATGCTCCAAGAACGCCGTAACATACGCCAAGGCCGTTGAAAACATTCAAATTTTCAGGATCAAGAATAACAGCTTTTTTAAAGTCCTCAATTGCTCCTTTTATATCACCTTCCTGATACAGCTTGTCTGCATTTATATTCAAACTTACCGAATCAAAGGAAACAGCGGAATCAGGGCCAAAAAAAGCAGCATGTCTCAGCGCTTTAAGCGCATTTAAGATTATCTCTTTATTTTTAAAATCTATCAAAGGAAACGAAGCCGTTCCTATGGAAACAGTTTTACTTCCATTTTTACTTAAATCAGACTTAATTAATCTGGCAAGTTCCATGCATTCATTTTCATCTATTCCCATAAAAAAACAACCAAAAACAGTATTTTCAATCAGCCCCCATATGCCGTTATTCTCTTTGCATATTCTGTCAATGGCAATAACAACATCCACTGGCGCTTCATTCTTTTCTTCTCCATCTGCTCCAACCTTTTTATCCACTCCCACGGCCATAGCAGCAAACGCATCAAAAGGCTCAAACCACTGAGCTGCATAATCTGTAAAAGGTTTTCCGGAAAGAAGATCAGGAAAATGCTTTTTCAGGTTGTCAATAGTTTCAGATGATATTTTATCATTAAAATCTATTAAATTTTCCCGGCATGATTTGCCGTAAAGAAACTCTTTTCTGGAACTTGTACTGTGAAATAATTCTTTGCTGATAGAATTCATTTTTTAAGCCCTGGTATTAAAATCTTTTAATATTTTTTCAAAAGCTGTTTTGATAATCAAAAGTTCATCGTCTTGTACTGTCCGCAAATCCATTATAAAAACATCATGTTCTATTCTGCCTATAATGGGTGGAGAGGTTTTTTGCAGACCTTTCCTGATAGAATCAGCAGATATCCCTTTAATCTTAACACCAACACCTGCCGAGGGAAGCTCAAGAAGCGGAAGGGCTCCACCGCCGGCACGTGATGACAGGTCAACAGTTTCCACATGAATAGGCAAATCCCTGATCTCTCCAAGAAGCATTGCAAGCCTGTCTGCATTTTCTTTTATTGAATCATGGGTAAGAGTCAGCATACGAAGCGTGGGTATTAGTTCCACGGCTTCTTCAAGGTTCCTGTAAATACGAATCGTACTTTCAAGAGCCGCAAGGGTCAGTTTGTCTATGCGAAGCGCTCTTGTTAAAGGATTTTTTTTAATTTTATCGACAATCTCTTTTTTTCCAAGAATAATCCCTGCCTGGGGGCCTCCGAGAAGCTTATCCCCGCTAAAGGTTATTATATCCGCTCCTGCTTTTACAGACTCCTGTACAGTCGGCTCCTTTACCATGCCGTATTGGGAAAAGTCTACAAAAGTCCCGCTTCCGAGATCTTCCATTACAGGTATTTTATATTCCGCCCCAAGTAAAACCATATCTTTAAGAGAGACTTCAGCAAAAAAACCTTCAATACTGTAGTTGCTTTTATGAACCTTAAGCAGAAGACCGGTCTCATCATCTATGGCATTTGCATAGTCTTGAAGATGAGTACGGTTTGTAGTGCCCACTTCATGTAGTATTCCACCGCTTTTTTCCATTACGTCAGGGATTCTGAATGAGCCCCCTATTTCTACAAGTTCTCCCCTTGACACAACAACCTTTTTTCCCTTTGCCATGGTCTCAAGGCAAAGCAAAACAGCGCCGGCATTATTATTAACTACCATTGCAGCCTCAGCTCCGCTTATTTCACATAGTATATCTTCAACACAACTATACCTGATTCCCCTTGAACCTCTTGAAAGATCAAATTCAAGGTTTGAGTACCTGGCTCCAATGGTTGTTAAATTATCAATTGCAGCTTTGGCAAGAACAGATCTGCCCAGATTTGTATGCACCACGACTCCTGTTGCATTAACAGCAGATATAAGGTTTAAAGATATTGCAGCTCCAACTTTTTTTTTTACCTCTTCCATTATGCTCGATTCCGTCAGGAAGTTTTCATCAATGTTTTTACAAAAAATCGCTTCTCTTAAATCGTTAACAACTGTCCTTATACTGCTCACGAGTACAGATTTAGGTATATTTTTTAAAAAAAAATCTTTTTTTGCCACGCCAAGAAGATTATCAACCCCTGGGAGCCTCTTTAAAAGTGAAGTCTGTTTTATATCAATTTCCATACAATAGCTATGTTATATAGGGTTAAATAAATTCGCTTTTTTTTACTGGCCACCAAACACAAATTCAGGGGATTTAAAAACCTCCGCCGGTATAAAGTCAACAATTTCAAAAAAATCCGACAAAGAAAATCCAAGGATTTCAAGCCGCATATTCAAATTTTCAGTATTCATCAACTCAATTTCAAGGCCGGTGTGAAATCTCGACATGAGAAGGTCAGCGAGATAAACCAGATGGGTAAGTTCGGGGTTTTTTAATGATTTTTCAGGGTTATGATGAAACCTTATGGCTTCTGTAAGGACTTGGGGGAAAGACCACTTTTCGGCAAGTATCTCCCCTGCCCTTGTGTGATTTATACCAAAAAATTTATCCTCAAGCTCTATCATATTTATCTTTTCTTCCATGCCACGGTAAAACAGCGCATAGGAAGAAAAAATATACCGATCCAAAACAACTTTTCCTATGTCATGAAGAAGACCGGCAGTATATGCCAGTGAAGGTGATGACTTATTTGTAAAAACAGATATTTTTTCAGCAATAAGAGCAGTTCCCACAGCATGGTGAAACATTCCACCCTTGCAAAGAGAATATCCGGTATTGCTCTGCTCAAAAAAACTATTAAGGGCTGCATTGATAACTAATCTTAGCAAAATATCTTTCCCTATATAAACCAGCGCATGTTCTATGGTATCTATTCTTTTTTTTCTGGCAAAAATTGCCGAGTTGCAAAGCTGCAGGGTTTTTGCGCTTATGACCTGATCTTTTTGAATCTCCAGGGCAATATTAGCAATATCATAATCATTCTGGCCAATCAGCCTTAATACTTTAAGAGCAACCTGTGGTATCGGTTGTATGTGCTCAATCGTTTCCTCAATATCTGCAGAAGACGGCTTGCTTATATTTATATCGCCGGATAGTCTTTCAACCCCTGAGGGATTGATGTTATACTCCCAGTTTTCCATATTTAATGTCAGCTTGCATGAAAAAAAGCCGCCTGTTTCAGTCTTTTCTATATGGATCTTCTCCTCCACAAGAATTCTTTTTACAATATCGAAAGTGCGTCCGCCGATATCAAAATCAAAATCCTGGTTCGTAATATGTCCAACAAACGCTCCTCCTGCAATAACAGCCTTAAGATTTTCTCTTGTTGCCCCTGCATCATATAACGCGCTGATAAAAAGAGGCAGCCCGTTTGACGCATATTTTTCCGGCATATATGTACTGTCGGGCAAAAACGGTTCAGGAAGCATTAAATGAATCAGGCCGCCTACTTCAGCTTCAGTGTCATACATAGCAACCCCAACGCATGTTCCAAGAAAAACTTCCAGAATGAGAGGCTGTTTTTCACCAATAAAATAAGTGCCCGTTGTTATATGGTTTGTTTGCAGATTACTCATTAACCTCTCCACAAAGTGAAATTTACAAAACGTCTAAAAGTTTATGATTATAGAAAAAACACTATTAGTATCATTTTATTATCTGCAATTTCAATAGATTTCTTTAATTAAGGGTTCGCTCAAAAATAAATTCGCATTTTGCGAGGGATTTTGAGACATTCTTAGGAAAAATTTTAAATCCCCTAACACATTAAAAACAGCAAGAAATATTATAACAAAAAAAAATAGCTTGCTTTTATCTTGATTTAATGAATATCCTTAAGAGGATGCAAGAGTATCTATTTTATGAATGCTTAAGCATCTTGTTTTTTGTAAAATATTATTTTAAATATAAAAAACAGGTTTTTTACAGATTTATTAAAATTTACAGCCAACAAAATTATACAAAGTAAAATTATGCAAAGCAAAATTATTCTACCCTTGGACAATATTCCATGGGACAGGGCAAAAGAAATTTTAAAAAAGACAAAGGGGCTGGTTTGGGGTTATAAAATCAGACGCAGTGTGCTTGAAAAAGGGCTTCAGGTTGTCAAAGAGATAAAAGAGTATGGGAACGTTATGCTTGATTTCAAGCTATTTGATATCCCAAGCGCCATGACTGAATCCCTTGATGAGCATTTAAAGGCAGGAGCGGACATCACCACAGTGCATTGCACCTCGTGTTACGATCCTGCATCTTTTGGGTTAACCGGTGATAAAATAGCAGGAGTTACAATCTTAACTTCGATGCAGCCGGATGATTATAAAAGGTATTACAGGGGAGAAGATATTCCTGGCATGGTTGAAATAATGGCAAAAGATGCATCATCTTACTATGATTACCTTGTTTGCTCTCCCATGGAGCTTAATAAAATCAACCGGATCAACATTAAAAAAATATGTCCTGGAATAAGACCGGTCTGGTATCAGGAAAAAGATGACCAGCACAGGACTTCAACACCTTATGAGGCTATTGCCAGGGGAGCCCATCTTCTCGTTATAGGAAGACCTCTTCTTAATGCATCCAGTATTGAATTTGCAATAAAAAATACTAATGAAGAAATATGGAAGGCTTTATAAGCCTGATAATATAAAACATACAAGCATAAATGTTTACCAGATGTTTCATTTTTTTTTGATTTTATATTATACGTTTTTTTAAACTAATAGAATAAAAAAAATTATTATAGAGGGAGAAAATTATGGCATCAAACGAGCAATCAGGATGGAATAACAGGACAGTATCGGGAATTAACTTAAAACATTTGTACACACCTGAAGATATAAGCAAATTGGATTATGAAAAGGACCTTGGCGAGCCAGGCGTATTTCCCTTCACCAGAGGTATCCACCCCACAATGTATTCAAAACGCCTTTGGACAATACGCAATTATGCAGGATTCGGCAGCAGTGAAGATGCAAATGAAAGATACAAATTTCTGATAAAACAGGGTCAAAACGGTATAAATGTGGCCCTGGATCTTCCAACGCAGCTTGGCTTTGACTCAGATTCGCCTGAATCAGTGGGTGAAGTAGGAAGAGTCGGAGTTGCCATAGACACCCTGGACGATATGGAAAAGCTCTTTGACGGCATTCCACTGGACAAGATCGGCACAGCATTTACCATAAATGCCACCGCATGTGTTATACTTGCCATGTACATTTCTGTCGCCCAAAAGCAGGGTGTGCCTGCAAAAAATATACGCGGGACTGTTCAAAATGATATTTTAAAAGAATACCTTGCAAGGGGAGCCTTTATATTCCCCCCCCAACCTTCAATTCGAATAGCATGCGACATAATAGAATACTGTCTTAACAATACTCCCAAGTTTAATGCAATCAGCATATCAGGACACATGAACTGTGCCGGAGCATATCCGGTCCAGACCGCTGCCTATATGTTTTTGCATGCCCTGGTTCATATTGATGAACTTATTAAACGTGGAATTGATGTTGACCGCATTGCCCCTTTGATTGCCTTTATGACAACCACCAAAGATCATTTTTTTGAAAACATAGCATATGTCAGGGCTTCACGAAGAATGTGGGCGAAAATCATGAGAGATCAATACGGGGCAAAAGACAGGCGGTCAATGGTTTACAGGGTGGCTCTTGCAGCAGATACAGCCAACCTGATTTCAAAACAGCCTTTAAATAATATAGCAAGGCTTACAATAGGCGCAATGGCATGCGTTATGGCAGGTGGTCAGGCGGTTCTTACACCATGCTATGATGAAGCCTATGCTATTCCAAGTGAAGAATCAGCACGGATTTCAATAATGATACAACATATTCTCGGGCATGAGACAGGCCTTCCGGGAGTAGCTGATCCCCTGGGCGGATCTTATTATATGGAAGCTCTGACCAACGAGTGTGAAAAAAAAATAAATGAGATAATGGATGATATAAACAAGCATGGCGGGATACTTGAGCTGATTGAAAAGGGTGTGATTCAAAAACAGCTTTCCAAACAACTTTATCAAAAGCAAAAAGACATACAAACAGGAGCGCAGACGGTTATCGGCCTGAACAAGTATGCGCTTGAAGATGAGGACATTTCTCAATATGAAGGCAAAACGCATAAGTACGACAATTCCATACATAAACGCCAGGTGGAAAAACTAAAAAAGATTAAGCTTCAAAGGAATAACAAAAAAGTAAAGAAGCTGCTGTTGGAAATTGAAAAAGATTTAAAAGATGATACTAATATCATGCCTTCTGTTATAAAGGCAGTACAAGAATATGCAACTGTTGGAGAGATAGTCCAAACAATAAAAAAGATTCATGGCAGGTTTAAATCGCCATCAGGGATGTAAAAAAAAGCGCTTCAAGCGATAATGAAACTTAAAAAATATTATGTCTCTTTACCATCGAGTTTTTCGGACTCTTTTTTATCGACTTTTTTATCAACTTCGCTTGTTGCGCCTTTAAAATTTTTTATTGCTTTTCCAAGGCCTGAACCTATTTCAGGGAGCTTGCCTGCCCCAAAAATGATCAAAACAATTACAAGAATTATTGAAAGTTCCCAAACACTTATACCGCCAAACATATGTTTCCTCCAGTGATAAAGGCAGATTTTTTAAATCTGCGTTTATCTATCCAATTTTTTCAATAAATATAACAACTGAAAGTTAATATGTCAATCAATTAGACAATAGAGGCCGGGGTAAATATCTTTGCCCTGGTTAAGGTGATCACAATCCGAATGTACTCATATTGATTGTTAGCGGCGGTGTGAAAATGTCATAAAATGCCTGGTTTGAAAATGTATCCC
>CAYZXU010000068.1:0-12981 GCA_964482535.1 uncultured Desulfobacteraceae bacterium | reverse complement strand
TGCCTGAAAGACTGGTAAGAATAGTTGACCAATATGCCAAGAAAGATGGCTCAAGCAGATCCGGACTTTTATCTCAAGCAGTTACCGAATACATGGCAACACATCAATAAAAAATAAGCGAACAAAGGTATGGCAGGTAAGCCTGTCATGCGGAAACTCGTTTTTATTCTTAATCTCTTTGAGCAGGGGGCTACAGAAAATGAGATTTTGAATGAATACAAAGGACTCATCATTGAAAACATAAATGCTTGCTTTATTTTCGCCACCAATTTTCTCAAGGCGCTGAATTTATGCTGTTGCTGGCGGAGTATTCCTAATGTGAAGAAGCAAACTTTAACCGTGAACTGTCAACCCTAAACCGCTTTTATTAATCAGGAGATAAACAATTGTCATTAGAAGATTTAACCCGCAGAGTAGAAGAGCAGCATATGCTTGTAAACAGTGTAAGAAATGAAATAGGCAAAGTCCTTGTGGGTCAGAGAGAGCTTGTTGACGGCCTGCTCATGGGTCTGTTCGCAAGGGGGCATATACTTATAGAGGGGGTTCCCGGGCTTGCAAAAACCAGTGCTGTAAAAGCCCTTGCTTCAAGTGTAAAGGCGGACTTCAAAAGAATTCAGTTTACCCCTGACCTGCTGCCGGCTGACCTTATGGGAACTGAAATTTTTATGCCCAAGACCGGAGATTTCACAATTAAAAAAGGTCCTATTTTCCACAATATAATTCTTGCAGATGAAATAAACCGCGCCCCTTCCAAGGTTCAATCTGCGCTGCTTGAAGCCATGCAGGAAAGGCAGGTTACAATAGGCGGGACAACATTTAAACTTGAAGAGCCTTTTCTTGTAATGGCAACCCAGAATCCCATTGAGCAGGAAGGAACATATCCTCTCCCTGAGGCACAGGTTGACAGGTTTATGCTTAAACTTGTCATGGATTATCCTGACAAGACCGAAGAAAAAGAGATCATGGAACGGGTGGGTTTTGAAAAGCCCCTGGCAATTAACCAGATAATAAATCCTTTGCAGCTTGATGAAATTATTGCGCTTATAAAAGAGATATTTGTGGATGAAAAGCTGAAGGATTATATTATAGATCTTGTTTTTGCCACAAGAAAACCTAAAGATTATAATATAGATATTGCCGAGTACATCCAGTTCGGCGCTTCACCGAGAGCAACAATTTTTTTAAGCCTTATTGCCAGAGCCTATGCTTTTTTGCAGGGAAGAGCCTATGTTACTCCCCAGGATATAAAAACAGTTGCGCCCGATGTTTTGCGCCACAGAATAATTTTAACCTATGAGGCAGAAGCTGAAGATATTACCACAGAGCAGATAATAGGCAGAATTTTTGATTCAGTCGAAGTTCCCTGATTTTTTAAAAAACAAATTTTTTAAGGCAAAAGTATGCTCCCAAAGGATCTGATTAAAAAGATAAAAAAAATTCATATTAAAAGCGGTCGTATGGTTAATACCATGATGGCCGGACAGTACAGGTCTGTCTTTCGAGGCTCAGGCATTGAGTTTGAAGAGGTAAGAGAATATTCACCAGGCGATGAAGTAAAAAATATAGACTGGAAGGTATCTGCCAGGCTTGGCCGACCATTTATAAAGCTGTACCGAGAGGAGCGCGAGCTTATTATAATGCTCCTTGTGGACATGAGCTCATCAAACAGTTTCGGCACAACCGGGAATATTAAAAAGGAAATTGCTGCTGAGATTGCCTCAATCCTTGCATTTAATGCAGTCAAAAATAATGACAAGGTTGGCTTAATACTCTTTACCGACAGGGTGGAAAAATATATTCCTCCTAAAAAGGGTTCTGCCCATGTATGGCGAGTTATCAAGGAAATATTTGCTTTTGAGCCTGAACATATGGGCACGAATATAAAAAGCGCTGTGAGCTATTTCGGAAGGGTGTGCAGAAAAAAAACAACGGCGTTTCTTATTTCCGATTTTTTATGCACAGACTATCTGCACCAGCTTAAGGTTGCCTCAAAAAAGCATGAACTCATAAGCATATTACTCTCAGACCCAGGAGAGTTCCATCTCCCTGGGGCAGGTATTTTTTATATGGAAGATCTTGAATCAGGAGAATTGCTTTGTCTCGATGCTTCTGATGATAAAACAAAAAAAGATTTTGAAGTTATAAAAAAAAAAGAGTATGCAAAGACACTCGATGCATTAAAATCTGCTGATATTGACTGCGTTGAGATTAATACATCAAGCGAGGCAGCCGAGTCTTTGATGAAATATTTCAGATACAGGGAAAAACGGATCCGATAGGTTTTTAATTTTCGTTAAAATATATGCATAAAAACATAATAATTTTATTTGCGGCAATTTTTTGTTTAATCAGTTTTCAGGCTAATGCGCAAAGTGATACCCAAAACAATACCCAAGACAATACACAGCCCGGGGTAAAAGATAAGCCTGTCAAAAAAGATTCAGCAGCAACGGCTGAAAAAAAACTGATGAAAAAAGTTTCTAAAATGACAGATATCAACGATATAAAACCGTTGGAAAGAATAGGCATTAACCCTGATCTGATGAAAAAAGCCTTATATGCCGGCGCAGGAGCACTTATTATCTGCCTGATCATAGCCTCTTTTTTCTATTTTAAAAAAAAGAATAATAAGGATAAAAACAGGACTATCATAATAATACCCCCCGATGAAACAGCATTAAAGCAGCTTAAACAGCTCAAGGCTTCTAAAAATATTTCTGAAAAGAATTTTTACTTCAGGCTTTCATCTATTTTAAGGGCCTATCTCACAGGAAGGTTTGACTTCAATGCCCTGGAAATGACCACCCAGGAAATTTTGCCGGTTCTAAGGAAACTGGAGTTTGAGAGCGCTTTAAAAAGCAGCCTTAAAAAATTTCTTGTTTCAAGCGAGCCTGTAAAATTTGCTGAAATACCGGTCGATAAGACCAGGATGGATGCAGACTTTATCTTTGTGAAAGATTTTGTAAATAAAACCACCTTTGTGCAGGGGGAATCTTAAAAATGTTCAGGTTTGCCTCTGCATATTTTCTTCTTTTCCTTGCGGCAGTTCCTGCAGCAATCTATTTTCGCAGAAAAAAAAGAATTAATCCTCGCGTTTTAATTCCTGAAACCGGTTCATTAAAAGGGATACACAGCTCTTTTTTTTTAAAGGCAAGATGGATAATCCCTGCTTTAAAGTACAGCGCACTTGTTTTAATGATAATTGCTCTGGCAAGACCCCAGTGGGGCACACGCCATATCAGCATAATAACCGAAGGAATTAATATAATCATGGCTGTCGATATTTCTGAAAGTATGGCGGCTCTTGATTTTAAGCAAAAAGGAAAAATTATTAACCGCCTTCAGGCTGTTAAGGGAGTAGTGGAAAAATTTATTTCCAAAAGAAACGGCGACAGAATAGGGATGGTGGTTTTCGGTTCCGAAGCATATACCCAGGTGCCCCTGACCAGAGATTATAACACCATGGTCAGCGTTCTTGACCGCATAAAGATAGGGGCAGCAGGAAAGAGTACTGCAATTGGCGATGCCATAGGCATATCTTTAAAGAGGCTTGAGGATATAAAGAGCAAATCCAACATTATTATACTCCTTACAGACGGTCAAAGTAATGCCGGAGAGCTGTCTCCTGAATCTGCCGTGGAAATCGCAAAACAAAAAAATGTAAAAATTTATACAATAGGCGTAGGAAGCAAGGGCAAGGCTCCTTATCTTGTTAATCATCCTGTTTATGGTGAAAAATATGTATACCGCAGGGTTAATATTGATGAAAAGACCTTGAAGGATATTGCAAAAAGAACAGGAGGTCAATACTTTAGAGCAAAAGGGACTGCTGAACTGTTGGAAATATACAACACCATTGACGCCCTTGAAAAAACAGAGGTTAAGACAAAATCATATGCACAGTACCAGGAATTTTATATCTGGCTTCTTTTGGGAGCATTCTTGATGACGCTATTACAGGTTATACTTTCAAACACCAGATTTTTGAGGGTTCCATGAACTTTGCAAACATAAAGATGCTCTTTTTAATATGGGCGGTTCCGGCTCTTTTTTTTGTTTATCTGTTTGGCATAAAAAAAAGAAAAAAAATTCTTTCCGGTTTTGCTTCAAGAAGAGACCTGAAAGCCATTTTGCCTGAATCAGGGACGTTAAGGCGCAGAGTAAAGGCAGGATTAACACTGACAGCCCTTTTGTTTATGGTAATCGCTCTGTCTGGTCCAAGATACGGATATAAATGGCAAATAGTAAAGCAGAAAGGTATTGATATCATTATTGCAATAGACTGTTCCAAAAGCATGCTTGCAGAGGATATTAAACCAAACAGGCTTTACAGGGCAAAGATGGAGGTTTATGATCTTTTAAAGATGTTGAGAGGGGACAGAATCGCTCTTGTAGCTTTTGCAGGAACAGCCTTTCTCCAGTGCCCTTTAACCATTGATTACCAGGCATTCAACCTTTTTCTTTCCTCTCTTTCCCCTGATTTTCTTCCGGTTGGCGGAACTGATATCCCTAGGGCTGTTCATACTGCTCTTGCAGGGTTTGACGAAAAAGAGACTTCTGAAAAAGCGATTATTCTAATAACAGATGGCGAGAGCACTGCAGCCGGTTCCATTGAGGCAGCAGAAGCCGCAAAAAAAGCAGGCGTCAAACTTTTTTGCATAGGCATAGGAAAAGATACAGGGGTTCCGGTGCCGGATAAAAACGGAGGTTTTAAAAAAGACAGATCAGGAAAAATTATTCTTGCAAAACTTGATGAAGCGACCTTGAAAAAAATGGCCATCTTAACCGGCGGCGCTTATGTAAAATCCATTGCAGGAGATATGGATCTTGAAGATATCTATAATGTCCGCATCAGGGGTCAAATGAAAAATACAACCCGGACAGAGACAAGAAAAAAAGTGTGGGAGAACAGGTATCAGTGGTTTCTTGCAATTGCAGTTCTGCTATATATTATTGAACTTTTTGTGTCATGTGTTAAAAAAAAGCAGGTGCTGTCAATAATTCTTGTTATTTTGTTTTTTAATACAGGGGCAAAAGCAGCCGGTATGCAAAAATATATTCACCAGGGAATGGAGGCATACAAACAAAATGATTATAAAAATGCTCTTAACTTTTTTATTAAGGGTCAGCTTGAAAACCCTGAATTGCCGGAGATATATTATAATTTAGGGAATACATATTATAAGATGGGTGACTATGAGGCTGCTGCTGATAATTACGATCAGGCCTTTAAAGCAAAGGGGGCTGAGGCCCAAAGCAAAACATTAAAGCAAAAATCTTTATACAACCTTGGAAATTCAAATTTTAAACAAAAAAAATTTAAAGAGGCTCTTGCCAATTATAAAAAAGCCCTTGAAATTTCACCTGATGATTTGCAGGCAAAAGAGAATCTGGAATATGTGAAAAAGATTATTAAAGAGAATAAACCAAATAAAGATAAACCAGATAAAAAATCTGGGGATAAAGATGGCAAAAACCCCGAAAAAAAATCTGACGATGGGAAAGGTAAAGACTCAAAAAAGCCTGAAAATAATTCACAGGATCAAAAGCAGAAACAAAAACCAAAAAATCAAAAGCCTGAGAGTCAAAAACCAGAGAGTCAAAAACCAGACAACGAGATGCCAAAGGATACAGGCCAGAAGAATGCCAGGAGCGGACTTTCTGATAAAAAAGATGAAGGAAAGCAGGCTGAAAAAATGTTAAACAGGCTTAAAGACAAACCTGGAATGGGTATGATGCAAAATTATCAAAAAAGATCTGTGGAAAAGGACTGGTAATGAAACAGGCAGTAATGGCAGTTTTATCTTTCTTTTTGCTGCAACTTTCAGCATCCGCAGCCTTTGGTCTGGAGGTACACGCGAAGGTTGACAGAACCGCCATTGGCCCGGGGGAGTCTGTTAATCTTACGGTTGTCGTAAAAGATGGCAAGGGTGAGGTCGATATTTCTTCAATTAAGGATTTTAAGGTCATCTCAAGGGGGAAAAGCTCTAATTTTAATTTTATTAACGGCCATGCTTCCAAAGAAACAAGATATTCATATACATTATTGCCGATAGAAGATGGCCGCCTTGTTGTGCCAGGGTTAAAAATAGTATCCAAAGGCAAAACCTTTTTTACAAAACAGATAATTATTAATGTCGCCGAAGATGCCGGCGCCTCTTCGGAAAAAAGCAGGGATATTTTTGTCTTGTCATCTGTTTCAAACAAAGAGCCCTATGAAGGTGAACAGATTATATATACATTCAGGCTTTATAATAATATGCAGGTTACAAACCCGATATTTCAAAAGCCGAATTTTGAAGGTTTTGACGCAAAACAGACAGGGGAAAGCAGGTCATTCGGCAAGTTAATATCAGGAACAGAATATACGGTTACCGAGCTTAACTATGTGCTTATTCCTTTAAAAACCGGCGCCATAACAATTGAACCTGCAATTTTATCCTGTGATATAGTTCGAAGAGGCAGGAACTCTTATGATTCATTTTTCAACAACGGTTTTTTTTCAGGCGCAAACCTTGAACCAGGAGTTTTTAGAACAAAAGATCTGAAACTGAATGTCAAACCTTTGCCTGATTATGAGGGAAGTGTCAGGTTTTCCGGTTTAGTGGGAAGTTTTCAAATAAAAGGAGACCTGAAAAATTCACAGATCAATGCAGGAGACTCCACAACCCTCGCCATTATAATAAATGGCAGGGGAAATATCATGGATGCCCGATTCCCCGATATCACAGTCCCTGATTCTTTCAAGACATATAAGGATTCTCCTGTTGAAGATATAAACCTGGGGAATGACGGTTATTCAGGGAAAAAAACATTTAACCTTGCCCTGGTTGGGCTTAAACCCGGAATCTATTCTTTTGAGCCTGTAAAAATATGCTATTTTGACACAGATATAAAAAGCTACAAAATAATTTCAGCGAATCCTTTTTCTTTGACAGTCAATCAGGCCGAAAACAAAGAAAAACTGCAAATTTTTTCCGGTGATGATAATTCCAAAAAATTATTAATCGGCAAAAAAAAGGTTCAATTCACAGGCCATGATATTCTGCCTTTAAAAGACAGCATGGATGCTTTGAAAAACCAGCGCTCAACGCCCTTGTATCTGTTTATTATTTTAATTGCAGCGCCTGGCGTAATTTTTTTAGCTCTTAAGCTATATTTAATCTTTACACAAAAAACCGATGACATGGGGCAGATACTTGCACAAAAAGCTAAAACAGCCATTAAAGACTCCTCTAAAGCCGAAATATCAGATGAAACCTTTCTTTCTCTTTTATACAGGGCGGCAGCCTGTGCAATTTACTCAAAAGCCGGTGTAAAAGGAGAGACCCTCACATATGTTGAAGCAAAAGAGATTCTGCTGTCAAAAGGATATTCGGATGAAACATCAAATAAAGCTGCCGGCCTTTTAAAAGATATTGAATCCGCAAGGTACAGCGGTGCAGGCATGAGCGCTGATGTAAAAAATGAGCTGCTTAAAAATACAGGCGCTCTGTTAAAGGAGCTGCTGAAATGACAATCAGGATATTTAAACCGGTTTTTTTTCTGTTTATTCTGCTTTTTTCTTTTACAGCAACCGGATTTTCCGACGACCTTGCTGAATCGTTTATAACCGGCATTAGATATTACAGAGCTCAAAATTATACATCAGCAATTTCAGAATTTACAAAAATCACCGATTCAGGCATAAAAAACGGAAAGCTTTTTTATAATCTTGCTAATGCATATTTAAAAAATGGCAATCTCGGCAAAGCTGTTTTATGGTACGAGCGGGCTTATAAGCTGATTCCAGGTGATCCTGACCTGCAATTTAATATGGAATTCGCATCAATGCAGCTCAAAGATGCCGTGGAGGAAAGGGACAGCCAGATTATAAAAATTATTTTTTTCTGGAAATTTATTTTAAAAATTCCAGCTGTTCAATGGACGGCAATAGCCTTGAATTTTATATTCTGGCTTATTTTATGCGTTCGTATTATACAAAAGAGTATTATACAAAAAAAGAGAATTTTCAAACTTCCGGTTTATTGTATAATGTTTTTTGCAATCATATTTATTTCAACTGCCTTTTATAACTATTATGAGTCCTTAACAATAAGGCAGGCTGTTGTAATTCCTGAAAAAGTATCTGTAAGATCAGGGTTTGCAAAAAAATCTACAGAATTATTCATGCTTCACGAGGGAACAAAGATAAAAGTGGAAAAAGAGAAAAAAGGGTTTTATAAAATAATATTTTCCAAAGACAAAATCGGCTGGATAAAGAAATCTGAAGCAGAACCTGTTTAATAAAATAAAGTATAAAATATGAGATCTGAAATTGAAAAGGAGTATCTGCTAAAGGCAGTGGATGCCTTTGGAAGAAAGTTTATTGTTTTGTCTCCTGATTTTAAAATTTTGGCAGCCCGACAAAAAACTACCACCAGTGACCACAGCATAACAGGAAAAGTATGCCATAAATTTTTTTTCAACATTGATGCTCCATGTGCTGACTGTCCGGCAGCAACTGTTGTCAGAACATCATCCCCTTCCCTGCGCCATGAAAAAAAGGGCGTTATTGATCCAAATAAGGTTGCCTGTATCTTTGCATATCCTGTTTTTGAGAAGGACAAGCTTGAATCAATAGTAGTAATGGATTTTGATCTGCCCACCTTGGGGGGACTTGAAGACAAGCTTCACCGTCCCAATGCTTTTTTACAAAAACTCATTTTAAGCGCTCCTGACGGAGTTATTGCCGCAGACAAAACCGGAAAGATACTTTTTTTTAGTGAATCCGCTGCAAAAATAACAGGATATACAGTTGAAGAAGCCCTGTCCACCCTTGATATAAGAGACATATATCCACCAGGTGGAGCACAGGAGGTTATGTGGTTTCTCAGGAAGGATGATTTTGGACCCAAGGGGAAATTAAAATCTTTTCCTGTAGATCTTTTAAGTAAAAACAAAACAAATGTTCCCATATATCTTGATGCTGCAATAGTTTACGAAGCAGACCAGGAGATGGCTACCATAGGTTTTTTCCACGATTTAAGAAATGAAATCAAGATGCAGGATGCACTGGACAAAACAAAATTAAAGCTTCTTGAGACTGAAAAGATGGCCTCTCAAAGCCGGATCAGGGCAATCATAGAATCTCTTCCCACAGGAGTGGCCGTTACTGATCTTCATGGAAGGATAATTTTAATGAATCCTTCATTCAGGTCTCTTCTCGAGATAGAAAAAACCCTTGAAACCGGAGGCTATATTGCTGATTATGTTAAAGATAAAGAGCTTTGTGATTTTGTCATAAAAATCTCAAGATACAGTAAGGTCTATGCCAAAGATGCCGCCACTTTTGAGCTTGCGCTTTCAAAAGACAAATACCTGATGATCAGGGGACGACCTGTACTTGGAGAAAAAGATGAAAAACTCGGCGCTGTGGTGACCTGTGTTGACATTTCCAACATAAAAGTGCTTGACCGGCTTAAATCCGAATTTTTAGCCAGGGTTTCCCATGAATTAAAATCCCCCCTGTCAACGATCCATCAGCAGCTCGCCCTTGTGCTGGGCGATATGGCCGGCGAGGCATATGAAAAGGATCTGAAAATTCTTGCCAGAGCCAAGGAACGGACCTTTGGATTAATATCTTTGATAGGAGACCTGCTTGATCTTTCAAGGATAGATGTGGGAACATTTTTTCATGAACCGGATTCGGTCCAGATTGATGATATACTGCAAAAAACCGTTCTTTTTTTAAGAGACATGGCAAAAAGCAAAAATCAGGTTTTAACTCTTAAACTATCACAACAGCCCTTCCCTCCGATTATTGCCGATGCACTTGCGGTTGAGTCTGTTTTCGGGAATCTCATAACAAATGCCATGAATTATACAGGGAAGGGCGGTAAAATCAGGGTGGAGGCAGATTACTCCGACAAACATGTCCGAGTATCTGTAAAAGATAACGGCATAGGAATCAAAAAAGAAAATTTTGACAAAATTTTTCAAAGATTTTACCGTGTTAAAGACAAAAGCACACGCTATGCCACGGGTTCAGGCCTTGGTCTTCCCATAGTCAAGGAACTTCTCGATTCCATGAGCGGTTATATAAACGTTAAAAGCGTCTATGGAAAAGGGAGTAATTTTACTGTTTTTTTCCCTGTTAAGAATAATAAATCATTCAAAGTAATGCATGAGGAATAATAAAACTACCCATATATAAGCTTTTTTATGCTTTGAACAATTTCTTCTCCTGAAGCTGTTTTTTCCAGATAATCGTCAGCTTCTGTATACATACCGCTAAAATGAGAATATCGTGTGGGCTGCCCTGAAACCTGATTTGATGTAACATTTGACCCCACGCTGGTAAGCAAAAGAATAGGTATGTCTGCAAAACGCTCATCACCTTTTAGCTCGCTGCAAACCTGGTACCCGTTTTTTTCAGGCATCATTACATCAAGTACAACTGCATCAGGGGGTTCATTATTTATTATTTCCATAGCCTCAACCCCGTTAAATGCCTCTTTAATCAAAAAACCTGCTTTTTTCAGATAGCTCTGGGTAATATTATTAAAATCAGGATCATCATCCACAACAAGAACAGTTTTTTTTTCGCTCATATAATTTCCTCCCTTTTAACAATAAAATACTTCTTAAAAACATCAGCCTTTTTCAGGCGGCTTTTCAATATATTAAAAGGATTTTTCTACATATCTATGTCCAATGGCTGGCCATTTTTGTAATCTGTAAGATCTACAAACTCCTGAGTCTCTTCTTCGTATGATGACGCAACAACAAGGCTTACATCAGTGGGAAGATTTATGCTGTATTCGCTGCCGTTCCCTACATTAACAGATTTTATTTCAACCATCTGATCATCTTCAATGCCGCATGTCATTAACTGTCTGAAACTTATTGTAACGTACAGGTCCTCATCCTCGGGGTCGTCTCCAACAGATACTTCTCCGGAGATGGTGCAGGTTTCTGAGTCAACAAGGGAAAAATCTTGCGTATACTCGTTCCCTGCTTCAACACTGACTCTTGCACAGCTTATTTCATACCCCTCCTTATAAACAACAATATTATAATCACCGGACGGGACAAAAAGCTTATACTGGCCGCAGTCATTATCATCTTCCGATGATAATGTTGTTGTGTAAACTGTTACTCTGTCTTTTGGGTCTTCTTCCTCACCATCATAAGTCTGGACGCTGACAAAAGCTCCTTCAATCTTTTCCCCTTCCCCTTCTGACTCTTCTATAACGCCTGTGATTACTGAATTTAAAGCTTCATCGGAAACCTTTACAACAGGTTTTAAAAGCCATTTTCCGCTGTTGCCGGCTTTTACCACAGATCTTGAAGCGTCAAAATCTAAAATAAGCTCTGTGGTGGAATTTGCATTAATTTCAAACCCGCAGACAATCTTTATGCCTGTCTGCTCTCCGCTTGGAACTTTTAACTCATGAACTTCATCATCCTTGCCTATGATATAATTTGCGCATTCATGGGGCTGGAAAAGGATATTGTCCTCATCATCAGGCTCAGTACCAAGTATCATTCTCATCTGAGAATATGCGCCTGGCGAAAGGCTGGTAATGCCCAGCTCCTCTCTTACTCCATTAACAAGCTCAAGAAGATTATATGTCTTGTCCGGCGTTGCCACGGTCTTCCAGCCGTTTTCCGAGTCTTCATCATCCTTTTTGTTAACTTTTACTTCCTTTATGGTAACATATACTGCCTTATAATCATCTGATGCGGCATCTGTAAGATCAAGGGACAGGGTTCCGCTGTTTGATGAACTGCCTCCGTCACTGCACGATGAAAAATTCAATAGAAAAAATATAAAGATAATAAGTATAAAATATATATTTTTCATTCCAAGTCTCCTTTTCTTATAAAGAATAAAAATACAAATTTTATTTATAATATAATAAACTATTCGTTTTGAAAAGCATAATTTTTTATTTTCCAAACGCATCTTTGATGCTGTGAAATCTATTTTGCAGCAATTATGTAATAAACTACATAATTTTTGTGTAATCAGGAAGACAATTACATAAAAAATTTGTTATTAGAATTTTGGTTTTGTTGCATATCAAAAATAACTATTTGAAAAAACTACAAAAATATAAAAAAAACTGTAGAAAAAAAATTCAGGCATGTTATTTGCTGCACATTTTAATAAATCAGTTAAAATTGAGGGACAGATAATTGTTGGCTGATGCTCTTTTATTAAGCTAATAAATATAAAAAGGAGGTATTACTATGAAACGAATTTCAATTTTTTTAATAAGCTTAACGTTTTTATTATCAGTATTTTCTTCAAGTGCTTTTTCTTATACAATAGTTAATGTTGGCACACCCACAGCTACATGGGCTTATTCAGGCACATGGATGGGAACATATGCGGGAAACGATAATGCAGTTGAAATAGCGGATATTCTGTTTGACGTGCTGGGCGTAGACCTTGACATTTATCTTTATGGCAAGAATGAAGGGGATAAAACAGAGGGCGCACCTATTACCCTGACTTATTTAAATAATGATGGCGATACAACTGATTATGACTCCGCCACCCACGGCACATGGGCTGTTGATGATCCTAATGCCGAGTTAGAACTTTATACTGTTAAAGGCGGCCCAAATTTTTCTTTATTCCTGCTGAATCCTGCACTGGCATCAGGCTGGTGGACGAATGAGTTTTTGCCTGATGCAGGCAACAGCGGCAATCCTGCGACAATTTCACATTTTGGCGGCTATACAACAACCCCTGTGCCTGAACCGGCCACCATGTTTTTATTGGGCACAGGCCTGATAGGTCTTGCCGGCTTAAGAAGGAAGTTTAAAAAATAAAGATATTTTAGCTTTTCTTTTTCAAAAACAAGGCAGAGTTTAACGACTCTGCCTTGTTAGATCTCTAATCATCTTTTTTCTCAGCGTCATAAGCCCCTGATAATTTTAACCAGCCTTCATTGATCTGTGAAGGTGTAGTGGAAAGTTTCGGTTCCG
>CAYZXU010000067.1:0-13124 GCA_964482535.1 uncultured Desulfobacteraceae bacterium | reverse complement strand
ACACCGGATAAGATCGTGGTTCGTTCCTCACACGATCTATCCTTATTCGTTCGGCAAATAGTAAACAAAGGCGGCTGATCCTGGTTTTTCAGCCTCTATAAAAAAGCCTTAAATGCTTTGGTTTAATTAAAAACTGTTTTTATTGACATGCAGCGGATTATTTATTTATAATTATTTGTAAAAATAATGAAAGGTCTGGTTAATATTTTATAATTTTATGAAAAAAATATGTGTAATAGACGGGCAGGGCGGTGGAATCGGTAGCGCTGTAATCAAAAAACTCAAGGAAAAGTTTTCTGAAAGAATTGAGATTATTGCTTTGGGCACAAATGCAGTTGCCACTTCTCAAATGCTTAAGGCAAAGGCAAATCGCGGCGCTTCAGGCGAAAATGCAATTGTGCGGACAGTAAAAACTGTTGATGTTATAATCGGACCTTTGAGCATACTTGTAGCCCATTCCATGATGGGAGAAGTTTCTCTAAAAATAGCAGAGGCCATTGCCGAAAGCCGTGCAAAAAAATATCTTATACCCCTGTTTCAGGAAAATATCGAAATAGTCGGTATGCCCTTAACGCCGCTCCCACGTCTTATAGATACCCTTTTGCAGGAAAATTTGAAAATATAGATGAATGAGCCGGTTTCAAAATGTTTAATTTTGTTCGAAGTTTTTGTTCGAGCTCATGGAATGCAAAAAAAAATAACCACTTTGAGTACATTAAAATATGGAGGATATAATCATGTGTGAAGCCAGCGCTTATATGATTACAGGTGATGAAGAGCAACTGATAATGGAGGCTGTTGATACTGTTGAGCCTGAGGATGACGGAATAAGGCTGGAAAGCATATTCGGCGATCAGAAATTTATAAAGGCAAGCATACATTCACTTTCTCTTGTGGATCATAAAATATTTCTTAAGGAGTTGTAAATAATTCGTTTTTTACAGTAGCTGATTGACTGACATTTCTTTTGTCCTCGATTTTTTTTAGGCTCACTTTTGTTTTCTCTCTTAGAATATGAAATTAACAGTAGCTAAAACCGCCGGCTTTTGTATGGGTGTTCGCAGGGCTGTTGAAATGGTGCTGGATGCGCCTGGCAAGTATGAAAATCCCATCTATACTTTCGGACCTCTTATACATAACCCCAGTGTTTTAACTCTGTTAAAAGAAAGAGGGATATCGGTTATAGAGGATATTCCTGAAAAGGGATCAGGAACTATTCTCATAAGAGCTCACGGTGTACCTGCAAAAGTAAAAGAAGATTTAAAAAAAGCCGGGTTTAACGTAATTGACGCTACATGCCCCAGGGTCATAAAAGTTCAGACTATTATTAAAAAGCATACTGAAAAAGATTATGGCGTAATCATTGTAGGGGATAAAAATCATCCTGAAGTTATAGGTCTTTTGAGTTATGCAGGTGAAAAGGGCAATGTTGTTGAAAGTCTTGAAGAGTTTGACAGCCTTAAAGTTCATGACAGGGGAATAATAGTTGCACAAACCACACAGAGCACCATGTTTTTTGAAATGGTGAAGAAAAGAGCCCTCGTTAAATGTCCCCATTATAAAATTTTCAATACAATTTGTGATTCAACTGCAAGGCGGCAGGAGGAAGTAACCCGAATAGCTGAATCAGTAGAGGCTGTAGTTGTTGTGGGTGGGCATAACAGCGGCAACACCAGAAGACTGGCTGAAATTGCGGCAAAAACAGGGAAACCTGCTTACCATATTGCAACCGAAGACGAACTTGATTTAGATAAGCTCTCATCAGCAAGCTCAATTGGTATTACCGCAGGAGCTTCCACTCCCAACTGGATAATAAAGAGGGTATACAGAACCCTGGAAATGCTGCCCATGAAAAGGGGGCAAAGGTGGCGCAGTTTTTTTTTCAAGATTCAGAGGAGCCTTCTTCTTACAAATATATATGTGGCTCTTGGCGCGGGATCTCTTTGCTATGCGGGTATAAAGCTTCAGGGGCTTGAAAATAATTTTTTTCTTTTACTTGTTTCGGCTTTATATGTGTTGTCCATGCATATTTTCAACAACCTTACCGGTGTGCACGCAGACCATTATAATGATCCCGCAAGGGAATCTTTTTATATAAACAACAGATTTTTTTTGGGCTTTCTTGCGGCTATTGCAGGGACTGGATGCCTTTTTTCGGCATATTCTGTGGGGATAACCCCCTTTATGATTATTCTTGTCATGAGCTTTACAGGTATTATTTATAACCTGAAACTGATTCCTGAAAAATTGACAAAGGGTAAATATTCAGGGGTAAGAGACATCCCGGGCTCAAAAACAATACTGGTTGCTCTTGCCCTGGGGATTATTACTGTACTGTTTCCTGTTTTATCCGTTTCAGGGAGTATGGATCTCGGCACCATGACTGTATTTATATGGTCAACCTGCCTTGTATTTGTCAGGACTGCATTTTTTGATATTCTTGATATGCAGGGGGACAGGCTGGTTGGAAAAGAGACGATCCCGATACTTCTCGGAGAAAAACGCACGCTAAAGATTTTAAAAATTCTGCTCGCAGCTATTTTTTTTTCAATGGTTTTTGCGGTCGGATTACACCTTATTCCTTCGCTGGGATATCTATTATCCCTCTGCCCGTTTTTTTTGTTCTGGATTCTTTCGACCCATGAAAAGGGATACATGATGCCTGGAATAAGGCTGGATTTTCTGGTTGAAACACACTTTTTGCTGGCTGGAATATTGACCTTAATATGGTCTTTTTTAAACAATACCTGATGCCATCAATATTATCAGCAAATATGAGAGTATGCCTGCTGCAACCGGAGTTAAAAGCCAGCCTCCTGCTATTTTTCCAAGCATTTTCAAGTTGACTGTGCGCAGATCACCTGCCAGGCCAATGCCGGTCACGGCGCCTACCACAGCCTGGGAAGAAGAAACAGGTACTCCTATTTGAGTAAATATGTGGAGAGTAAAGGCTTCGGCAAGAACAACCGTAAAAGCTGAAAAAGGGTCAAGTGGAACAATCCCCTTACCCACAGTCATCATAACCTTTTTGCTGTATGTTAAAACACCCAGGGCAATACTAACCCCTCCGACTATGGCCGCAGTCTCAGTAGACAGAATGCCTGCGCCCACATAAATTCCTGTGACGTTGGCAACATTATTTGCGCCCAGCGAATATGCTCCATAAGACCCTGCTATTATAATTCCGATAAAGTAAATATAGTTGCGCAGGGTTAAGCTGTTTACAGTTTTATTCAGCAGATATTTTAAAAAGCGGTAAAAAAAATATCCTAAAACGATTCCCAGAACAGGTGTAAATGCCCAACATATAACTATTTTATAAAGTTTTGAAAAGTCAGCCGTTCCTGAAAGAATTCCTGCTCCAATAACAGCTCCTATAATTCCCTGGGAAGATGAAGAAGGAATGGCCATGAAAGTTAAAACAGCCATGGTGATTGCTGTGGCGAGGGTACAGCAGAATGCTTCCATGGGTATCAGACGGGAGATGTCTTTGATCGTTGCCATGCACTTTGGTCCTTCAAGAATGGCTCCAAGCAATACAAATGCCGCTGTGAGCATTATTGCTGTTCTATATTTAACTGTTCCTGTGGCAACCCCTGTGCCGAAAATATTAGCTGAATCATTAGCGCCGAGACTCCAGCCCAGAAAAACACCACTTGCAACTTTCCACATAATATCTTTATCTCATACTGACGCTTATAATTTGGATATGATCGCTCGCATCCTCAATTATGTCGCTTACCTTAGTTATAGTGGTAATAAAATCAGACAGTATTTTGCCGTCCCAAAAATTGTTTATATCTACTTTGCGTATTTCTTCCAGCATATTGAATTTAATGTCATCGATTTTTTTTTCATAGATCCTTATGGCAAGTGTTTTTTCACCGAGATCTTCCCCCTTAAGCATGGCTTCAAATGTTATTAAGAGCATTTCACAGATTTTGACATTGAAAAAAGCGACTCTGGCACAGTCATTTTTAATCGGTTCCGGAATTTTCATGAAAAAAGAGACGCTGTTCTCTTCCCTGTCTGAATGTTCAGGGATTTCCATGCTTAAATATAGAAATGCCGTGTCTTCTATAAGATCAAAAACGCGATCCACTATTTCGACAAATTTGCACAGATCAGGTCTAAGGTAAGGCAGGAACGCTCCATTATATATGTTAGAGATTATTTCTCTTCTGATTGAATCCCCTTTGCGTTCAAGCTCGGCAACGTCATTAATAAGCTTCCGGTTGTTTTTTCCGATACCAAGCCTGAAGGTATTGCAGGCTGTGCAAAGGAGCTTTATATGTCCTCTTATATTTTCTATAACCCTCTGCTCTTTTTTGTCGTGGGATAATATTTTATCAAAAAACATGTTCACCTCTTGCCCTTATAATCAGTGACGCATCCATAAGGTCAACCATGGAAATAACCCCTATAATATTTTCGTTTTTTTCAACAAAAATTCTTGCTATATTTGATCTTTCCATTAGAGCCGCAGCATCCTTGATGGATGTACTCTGTTCAATTGACAGTATCGGTTTTGAGGCAATATCAGACACTTTAATTTTTTTTGGATCAAGCCCTTTGGCAAGTACTTTAAAAACCACATCCCTTGCGGTTATTACACCGTATTCAACATTTTTCTTATTAAAGCTGACTACCAGTGACCGGATACGCCTGTCCACCATTTTTTCAATAGCATCAGATACCGTGCCTTCGGCATCCACAAACTTTATGTTTGTTGTCATAAATTCCTGGACTTTCATTTTTGCACCCCATGGTATATTCTTAAAAAAACGATATGGATTCGATTTGTATTAATTTTCATAAAAGAGTATAAAGATTAATTCAATAGAATAAAAGTATTTTCTTTTATAATAACAGGGTGTATATGAAAAAAAGGTTTTAGAGTACATTCAGGAAGAAAATCATTTTTAAATCAGTAGCTCGTTATAAAGTTGTCCATGACATTCAATGGGGAGGAAGTATATGAAAGCAAAATTTTTTTTAATTTTTCTGTTTTCCATTTTTTTCAATTCTCTTTCTTTTGGAGAGGTTATTGATGAACACAAGGATTTAAAAGGGCCCTTTGCAACACCGGAAGATGTTACGGCAACCTGCATTGAGTGTCATGATGAAGCTGCTGAAGATTTTATGAAAACCAGACACTGGAGATGGGAAGGCAGCGAGTTTGAATTACATGGAAAAAAGATTAAGCTTGGCAAAAAAACCATGTTTAACAACTTTTGTATTAATATTAATTCAAATGAACCAAGATGTACAAGCTGCCATGCAGGTTATGGCTGGAAAGACAAAGACTTTGATTTTTCCAACAGCGAAAAGATCGATTGCCTGGTTTGCCATGATCAGACAGGAACTTACAAAAAATTTCCAACAGCAGAGGGTTATCCGGTTTACAAAGAAAAAGAAAAATTTTTTAAAGGAGATAAAAAAACTTATAAAAGACCTGATTTCGTAAAAATTGCTCAAAATGTCGGAAATCCTAAAAATGAAAACTGTGGGGCATGTCATTTCTGTGGTGGCGGCGGAAATTGTATCAAACATGCTGATATGGATGAAAGCCTGAATAAACCAACAGATGACACTGATGTTCATATGGGTAAATACAATATGAGTTGCATAGATTGTCATGGTGATGAAAAACATCATATTAAGGGTGCACTTCACGCTTCAATGGCTGCCGGAGTAAATCATTTTGAATGTACAGAATGCCACAAGGAAAAGAACTTTCACAAAGCTAAAAAAATTAAAATGGGAAGTTTAATTGATAAACACGCAAAAAGCGTCGCCTGTGAAACCTGCCATATCCCAAAAGTTGGCAAAAGCTGTTCAACTAAAGTATGGTGGGATTGGACTACTGCTGGTGATAAAAAAAGAAAAGTTGAAAAAGATGAAAACAACCAGCCTTTATACAGTTGGAAAAAAGGTGACTTTAAATGGAAAAAAAATATGACACCTGAGTACTACTGGCACAATGGTAAAACTGATTATTATTTATTGGGTGAAGAGATCAAAGACCCTTCTAAATTATTAATATTTAATAAACTTGAGGGCAGATTTAAGGATAAAAAATCAAAAATTTCCCCATTTAAAGTAATGAGAGGGAAACAATATTACGATGCAAAGACTAAAAAACTTCTTGCACCTAAGCTTTTTGGAAAGGGCGGATACTGGGAAACTCTTGACTGGGACAAAGCTTTTACTGCTGGAATGAAAAGTGTTGGATTAAAATATTCAGGCTCTTATGCCCCAATTGAAACAGAAATGTACTGGCCTGTTTTTCACATGGTAGCCACTAAAGAAAAAGCGCTTGGCGGAAAGAAGAACAGATGTAGTGTCTGCCATGCTAAACAGGGAAAAAAAGGTTTAATGGATTGGAAAGCTCTTGGATATAGTGGAGACCCGAAGAAAAAGGATCATGACTCCAGGATAAAACAGGGGATTGTAGAAAAATAATAATCAATTAACTTTGGTGGATTCGTAGCTACGCTCCTTAATCCACCCTACAATTTTATATAAAAGAAAGTAGGGCACGTTCCCCGAACGTGTCCTATGTAGCATCGACAGGAGTAGCCAAAATACTGGATTCCCGTTTTCACGGGAATGACGTTTACCGCCATAGGTTATGTTATTGAGTAGTTTGTAGGGTGGATTAAGCGAAGCGAATCCACCAAAAAGCATTGAAAAATATTGATTGTTGATCAACTTTTACCTTAAATATTAAATAGTCAGAATGAGGCAAAATGAGTTTGTAAATTTTGGGTATTATATCTTACCGATTTTATTTTGTGATTTATTTACAGTATTAAACAGGAGAGCAATGATGATAAAAATAATAATTTGTTTTGTAATTATCGCCATCTATTTTTTAATGCAGCTTTATGTTCTGCCAAAATTCGGTATTTCCACCTGAATGAGGAAGTCCTGTCAGGTGACGGATAAAAATAAAAAAAAGCGCTTAAACTCAGATTAGCAGTCAAGCGCCTTTTTTATCAGTATGAAAAAAATTATATTTTTTTAGTGATGTGCGTTGTCTTCTGCTCCTGTTGAAGTTTCAATTACGGTCTTGATTATGCAGTAAGCCATGCCTAAACCTAAAATACTCAGGGCATACCAGAGACCGCCCATGAAAACTATATGACCCATATCCCAGACCCATTCAAATGAAAAGGGAAACATATTTTACTCCTTTTTTAATTTTGTCTATAGCTTTTCAACTCGCCGAGATTGCTTTTAGTTAACTCAAAACTCAAAACCAAAAATTTAAAACCGTGATAGCTAAGCTTCTGCCGGTTTTAATTTAATACTGTCTTCAGGCAAATCTTCCGACCCAACAGGATTAAGCTCTGTTTCCTGTGGGAATATCGGTAGATAGCGATAGGAAATCATAATAAGAATTGTGCCGTACGCCACTGGAAGTATTGTTGTCGCCACTTCCTGCCAGCTTGGCACATACATCTGCCAGGTTTCAAATGTGAGTACGGGAACAGCCATAACCTGAAGAACCATTACCCACCTGTTAAGACTTACGCCGATAATTGCAAGGAAAAGTGCAATCCATCTCAGCAGCTTGTTGGAACGTCCCTTTGGGGAAATTAAAATAAGGGCAGGTATAAGTCCGCAAATAACCACTTCCAGCACAAAAATCCATAATCCGTAAAATGGATTGTCAGGCGATACAGCGTAAAAATCCATAAAAGAGTAACCCTGGGGCGGTAAAACACTTGTCGCCCAGTACCAGGTATCAATAATTTTTGCTATTGTATAAGTCCCTATCATCCAGCCGGAAATTTTTGCAAGGAGCAGAACCACATTATCCTTTACCAGCTTTTTACCTGTAATTTTTTCTGTTAACCATGTAACAAAAAGGGTAAAACAGGGTCCGTATGCAGCCGCAGACCATGTAAAGAGAAAGAATGTCCATGGCCATATAAAGAGTCCTTCCCTGAATGCAAAGGGGCGGCCGTAAAGTACGCCGGCAACTCCGCCGAGAGAACCTTGATGAAAAAAGGAGAGAAATGCCCCGGTCGCGGCAAATAGAGCCATAACCTTGTGCATGTTATGTCCTAAATGATGAAAAAATGGAACCTTGTCTATCTGCCGATTTTCAAGAATTAATGGTATGTATTCAATAGTTAGAACTGCAAAATAGCATGAAAGGCAGAACGCAACCTCTGTGAGCATGGAATGCACGTTGGCATGCCAGAAAATAAACCATGATCTCAGTGGCTGACCCACATCCATGCCAAGAATCAAAAGAGCTGAACTGTAACATATAAAGCCTATTAGGACAGCGTAATTGATTATGTTTTTAAGTTCGTCCTTACCTACAATGTATCTTAAAAAACCTGTAAAGAAAGCACCGCCTCCCAGCGCAATAACTCCAAGGTCTGCCCAGATCCATAATGCAAACCCATAGGAATCATTCATATTTGTCTGGTTAAGCCCTTTCAGCCAGCAAAGCAGCATGGCATAAACACCCCACAGCAGTACGGCGCCTACTATTAGTATCCCCAAGGCAAATTTGCCAAAAGAACAGCGTGTTACGCCATTGGGTATTAATGCAGAATCCATAATTAATATGCTCCTTAAAATATATACTGTTTAATGTTTTTTAACTTTTGTTTCATCTTCAAGATATTTATCGCCGGTTTTTCTTACCCATTCCCTGCTTGACATATAGTAAACCTTTGGGTTGGTTCCCAGTTTTTCAAGCAGCCGGAACGCTTTCGGATTCATGGGTCGACCGTGATGATGGGGGTCAGGTTTAACCATTTTAGCAACAGCATGATCAGGGTTGTTAAGATCGCCGAAGGTAATTGCTCCTGCAGGACATGCCTGAGTACAGGCTGTCTGGTATTCATCTTCTTCGATATCTCTTCTGCCTTCCATATAAGCCCTGTCTTTGGCGAGCTGGTATCTGTGAAAACAGAAGCTGCATTTTTCCACAACACCTCTCATTCTCGGTGATACATTGGGGCTCAAAGTTTTTTCCATGCCGGCCGGCCATACAGGATCCCACCAGTTAAAATAGCGGGCATGGTACGGGCATGCAGCCATGCAGTACCGGCACCCGAAACATCTTGTATATATCTGGCTGACTATGCCTGTTTCCAGATTATAGTCAGTTGCAGTTGCAGGGCATACTGAAACACATGGTGAATGTCCGTGTTCCCCCTCACAGTGCATGCATGGTCTGGGGAGGTAACATTCCTCAAAATCAGGAAAAGACTCTCCGTTGTTTAATTTATAAACCCTCATCCAAGTGATGCTGAGAAGTTTATCAGTTTCATCATCCTTAAATGGAACGTTGTTTTCAGCCATGCATGCCACCATGCATGCTCCGCAACCTGTGCATTTATCCAGGTCAATAACCATTCCAAATTTTTTAGCATTATTATTCTTGTGCTTGTTTTTCATCAGAACCTCATACAATATTTATGCTTTAGCAAGCTTTGCCCTGATCCCCCATGCTGCGTCAAGCCCGGAAACAGGGTCTTCAACAGACCCGATGAGTTTGTTATAATTTATTCCTTTTTCTGCCAGGTACTTGTCGTAAGCTGTATGCCCCAGGCCTGTCGGCATGGCGATAACACCCGGCTTAATCCCGTTAAATATATGCACTCTTACTTTTACCTTTGCCTTCAAGGTGCTTAAATTTGCATAATCGCCTTCATGCAGCCCCAACTCCCGGGCTGTGTCAGGATTTAGCTCAACAAAAATATCTTTACCTTTAAGAACTGTATCGCTCACTGTTTTTATAACAAAAGGAGGATCAGCAATAAAGCCGTTTGCAAGCCTCATGGAATCATAGGAAATAAGGATTTGGGGATAAGATTTTTGGTCACCTTCAGCGTTAATCAGGTCAGGGCCGGAAAAAGGATCAGCGCTTTTTGGCACAAAATAAAATTGTGTTGAAGATTCTCCAAAAGCATTGGCCCATGTGGACGGCTTAAAATTTTTATCCATCCATACTCCCTGGTTTAAAAGAGTGCCCCATTTGTCCCCAAGTGTTTTTTTAAGACAATTTTCATAACATGTCCAGGGGAAGGACTCTCCTATACTTCCTCCAAGAGTTTTCGCAATCTTGATTATTGCGTCACCTGAATGTTTAGTATTAAAGACCGGTTCAATCACAGGTTTCGCCAGAAAAATCGATGGAACAGCAAAGCCCGGGGGTGTTGGAACATCCTCGTATCTTTCCAGAAAGATGTGATTGGGAAGAATGAGATCAGCCTGGTGAGCCGTTTCGTCCATGAAAGAAGAAAAACTTGCAATAAAGGGTATTTTATCAAAGCTTTTTCTTGCTTGTCCGGTGTCAGACATTGTGTATAACGGGTTTGCTCCTGTAACAAACAATGCCTGTACAGGAGATTCTTTTGAAGAATTAATTATCCCGGATAAACGGTTAAGAAGAGATTTCGAATGGGGAAATTTTACGCTTCCTGCTTCGTCAACTCTATCTTTTTTCATGCCCGCCGATGATATGGCGTCTGCTTTTACCTCATCCCATTGAATATAATTTTGTTCCGGCATGATGAACATGCCGCCCTTACTGTTTATGCTGCCCATTAGTGCATTCAGGGCATGAACTGCTCCAAACTCTTTAAGGGATCCTGGTATATCGCCCTGACCTCTGCCGCAGATTGCCAGAGGTTTTGAGGCTCCTGCAAATTCCTTTGCAAGATTTATAATGACGGATTTGTCTACACCTGTAATGTCAGCTACTTTATCAGGTGTGTATCTATCAATAACATCTTTTTTAAACTGGTTGAAATCCGAAGAAAAATTATTAACAAAATCCTTATTATGCAGGGATTTTTTAATTATGACATGGCCAAGCCCAAGAGCCAGTATCCCTTCAGTTCCCGGGTTTATGGGTATCCATTTATCAGCTTTGGCAGCAGTTTTAGACAAGCGGGACTCAACCTGAACCATTTTGCTTTTATTGGTTTTCCAGCCGCTGTTGGCTTTAAACATGTGTGCAGGAGAACCCCATCCATCGAGAATGCCGCTTCCAAAACTTAAAAGGAAATCGGTATTTTCAAAATCAAAACCCACAGATCCTTTTGCGCCGTGCATCAGTTCAATCGTCATATCATATGAGTTTTGAATGGACGGCACGGACATGAAATTTTGTGAGCCGAATGCTTCTAAGAATCTTTTAAAAAGATTAGACTCTACTCCCTGAGCTGAGCCGGAAATACATGCAAGTGTTTCAGGAATATTTTTTTCCCTTAGTTGTGACAGTTTCTCTGTTATTTCTGAAACAGCCTGATTCCAGGAAATCTCTTTCCATTTGCCTTCGCCTCTTTTTCCGGTTCTTTTTAAAGGAGACTTGATTCGTGACGGGCTATACAGCAGTTGAAGTCCGGCAAGACCAAGAATGCAGATTCCGCCATTATTAACAGGGTGATCTTTTTTTCCCTCAATCTTTACAACCCTGTTGTCAATCTTTCGAACTGATATGCCGCATCCGCCAGGGCATAGAGTGCATACTGAATCAACATAATTTGATTCACCATCCGTAGGCACTGGAGTCCATGGCCAGTTTTGTGTCCATATGGAGGAGTCATCAATTAATTTCCATGGTAGTGGTGAAAGCGCTGTTCCAGCAGCGCCGCCGGCAACCAGCGACAAAAAACTTCTTCTGTCAATTTTCATAAATTTTCCCCTTAAATAGCGCTTGAACGAAATTGAAAATTTTCAAATGCCTCTATTTGTGACACACAAAGCATGCATCTTTTTTGGTCTGCACGCTTGTTGCTTTGTCAGTAATTTTCTTATGGCATTCAGCGCAATCATCCATTTTCATTCTGTCCCAGGTATTTTTCTTAAAGCCGCCGATATTTTTGCCCCAGATATCCCTGCTGTAACCGGTAATACGATTTTCTTCGTAAATCTTTGAACTTTCAGATTCACCAATATGACCGTGGCATGTGGAGCATTCCATTTCTGCGCCTTTAACATGTGCTGCATGTGAAAAGAAAACACAGTCGGGCTGCTTTGAATATATCAGCCATGGAACATCTTTGTCTTTGGCGACATATTCTTCCACGAATATGATTTCATCAGGATTTTCACCCTGTGCTTCTTCATGGCAGTCAACACACTGAGCAAGCTTGGGAACACCGGAAAAGCTTCCGTCTTCCCGGAAAAAATGACAGCTTTCACATCCGTCATCAACCTCTTCAAGATGCAATGCATGGTTGAAATTAACAGGTTGTTCTTTTTGTGAGTAGAGAAGTTCAGGGAAAACTATCCAGCCCACAACAAGACTTAAAACAAGCCCTGCTACAAAAAAGAGGATAATAAATCCGCTTGCTCCTTCCTTGTTTTCATCTGTTTTGTTGTTTTTTATCTTGCTCATGAAAACTCCATCAATAGATTGTTTAACAAAAAGTTTTAAAACCGAACAACTATTACAATAGCAGCCTGTTTTTTATAGGCTCTTTTACATTATAGTAACAAATTTTGTCAAGTGAAAATCCCATAGCAGCCGTATTCGGAAATTTATGCGGCAAAAGTATGTTTTGACAGGAGTCATCCAAACAGCAGAAAACTCTGTTGCAACATTAAGCAAAATCACGGATTTAAAAGCATCCATTGAGAATAAATGGATTTTTCTTATGGGTAAGCGTTCAAAACAAAAGCTGCTGGTGAAACAACCGGATATTAGCGCAACCGTGTTTTTGTGTTTGATGAGTATCCGGGGATGTTTTGAAGGGTGAGTGAAAGAAGAATCACTTTAAAAATTATGTAATTTGCTTCCCAATTACACAATAAATTGTGAAGCAAATTACATAATTTATCTGATGGCTATGTTAAGGGTTTTTCTTTACGCTTGAAGCCAATAATTTATAACACATTGATAACGTAATAAAAAATGATAAAAAACAGCCTTAAAATTCCTTGTGATCATTATGCGGCACAATTATTGCAACGATGGTTGCATCTGAAGAAAAAAATGCTAAAAAACTCAAAGGAAATATTACCGTAATTGATATTAAATATACAGATACATGGAAATATTTTTCAGATATACTCTAATATCATGGAAATTTTTTACATTTATTAACACTGTTGAACTAAACCGCTTTGCGGAGTTACAGTAA
>CAYZXU010000066.1:0-13316 GCA_964482535.1 uncultured Desulfobacteraceae bacterium | reverse complement strand
AGTATAACAACCTTTACAACATCAAGCCCTTCTGATTCGGCTCTTTTTACTGCTTTTATTGTTGAACCCCCTGTTGTTGCCACATCATCAATTATAGCGACACGATCCCCGGGTTCAAGGTCCCCCTCAAGCCATTTAATAATACCATGATCCTTTTGAGTTTTGCGTATGGAAAATGCCTTAACAGGGAGCCCCTTTAGCTCAGAGGTGAAAGCCGTGGCAATGGCTATGGGATCGGCTCCAAAAGTCAGTCCGCCAACGCCGGAAACATTATAATCTCTGATTGCATCAAAGACAAGGCTGCCGGTTAGAAACATTCCCCTGGGACTAAGTATTGTGGGTTTGCAGTTAATATAAAAACAGCTCATTGTGCCGGAAACAAGTTTGAAAACAGGCTCTTTGCTGTACTTGAAAGATTTTTTGCAAATTATTTCTATAAGTTCATTTTTTATTTTCAGCACATTAACATCCTTTTGCCGGATATAATCAAAACCTTAAGCTATTTTGAGCTTTAGTCTTGATGAATAATAAGAAATTGTTGATTTTATGGACATTATCAGGTAAAAAGCCTCCACTGAAATGGAAGAAGCATTTCTAATGGGATTCAGTGGAGGCTGTTTGCAAGGAAAACCAGTGAAAGCACTCCTTGAACTAAAAAAACATATCAGGTATATATATACCGAGTCAATGCAAAACCAGTGAGTAAAGAAGCAGGCAGGGATTTAATATGATGGAAAGTAATGAAAACAGTCCCATTATCCGCTTGTTCCATGTTAGCAGGCGTTATGGTTCAAAGCATGCTCTCGTGGACATTAGCCTTGATATTAATAAAAATGAATTTGTTTTTATAAACGGTCCCAGCGGTGCGGGTAAAACAACTCTGCTGAATATTTTATATCTGGGAACACCTGTGTCCGAAGGTCAGGTATTAATAGACGGTATGAACCTTTCCAGAATTTCACGAAAAAAAGTTCCTGTACTAAGACGAAAATTTGGGATAATCTTTCAGGATTATAAACTTATCCCCACAAAAACAGTATTTGATAATGTGGCTATTGTGCTTGAAATAATGGGTAAGAAACAGCGGTTGATTCAGAAAAAAGTGAGAAGTGTTCTCAGAACAGTGGGTATGGAAGAACGGCAAAATTCTTACCCTCTAAGCCTGTCAGGAGGTGAACAGCAAAGGGTAGCAGTTGCAAGGGCTGTTGTTGGAGCTCCTAAAATAATTCTTGCTGATGAGCCCACCGGCAGCCTTGATCCGGAATCTGCCGAGATAATTTTTGATTTGCTGAAAAAATTTCATACACGCGGGACAACAGTTATAGTGGTGACCCACAACAGGGAACTGATAAAAAAAGCAGGCGGCAGAATTATCTATCTAAAGCAAGGCAGCCTGCAGTCATCTTTGACAAGTTAAGGGTTGATGCATCCCGCCTTGCCGGCCAGGCGCCTCAATACTTAAAATTGTGAACTTGTTTTGTGCGAACTCTAAAGGTTTTTTTTAATGTTAATTTTTTTTAAGCGTGCAGTTAATGACATCCTGCAACATAGATTTCTAAATACAATTACAATAATAACCATAGCCCTTTCTGTTTTTATAGTCAGCGCTCTCGTGCTTTTTTTTGTAAATGCGAATAATATAATGAATAACTGGAAAGAAGGCGTAAAGATAATGGCTTATCTTGAGTCTGATGCTGCCGGTGAATCGATTCAGGAAATAAGGAGCAAGATTCTTGAAATGTACGGAGTGCAGGACATCAGGTTTATATCGAAAGATGAAGCTTTGAAATACCTGAAAAACAGGATGGAACGTCAGTCATCATTATTTGACAACCTTAATAAAAACCCACTTCCTGATGCTTTTGAAATAAGGATGATCCCGTTATCCCAGACCGGGGAGAGAATTGAACTTTTGGCTTCTGAGATAGAGATGATTTCTAATGTTGAGGAAGTTGAATACGGTCAAAGATGGCTTGGACGTTTTTCCAATATTTTTAAGCTGCTTAAGCTGCTGGGATATGCCATGTGTGCTCTTTTTTTTATGGCCGCAGTTTTAATTGTGGCAAATACTATCAGGCTTGTGTTTTATTCCAGGCGTGAAGAGATTGAGATAATAAGAATAGTGGGGGCATCTGACGGTTTTATTAAGGCTCCTTTTTATATTGAAGGTTTAATATATGGGGCTATTGGGGGTGCAATCGGTCTTGCATTTTTATATATAATTTTTTGTTTTATATCTTCAAATGTCGGACAGGGGTTTACTTCAGAATTTGTTATAGTAGACTTTCTTTCCATTAAAGTGTTGTGCGAAATCATACTATGCAGCATGATAGTAGGGTGGCTTGGCTGTTTGATATCATTAAAGCATATTTTAAAAACATGATTGTTAATCGCCCAGTTGATTTCAATAAGGTGATTTGAATAAGGTGATTCGTGTAAGGTGATTTTTTTTAATGTTGATATTTTTCAGGCATAATATATGCCGACATTTATTTTCCAGGATTATTTTTTGTGCAGCCGTTATGCTTATAACCTGTCAACCTGTGCTTTCAGTGGAACAAACAGATGAGACAGGCATAGTTAAAGCAAGGCAGCTTAATATGCGTCCGGGTCCTGAAACAAAAAATACTCCAATAATGAAGATCCATAAAGGAGCGAGGTTCAAGATTTTAAAACATCTAAACGGGTGGCTTAAAATATGTTATAAAGATAAAATCGGTTATGTCCGCAATAAAGAGAAGTATCTGAAAATAATATATTTAAACAGTATGGAGAAAGAGGATATTTTTGGAAAAGGCAACAGAAATATCGGCCAGGTTAAAAGTAATACAGATGGTATTGACAGGGAAATTAAGGAACGCAGGGCAAGGGTTATTTCTTTTACTCAAAAAGAGACGGACATTATTGATAGCTTAAATGATGTTGAGCATAGCCTTGACAAGGCCGGAAAGCAGGCCGCTGCCTTAAGATCAGAGTTGGAAACATTAAAAAAAAAAATAAAGGCTGCTGAAGATGAAGCAGCGAGTATAGAGGAGGGGATTAAAGAGCTGGAAAAATTTTCTTCCGCGCGGTTGACTGCCCTTTATAAAATTGAACGTATAGGTAAAATTAACATACTTGCATCTGCTGAATCCATGTATGATTTTATTCAAAGAAAAAAGGCGCTTGAAAAAATACTTGAATATGATGCATATTCGCAGACAAAACTATCCCAGGAAAAAATAAGGCTGCACAGTTTGCTGACGGATTTAAACACCAGAAAGGGCAAAATAGCTCTTCTTGAAAAAGATTATGAAAGTCAGACTAACATAATGATTTTGAAAAGAGATGAGAAAGCTGGGCTGCTCTTAATGATCAGGCAGAAAAAATCTTTAGAGCTGGCAGCTATTGAATCTTTAAGGAAAGCTGCAAAACAGCTTGATATTACAATTAAATCTTTTGAAGAAGAGGTTTATCATCCACTGCAGGTTGACAATACCGCTCAAAAACCGTTCACTGTTTTTAAGGGCTTGCTTCAAAAACCTGTTAAGGGTAGCATAATCTCTTTTTTTGGCGAATACAGGGATTTAAAATATAATATTGTTCGTTTTAGAAGCGGAATAGATATCAGGGCTGACAAGGGAGAACCGGTTCATTCCGTATACAGAGGGAAGGTCCTTTATGCAAGCTGGTTTAAAGGTTATGGTAATATGATAATAGTAGATCATGGATACAACTACTATACGCTTTATGCACATGTGGAAGAGCTTTTTAAGGCAAAAGGTGATAGTGTGGAATCCGGTGAAGTTATTGCCACAGTAGGGGATACAGGTTCAATGTCAGGTTCGAAACTTCATTTTGAAGTTCGTCATCATGGGAAACCTGAAGACCCCCTTAAATGGATTAAACAAGGCTGACAAAATTTAAAAAAAGGCGGAGGAATGTATATGTCCATTGTGAAAAATAAATATAATAAACTGTGCTTGCTGATAGCCGTGGCGGTTATATCTTTTATTGTAGGATCAGGTTTTCAAAAGGATATACGGGCAGACGGAAAAGAGACATATGATGGTCTTAAGCTTTTTACGGATGTTATAGAGATTGTGGAAAAGAATTATGTTGATCCTGTTGATGCAAAGGAATTAATTCAAAATGCTATTCAGGGCATGGTTGGCAGCCTTGACCCGCACTCCTCGTTTCTTCCTCCTGAAGCCTTTGAAGAGCTGCAGATCGGAACCAAAGGAGAGTTTGGAGGTATAGGAATTGTAATAACAATGAATCATGGGCTGTTAACTGTTATTTCGCCCATTGAGGGCACGCCTGCGCATAGGGCAGGTATAAAGGCACAGGATATTATTGTTAAAGTGGATGGCGAGTCCACAAAGGATATGATGCTCTGGGAAGCTGTAAAAAAAATGAGGGGCAAGAAAGGCACTCCTGTTGTAATAACAGTAGTGCGGAAAGATGTTCCTGAACCACTGGATCATAAACTTGTCCGTGCTATTATACCCATTGAAAGTATAAGGGCTGCAACTTTAAAGCCTGGCTACGGTTATTTGAGAATTACAAATTTTCAGGATAATACTGCTGGAGATTTGATAGACAACCTTGTAAAACTGGAGTCCCAGGACATGCCTCTGAAAGGGTTGATTCTTGATCTTCGTGATAATCCCGGAGGTTTGCTTCCACAGTCCATAATGGTGTCTGATGTTTTTCTTGAAGATGGCATAATAGTTTCCATGAGAGGCAGAAAACAGGAGCATAAGGTTTACAAGGCCAGGTCCGGGAACAAGAATCGTAATTATCCTATTGTGCTGCTGATAAACGGCGGCAGCGCCAGCGCATCTGAAATAGTTGCAGGAGCGCTTCAGGATAATAAAAGAGCGCTCATTCTCGGCACAACTTCTTTTGGGAAAGGATCCGTTCAGACAGTCAATGCACTCAGGGATGGTTACGGGCTTAAATTTACCATTGCAAGATATTACACGCCAAGCGGCAGTTCCATACAGGCAAAAGGGATTGAACCGGATATAACGCTGAAATACAAGGTACTCGATGAAGAAAAGGATGAAGGAACTGATAGAAGAATCCGTAAAGAAAAGGACTTGAAGAATCATTTAAATGCTGAGCCCGATAAAAAGGATGGGGAAAAAACTGAACAAAAAGAAAAAAATAACAGCAAAGAGGAATCAAAAGCCCTTGAGACAGGATACAGACACGGACCAATAGAACTTGAAAGGCTGATGAAAGACAATCAGGTAATGCGGGCCCTTGAAATTTTAATCGGTTATGACATATTTAAGGATTTACAGACTTGATTTTTTGCACACCATGAATAATCTTATATAAAAATTATGAATTATGAATTATGAATTATGAATTAAGGAATTTTACTAATTTTATTTTTTGTTGTGCCTGTCAGGGCATGGGCGTTATAAAGAACAGCAGAAAAAGGAAAGTATAAAACTATATTGATGGCAAAAAAAAAAGAAAAGAAGAAAGCGTCCGGAGGAAAAAAACCTGCAAGGAAAAAACCCACAGGAAAAAAATATAAAAAAAAGAGTGTAAAAAAGAAGAATATTAATCAAAATACCATAAAAAAGGCTTTTGTCGGGTTAATACTGCTTATACTTTTTGTTCTTGCTGCCGGATATTTTTTGCATCGGACAGTGCATAAAACAGATAGAGAACCTTTTAAACAAAATGGGAAAAAAAATTTTGTCGCTGAGCAGCCTGTTAAGCATCTGCCTGTTTTTGAAATTTATCCCAAAGAGGATCTCAAAAGAAAGAAACCGGTTGAAAAATCAAAAAATATTTTGCCCGGCAAAACTAAAAGTATAAAACCAGAAAAAAAACCGATGGTGGCAATTATTATTGATGATATCGGTTATGACAGGATAATAGTTGAAAAATTTTTAGCTCTTGATGCGGTTATGACTCTGTCAATGCTTCCATATAGCCCCCACCAGCGTGAAATTGCCGTGATGGCGCATAAAAAAGGGGTTGAGGTGATGCTGCACCTTCCCATGGAACCTGTGGAATACCCTGAAATTGATTCAGGTCCCGGTTCCCTGCTTGTTTCAATGACTCCTGACCAGTTAATCACACAGCTTGAAAAAAATTTGGATATAGTCCCTTTTGTAAAAGGTGTAAATAACCATATGGGCTCCAGAATGACAACGGAATCAGATCAGATGTATCAAATTTTTTCTGTTTTAAAAAAACGCGGGTTTTTTTTTATTGACAGCCGCACAACACCTAAAAGCCTTTGCAAACCTTCAGCCCGTCTGCTGCACATCCCTTTTGCGCAAAGAGATGTGTTCATTGATCATGTCCAGTCCCCCGAGTTTATCAAGAGACAGTTGAAAAGTCTTGTTCATATTGCCAGAGAACATGGTGAGGCCGTTGGCATAGCTCATCCCCACACTGTTACTTATGAGATTTTAAGAAAAGAGCTGCCTGAATTAAAGGAAAAAGTGCTTCTTGTGCCTGCTTCAAGTATTGTTCATTTCTAAAACTTAAATCTTAAGCCTGCTTCCAGCCATCTTTTAGGGTTTTTATTATCACTAACTGAGTATTGAGAGCCGTTAAATATATTGTGTATAGAGCAAAACAGTTCTGTAGAGGCCAAAGAGATTGATTCTGATATTATCTTTTTATTCAAATTTAAATCCCAGATAAAATCATCATACTGTCCGTTTCGTGACTGATTGCCCCACCATATATAATGACCTGAAAGCAGGGCATAAAACGATTTTTTATCATCATATTTAAATCCCAGATTATACGTGTACTGCTCAACCTTATTATCTTCATGACTGTTATTACTGTGGGAAAGGGCAAAGCCAGCCTGAAGAGACATATTATAAAAAGAGATGGTTTCAGATTCGATTTCAAAGCCTTTGCGCCTTGTTTTTTCTCCGTTGATCATCATTCCGGTATTTTGTGACAATGAAACCAGTTTAAATGTTTTTTTTATATTATGATAAAACAGGCTTGCCTTTATCCAGAAGAACCTAAAAGCAGTAGATTCAACACCTGCCTGATATGACCAGACCTCTTCGGGATCAAGAGCAGGATTGGGTATGGATCCGAAGCCTCCCCCTGAAGTATAAGATAGCGGCGGTATTGTAAAACCACGCGCGACGGTGCCCCTTAAAACAGAGTCCCTTCCGATTTTGTATGTAGTTCCCAGACTCGGGCTTATAAATGAGCCTGTTTCACTGTTGTGGTCATATCTGATGCCCGGTGTGATGGAAAGGTTGTCTATAATTATGGTATCATTTGCATAAAATGCCCACTTTTCAATATGAGGGTCGGTTTTTTTAAGCATATTAATTCCATAGATTATATGATTGGTCTGGTCAAGATCGCCGTGGTCAAAATCAAAGCCGAAAACAGCAGTATGCATGATGCCTGACCATGCAAGATTAGCGTTGCACCCTGTTGTATCTTCATCATATATGTCTTTTATAAAAAAATCCTGATTTCCAGGGAAGGTTGTCTCTAAAATTGATTTTTGTTTAAAATAGTGAAGGGAGAAATTTATATTTAAGTTCTTTGAAATTGCAGCATTAATCGATGCATTTGAAAATAGAGTTTTAGTTTCTCCTTTTGAACTGATGCCCATTGATTCAAACTCTCCAAAGTCAATATCAGGCTCGCTGCATGCCAGGCTGATATTTATGCTGATATTTTCATAAACAGGGATTTTAACCTTGGAAAAGAGGTTGTAAGTCTCAAAATCTCTCTGGTTTCTTAAGCCGTCGGATTTTTGATACCCCCCAAAAAAATAATACTTAACATGCCCTGCGGGCCCGGCTATTTCAGCACTGTAATCCTGGGTGTTGCGCTCACCATATGAGGTTTTCAGCATCCCATATGTTTTATCTCCGTAACAGGTTGACTTTGTAATAATATTTATAACACCTCCGAGGGATGACCCCCATGCAGATGAGCCTGGACCTTTTATTATTTCTATGCGTTTTATAATACCCACAGGTATGGAGTTTATTTCAGCAAGACCGCTTCCTAAAAAATTCCAGGTAACGCCGTCTAAAAGAACTCTCACATGTTTTGGGGCACAACCCTGGATTGATATAAAAGACGAAGAGCCGAAATCCTGATTATAATCTAAAATTATTCCAGGCACCCTGTTTAAAACCTGGGCAATAGAGTGAGCATTTATCTTTTCAATCTCTTTTGCTGTAATTACAGTCATGTTTTCAGCGACTCTGGATATGGACTTTGGATGCCTTGATGCAGTTACAACGAGGGCTTTTTCATCGTAATACATCTTGAGAATCTGCATCTCTTCGGAAAAAAGTTCGGGAAACACCTGTGCGTAGCATTTAAAGGGCATGAAAAAAACAAAAAGGAAAAGAATGGTTCCCTGAAAATAGTAATAGACAGAATTTTGGTTTTTTTTCATTTTTAAAATTTCCGCCTTTCTTGAACTTCAACGAAATTAAATATTTTTCGAAAGTTTCATTTTAGCGAAATTTGTCCCAAATTTCAGAATTACTCGTAAAAAAAGCAGAACTATAATATGCTTTTATAACTCTTTATTTTCAGTCTTAATTTTTGTGTATACTATATACAATATTTTTTCAATATAAGAAACAGAAAATTTACAAATAAGAGGCTAAAAAATAAAACTTGAACTGAGTCTATTTTTTTATTATATTAAATTTTATTAACATTTTTTTTTGTTTTATTCAAGTATTTTAAAGTTGAACTTTTACGAATTTATCAATTTTAAGGTTTTTCAAAAGTCTCCCCAATTTTTTTCCAATTTTTAAAAAATTATGATGTTTAGAAAAAAACACATTTTGCTTTTAATATTTTTATTATGTTCTGTTCATGTTTTTATTTGCGGCTTTGCCTTTGCCGGCCATGACATAGTTGTCGTTCAAAGCATACGTATACCACCCTATGAAAAAGCAATAGAAGGTGTTGAGAGTTTATGTGGAACAAGGCTGCAACGGCTTGTCATGTCTGAATTTAAGGGTGATGAATTTGAAAGAAAACTGTATGGAATCTCACCACGTCTGATTATCGCTGTTGGCGCTAATGCTCTGGCAAAGGTCAGGCAGATTAAAAAAATACCTGTTGTTTATATGATGGTATTAAACCCAATGGCAATTCTTTCAGGTAGTGAGCAGAATATCACCGGTGTCAGCATGAATATTAGCCAGGAAAAGCAGTTGGCTGAGCTAATGAAACTGATGCCTGGCGCAAACAACATAGGTTTAATATTTGATCCCGACCGAACCGGTTTTTTTGTCTCAAGGGCGTTAAAAGCTGCAGAAAACTTGGATATTAACCTGATTACCCATGAGGTTAAAAACTCAAAAGATGTGATTGCCGGAATTATGAATATGAAGAGTAAAGTTGATATATTCTGGATGCTCCCTGACCTGACCGTTATTACACCGGAAACCCTTAAATTTCTTTTTCTGTTTTCTTTGGAAAACAAGATTCCGGTCATGACTTTTTCTGAAAATTATTTAAAAATGGGGGCGTTAATATCAATGAATATTGATGCCCTTGATATGGGAAGGCAGGCTGGTGAGATGGTCAACAAGATACTTTCAGGAAAAAAAGTAACAGATATCAGGCAGGTCGGAGCCAGAAAGGCCAATATATCAATCAATAAGAAGATTGCCCAAAAAATGGGTCTGATCATTGACGGACAGATTTTATATAAAGATGAATACTATTATTGTTTAAAAACATTTTTTCCGGCATTTTTTGCCAACTGATTTTTTTGCTGCTGTATTTTTATCTTTTTATGATGGGGGGTAAATGACCATAAGATCTTTTAATTTTTTCAAGAAAAAATTCAGTTATAAGATTTTTTTTGCATTTGCCCTGATCATATCCCTCATTACCATCTGCTTTATTTTTTTCTTTTTTCATCATCAGAGCAGAACAATCAAAGAAGGTTTAAAAAACAATGGAATAATGCTGGCAGATATTCTTGCGTATAATTCAAAGATAGGTGTTTTTTCTGAAAACAAGAAACTCTTGAAAAATCCTGTTCGGGGAATATTTCATCAAAAAGATGTTGTTGAAGTCACTATCTTCAGCAGCGAAGGCAATGTTCTGTTAAAGATTAAAAGATCAGGTAACATAATTAAAGACATTATGGATTCCTCAGACGAGGGGCTTGCCGCAAATTTCATTACCAGGCTTAATAATGCTCAGCCACCCTTTTATATGGAAAATAAAAATAAAATTGAGTTCTGGGGAAAGGTGTTTTCCAGTTCATATGGATTTCAGGAAGAGACTCTGCTTTTTCAGGATGACCTGATTGATAAAAAAGATGAGCTGATAGGTTATGTCAGAATCATAATGTCCAAAAAGAGGCTTGCTGAAAGTCTCTCTGTCCTGTTTCTTACAAGTCTTTTGATGGGGGCTGTCTTTTTGATCGTCGGTCTGGCAGTTATATATTTTGTAATGCAGCCTGTTATAAAGCCTTTGCACAGGTTGACGGAAAGTGTTAAAACTCTGGGGTTAAAAGGAGTTGTGGACAAAATTCCAGTGGAGACTGAAGACGAGATTGGTAATCTCGCAGATGCTTTTAATAATATGTATGAATCGTTAAATAGGCGCAATGTTGAAAAAAAACAGCTTGAAGATCAGCTTTTGCAGTCTCAGAAAATGGAGGCCATCGGCACACTTGCAGGAGGAATAGCCCATGATTTTAATAACATACTCGGAGCTATTATGGGATATACCGAGCTGGCTATGTTGGATATAAGAAAAGATGAACCTGTATATTATCATCTTGTTCAGGTGTTGAAGGCAGGAGAGCGAGCCACTGATCTTGTTAATCAGATACTTGTATTCAGCCGAAAACACAAACAGGAACTCAAACCCATAAAATTGAGTATCGTTGCCAGGGAAGTTCTTAAGCTGCTTCGGTCTTCATTGCCCACAACCATTAAAATCCGTCAGAATATCAAAACAGGGCTGGCTCCGGTTTTGTCCGACCCAACGCAGATTCACAGGGTTTTGATGAACCTTTGTACTAACGCAGCTCATGCCATGCGTGATAATATCGGTGTGCTCAGTGTTAGCATTGAAGATATAAATATAGATTCACCGATAGAAGCCAGGCATCTTGATTTAAGTCCAGGTCCTTACCAGAAGATTACTGTAAGCGATACAGGCAAAGGTATAGAGCCTGAAGTTATTGGAAAAATATTTGACCCGTTTTTTACAACCAAAGGTCCTGGAGAAGGAACCGGTATGGGGCTTTCAGTGGTTCACGGCATCGTAAAGAAACATAATGGAACAATAACCGTGCATAGTGAATCTGGCAAGGGAAGTTCTTTTGAAGTATATATACCCACAATTATTGATGGAATGATAGATGACCATGAAATTATATCTTCGGTTAATGTCCCGACTGGAAAAGGTTCACTCCTTTTTGTTGATGATGAAAAAAATCTGGTTGATGTAGGAAGGCAATTGCTTGAAGGTCTTGGGTATAACGTGGCTGGTGTCACCAGCAGTATTAAGGCTGCTGAGATATTTAAAGAAAATCCTGAAAGATTTGACCTGGTTATTACGGATATGACCATGCCTGATATGACAGGCATGGATCTGGCAAAGAATATATTATCAATGCGCCCGGGATTTCCAGTTGTTTTGTGCAGTGGATTCAGTGAAATTGCTACAGAGACGGAGGCCAAAGCAGCGGGCATACGCAAATTTGTCAGAAAACCCTATTCCAGAAATGAAATTGCAGAGGTGATAAAGGAAATACTGGGTTGAAAATTATTAATTATTTAATAGTATATATAAGCCGTCACATAATTAATTTCACAAGGCTAGAGCGAGGAGATAATACTAATCGTATATCTCCGACCGATAACGCAGTGAAATTATTTATGTGACGGTCTTAGGAGGTAGTAATATAGAATGAAGGAGAAATATAATCCTGAGGCTGTTGAAGTAAAGTGGCAGTCTTTATGGGAAGAAGAAAATCTTTTTAAGGTTGAAGAAGAAGCAGAAAAGAAGAAGTTTTATCTTCTGGAAATGTTTCCTTATCCTTCCGGCAAGATTCATATGGGGCATGTGAGAAATTATACCATAGGCGATGTGATTGCAAGATATAAAAGAATGCAGCATTTTAATGTTCTTCACCCAATGGGCTGGGATGCTTTTGGAATGCCGGCGGAAAATGCAGCTATTGCCAATAATACTCATCCTGCAAGATGGACATATGAAAACATGGATGCCATGAGGGATCAGTTAAAGCGCATGGGGTTTTCCTATGACTGGAGCAGAGAAATAGCCACCTGCAGACCGGAATACTACAGGTGGGAGCAGTGGCTGTTTTTAAAAATGTTTGAAAACGGGATGGTTTTCAGAAAAGAATCTTATGTCAACTGGTGTGAAACCTGCCAGACTGTGCTTGCCAATGAACAGGTTGAGGCCGGCATGTGCTGGAGATGCGGAAAGCAGGTGATGCAAAAAAAACTGTGGCAGTGGTTTTTCAGGATAACGGACTTTGCTGATGATCTGCTTGTATACTGTGACAGACTTCCAGGCTGGCCTGACCGGGTCACCACTATGCAGAAAAACTGGATAGGTAAAAGCAGCGGAGCAGAAATAAGACTCCCCATAGAAAACAGAAAAGAATATATCCCTGTTTTTACCACAAGACAGGACACTGTTTTTGGATCAACATTCATGTGCCTGGCTCCTGAACACCCGCTGGTGATAGAACTTTCAAAAGGCACGAATCAGGAAAAAAGAGTAATGGGGTTTGTGGAGCGTATTTCTCTTCAGGACAGATCAAGCAGAGCAATTGAAAATTATGAAAAGGAAGGAGTATTTACCGGCGCATACTGCATTAATCCTTTAAGCAACAGGCGTATCCCTGTATATACCGCAAATTTTGCCTTGATGGAATATGGAACGGGAGCTGTTATGTCGGTTCCTGCCCATGATCAGCGTGATTTTGATTTTGCGAAAAAATACGGACTTGATATAATCGTTGTGATAAAGCCTTTTGATGAAGATTTATCTTCTTCCGAAATGACCCAGGCTTATACAGGTGAAGGAGTTCTAATTAATTCCGGGATTTTCAACGGGATGAATAATAAAAAAGCTCTTGATGAAATAGCCTTATTTCTTGAAGAAAAGAATATGGGAAAAAAAACAGTCAGTTTCAGATTGAGAGACTGGGGTATTTCCAGGCAGCGTTACTGGGGCGCGCCAATTCCCATGATTCTTTGCAGTAGTTGCGGAGCAGTCCCCGTGCCTGAAAATGATTTACCGATTATTTTGCCCGAAGACGAAGACCTTCTTGAAGGTGGAAA
>CAYZXU010000065.1:0-13404 GCA_964482535.1 uncultured Desulfobacteraceae bacterium | reverse complement strand
CGATAATTAAGTAAAGTATCCCCTTAAATTGCAGATTTAACCCAAATGAGACAAAATTTGCTGCATACATTCATTTAAAGGTTTTATTGTATGCACACGTATATGCATTGCGTCCGGCAAAGATTCCAGAGGCTCAAATCCGCTTTTCAGATGTTGAAAGTGGTGAATGCGTGCATCAGAAACCGAAACCATAGTTTCCCGCTTAACAAGACGCTCTTTTATTAATTCATCAGATAATACACACTCCACAAAAATAATATCCACATCCATATCTTCTGCGAGACGAATGGCTTCAATACGCCGGTGCCTTGTGCTGAAAGTTGCATCCAGAATAACTGAGTCTCCTTTTTCAATCTCTTCCTGGGCGAGAAGAAGTAGTTTGCCGTAAGTAAGAGAGGTTGCACCTTTTGAGTAAATGCCTTCTTCAAAGGGCAGGTCTGAGGGGTCCTGGGACTTCATCCCAAACATTTTTTTACGGATTACATCAGAATTAATCACTTTAATATCAAACAGTTTTCCCAACTCACGGGAAATGGTGCTTTTGCCTGAAGCAGAAATGCCGCAAACTATCCAGATAGTTGGACGTGTAAACTCTATTGCATACCTGTAGGCAAGATCTAAATATTTTTCAGTCTCTTTAACAAGCTTGATTCTTTCATGTCTGTCGGTAAAGCCTTCAGAAATACGTATGCAGTTCACCTTGCACCGGACAACAGCTCGATAACATTTGTAAAAATCAAGCAGGATAAACACATCCTGATCATCTGTGCGCTCAACATAGGTACTGAGCAGATCATGGCCTGTTTTGGGGAAGCCTTCATAATCAAAACCCATTAACAAAAAAGCCAAATCACATGCTATGTCCTGGTATCTGAAATATTCATTAAATTCAATGCAGTCAATGATCTGAACCCCATCTTCCGTGTAATAAACATGTTCGGTTTTAAGGTCGCCATGGCAATCACGAATCTTTCCCTGATCAATCCTGTGCTGAAAAAGCTTTTTGCGCCTGTGCAAAAAAGATCCGGTTGCAGCTATTATCAGTTGAAATTTTCGTTTATCGATTATGTTTTCTGCAAACTTTTTTGTTGTTTTGAAGTTCTCCTGACAATTGGCCTGGATAGTTTCCCAGGAACCAAAAGTATTGATATGCCCGTTAGAGGGAGACCGTTCGTAAAATTCTGTAAGAACGTATGATAATTCCTCAATATCTTTTTTGCCAATCTTTGAATTTCTCAAAAGATATTTCATGGAACCTGTATCAGGGAGTTGACGCATTTTAACAGCATATTCTACGGGATCACCTGAACCGCCAAGCATGTAGCATCCATTTTGAAATGTTATGGCTACAACATCGAGATATATATTGTGAGCGAGGCGGCGATTAAGGGACAGCTCCTGATTACAATAATACCGCCGCTTTTTTAGGGTGGTGAAATCAAGAAATTCAAGGCTGACAGCCTTTTTAATCTTGTACACATAGCTGCCGGTAAGAAAAACTTTGGAGATATGTGTTTCCCTTTGTTCGATGACTCCCATTACGGTTTCCACGGGATGAGGATAAAAAGCAGGTTGTTCCATGGCCTGAAAAATCTGTTTTTGGTGTTGTGCTTTCATATTTTATGCTCCAAAAATTTTATGGCATCGTAAGAAGTCTCCATATACTGCGTTTTTTTAAAAAAACATTAAAGAATGTAGATTATATGACGATATCACTTATATTCAGCATTTTGAAGATTAACTTAGGGAAAATGAAAAATTAAATAAAAAATCAGGCAGAAACAAATAATGTAACCGATTGGAATCCGGATGCAAATAATTATGTCCGGGTAATTAAGGTAAGCGGCTTTAAAAAACCGGATATATATTTGACATATCAACTAATTTAAATTATTAACAAAAAATACTGTGTAATGGTATTTTGCAAAGGCTTCTTAAAAAACAAGAGAGGAGATAGTATGAGCAAAATAAATCTACAGGATGGCAAAATAGAATTTGAAGGTGAATGGCTTTCAACTGAAGACATTACGGAAAAGATTAACGAAAAAATCCAAACCAATGATCTAAAATTTGCCGGCCTTGCCGCTGCACTGGAAGAGCTTAACAAAGCTCTTGAAGATTCCAAACTGATTGAAGCTAAAATAGTTCTTTCAAACGAAGAATATACAAAGTTAAAAGAACTGGCCCATGAGGAGGATGATCAGGATTGCGTCAATAAGGCGATTACGGCATATATTCAAGGCGGTTCAAAGCCTGAACAAACCCTTGATGTCCAAAATATAACAGTAGTGAAATGCCCGAGATGCAATGAACCGATAGACATAGATCCCGATAATGAATCCATCAATTTTGAGTGCCCTAAATGCGGTACAAGCGGCAGACTTAAATCAGACGAATCAGAGAAGATACACCATACAGATCATTTTTTAGGATAAACAAAGGGGTAGTTCATGTTTTTTGACAAACCTGGGAAATCAAACACAGAGCAAACTCTAAAACTGGCATGGGAACGTGGAAAAGAGCTGGGCATAAACGAAGTGGTTGTTGCCTCAACATATGGCGATACTGCGGCTATTGCCCTGGATATTTTCAAGGATTTCAAAATAACAGCTGTAACATATCACAGCGGTTTTAAAGAGCCATTTAAAAATGTTATGTCAGATGAAGCACATAACAGCCTTATTAAAAAAGGTGTCACCGTTGTCAGGGCAACCCATGCTCTATCCGGTGTTGAAAGGTCGATTGCTAAAAAATATACAGGAAGCTACCCTGTACTTTTAATTGCCGATGTATTGAGGCTTTTTGGGCAGGGAACAAAGGTTGCCGTTGAGATATCGGTAATGGCCGCTGATGCGGGCTATCTTACCGGAAAAGATATTATCGCTGTTGGCGGGTCATCAAGGGGAGCGGATACAGCGCTTGTAATAAAGCCCTCTAACCAGTCATTTTTTTTTGATTTGCGCATTAAAGAGATCATTTGCAAGCCGAATAATTTTTAACAAAATTTTTTAGCTGGCGATAAAAAATATTTTTCTTTGCTGTTTTACCACAGAGCCCTCCATTAAATGATACCTTTACAAAACCTGATTTTATACATCTTGTTAAATATCTTTGCATTTTATTTTTTTTTAATAAAAATAGACTGTTATTCTTGACGATTGACACATGCACGGAGAAACATATATGACAAAAAAAAAGGGGAAATCTGTAAGTTTTGATGCTATGGTTAAATTTTTTATGCAGGCCTATGATATCCCTTCAAAAAAAGATGTGGATAAAGTTATGTCCAGGATCAAACATCTTGAAGATATCATAAAAAAAACAGCGGCATATGAAAGAAGCGGCCATGGGAAACATCAAAAAAAGATTGCAGACAAGACTCTAATCTCGGGCTCTGCTTCAGACAAGGTTTTTGAAATAGTTAAAAGACATAAAAACGGCGTGAGCTTTGCCAAAATCAAAGAAAAAACAGATTTTAATGACAAAAAACTTCGGAATATAATTTATCGTTTGGATAAAACAAACAAAATATCCCGTTTAAGCCGCGGGGTATATATTATTTCTTCAAAAGACATATCAATTAAGGAGTAAATTATGGCGGTAATGCCTGATTTGAACAAACCGGATCCAAATAATCCCGGCATCAAAACCGGTGATGCTATATGCGGATACACAGTAAAAAGAATTATCACCCTTGGGGAGATAGACTCCATATTTTATGAACTAAAACATGATGCAACCGGAGCCAGGCATATTCACATCAGCAACAAAGACAGGGAAAATACATTCAGTGTTGCTTTTAAAACAGTTCCTTCGGACTCAACAGGTGTTGCTCATGTTCTCGAACATACCGTGCTTTGCGGTTCAAAAAAATTTCCTGTACGGGATCCTTTTTTTTCAATGCTGAAAAGAAGCCTGAACACATTTATGAATGCATTTACCGCTTCCGACTGGACAATGTATCCTTTCTCAACCCAGAATAAAAAAGATTTTTATAACCTTATGGATGTATATCTTGATTCCGCTTTTTATCCAAACCTTAATGAACTGAGCTTTAAGCAGGAGGGGCACCGTATCGAGGTTGAAAATGAATCCGGAAAACTTGAGTACAAAGGCGTGGTATATAATGAGATGAAGGGCGCAATGTCATCACCTGACCAGATAATGGGGAGGTCTCTTTTAAACGCATTATACCCTTCAACCACGTACAGTAACAACTCAGGTGGTGAGCCTGCCGACATTCCTGATTTGACATATGAGCAGCTTAAGGATTTCCATGCACGCCATTATCATCCAAGCAACTCCTATTTTTTCACTTATGGAAATCTTGCGCTTAAAGAGCATCTTGCCTTTATAAATAATAAAATTCTGAAAAAGTTCAGCCGCATAGATCCCAAAACCGATGTGAAATCACAAGAGCACTGGAAAGAACCAAAAACCGCAACATACTACTACCCTCTGGATAAAGAAGATGACCCTTTAAAAAAATGTCAGGTATCAGTTGCATGGCTGACTGCAGATATAAGGGATTCTTTTGAAATTCTTGTTCTTTCAATCATAGAGCATGTTCTTCTGGGAAATTCGGGCTCTCCCCTGCACAAGGCATTAATATCTTCAGGATTAGGGACAGCTTTAAGTGACGGTACAGGCTTTGATGGCGATAACAAAGACACCATGTTTGCATGCGGACTCAAGGATGTTGAGGAAGCATCAGCGCTAAAAATTGAGTCTATAATTTTTGACGTTTTAAAAGATCTTGTGAAAAACAGGATTGATAAAAGGATGATTGAATCGGCTATTCATCAGATTGAGTTCCATAGAAAAGAGGTGACAAATCTACCTTATCCCTATGGCATTAAACTGCTGCTGATATTTTGCGGAAGCTGGTTTCACGGGGGTGATCCAATCAGAATTTTAAAATTTGACAAGGATCTTAAAAAGCTTAAAGAATTGCTTGCCAAGGGCGATTTTCTTGAAAACAGGCTTAAAAAATATTTCATAGATAACAGCCACAGGGTTTTATTCAAACTTATTCCTGACAAGATGATGCAGGAAAAAGAAAAAACAAGGGTTAGCGTAGAGCTTGAAAGTATAAAATCAGCCATGGGCGATGCTGAACTTCAAAAAATTATGGATGATGCAAAAGTCCTGGAAAAACTTCAGGAATCGGATGAGGATATTTCCATTCTTCCAACACTGGAGATCAAGGATATCCCGGGACTTGTCGGAACTGTAAAACCTGTTTCTTTAAAAGATTATTATCCTGCAGTCTGCTTTAACCAGCCGACTTCAGGAATTTTTTATTTTTCCATGGCAGCGGGAGCCAACGTAATAAAAAAAAGCCTGCTCCCCATGATTCCTTTTTTCTGTTATGCTCTTCCCAGGGTTGGAACAAAACTAAACGATTACAGCAAATTAGCCTTAAATATTGACGAATATACCGGCGGGCTCGGTTTATCCTGCCATGCCGGCACCTGTTATGACGAAACAGGCAGATGTCTGCCCATAGTCTCTTTTGGCGGGAAGTGTCTTGTCCGCAATGTTGAAAATATGTATGGAATCATTAAGGAGCTTCTTGTGGAGTTCTCATTTACAGATCTTGACAGGTTAAAAAGTCTTCTTCTTGAATTCAGGGCAGGAATGGAGTCAATGATTGTTCATAACGGGCATAAACTGGCAATGCTTGCAGCTTCACGAAATTTTTCAGACACATGTGCCTTAAGTGAAATGTGGCACGGCATCAGGCAGTTCCAGACCATAAAGACAATTACAGACAACCTTTCTGAAGATACAATTAAACTGTTTGCAAAAGATCTGGAATCCATTGGGAAAACCCTTTTATTCAAAGATAATATAAAACTTGCCGTTACAGGAGAAGATAATTCTCTAACTGCTGCCGCTCCCTGGACAACGGACCTGCTTCAAAGCCTAAGGGCTGACATGGATCGTGGCGAAGAAAAAACTATAAACGGCTTTGGTGCGCCTGATTTTGTACTTGACACCAACCTCCCCAAAGAAGGCTGGTTCACTCAATCTGCTGTTTCTTTTGTTGCAAAAGCCTTTAAAACAGTGCGCATGGAGCATGAAGACGCTCCTGCTTTATCTGTAATAAGCAAGCTTCTCCGTTCCCTTTATCTTCACAGGGAAATCAGAGAAAAAGGCGGGGCGTACGGAGGGCTTTCAGTATATAATCAGGAAGATGGGCTGTTTTCTTTTGCCTCTTACAGGGATCCGCATATTATTTCCACTATGAAAGTATATGATGCTGCTGTGGATTTTATAAAAATGGGAAAATACGGGAATGAAGATATTAAAGAGGCAATTTTACAGATATGTTCTGTAATAGACAAGCCTGACACACCATCTGTCGCAGCACAAAAGGCATTTTACAGAAGCATTATTATGCTTTCAGATGAATCAAGGAAAAAATTTAAAGAACGGCTTCTTTCATTAACCAAAGAAAAAGTTCTATCTGCGGCACAAAAATATTTTGATGCCGGTGAAACAACAAATGCAATTTCCATAGTATCAAGTGAAGAAAAATTAATAGAGGCAAATAAAAAAATAAAAGGCAAAAAACTTGAGCTTCATAAAATATAAACTATCGACAGGTGAACCATGTTTCTTGTAACAGCAGGCGAAATGCAGGAGATGGACAGAAGAACAATTGAGTCTTTTGGAATTCCCGGAAGACTGCTCATGGAAAGTGCAGGCCGAGGAGCCACAGATTTTCTGCTTCATCAGTTTGAAGGACTTAAGGGAAAAAGGGCAGGAATTATTGCCGGCCGTGGGAATAACGGTGGAGACGGTTTTGTTATTGCACGCTGTCTTGAGCATAAAGGGATAAATGTTACAGTTTATCTTCTTACTCAAAAAAGCAGGGTGACAGGTGACGCTGCCGCAAATCTTGAGCTTTTATCGTCATTGAATGTGCCTGTTATTGAAATGTCCGATGAAAGCAGTTTCATGCAAAACAAAACATCAATGATTCACCAGGACTTATGGGTGGATGCAATCCTGGGAACCGGTTTAAAATCCGATGTTAAGGGCTATTTTAAAAAAATCATAGAGTTTATCAACGAATCAGACAGACCTGTTTTTTCCGTGGATATACCTTCGGGTTTAAATTCGGATACAGGTCAGCCATGCGGAGTGTCTGTTCGTGCAGATGCAACAGCCACCTTTGCCTTTGCCAAAACAGGTCATATCCTTTTCCCGGGCGCAGAATATACAGGGAAACTTAAAATTGTTGATATCGGCATACCGCCGCACATCGCAAAGGAAGTAAACCCGGCGCAGCATCTTTTAACTTCGTCGTTTATTGCCGAAAATATGAAGCAAAGACCCCTTGAAGCCCATAAAGGTTTGACAGGCCATCTGCTTGTAATTGCAGGTTCCACAGGCAAAACAGGAGCCGCAGCAATGGTTTCAATTGCCGCCATGCGTTCAGGCGCAGGCCTTGTTACACTTGGAATACCTGCATGTTTAAATTCAATGTTAGAGACCATGACACTTGAGGCGATGACCCTTCCTTTGCCTGGAAACAGCACAGGCAAACTGGATGAGACCTCTTTTCAAGCTGTCATGGAAGTTCTGCCCGGAAAAAAATGTCTCGCAATAGGGCCTGGTATTGGAACGGAAGAGGGAACAAAAAAACTTGTTCTTAATATAATTAAAAAAAGTCCGGTCCCCATGGTTATTGATGCAGACGGGTTGAATAATCTTGCAGGAGATACGGATATTTTAAAAGATATAAAGGCTCCTGTTATACTAACCCCCCATCCCGGCGAAATGGCAAAACTTCTTAATACTACCCCTGCCGAGGTTCAGAAAAACAGAATATCCGCAGCGAGGGATTTTGCATTAAGGTTTAAAGTACACCTGGTGTTAAAAGGCGCTAAAACCATAATAGCGCATCCCGACGGAAATATTTATATTAACCCCACCGGCAACCCGGGAATGGCTTCAGGAGGTATGGGGGATGCCCTGACAGGCATTATTGCAGGCCTTATAACCCAGGGGTATGATATAACAACCGCAGCCCACGCCGGCGTGTATATCCACGGAGCGGCAGCCGATTATCTAAAAAAGATAAAGGGTCCGGTCGGTTTTCTTGCAGGCGAATTAATAGATCAGGTTCCATACCGGATAAAAGAGCTGTTGGATGAAAAAGCCGGTTTAAGATGAAAAACAGCCATATTAAAATATTTTCCACTTCTGTTAAGGCAACCTTTGAATTAGGCGAAAAAACAGGAAGGCTCATTACTCCCGGAACTGTGTGTGCCTTAACCGGCGACCTTGGCAGCGGTAAAACCGTTTTTGTTCAGGGTCTGGCCAAAGGGCTTGATATTCCTGACAAGTATTATATAACAAGCCCCACCTATACCCTGATTAATGAGTATCCCGGCAGACACATTTTATTCCATATTGATCTTTACAGAATTGAAAGCATGGTTGATTTTGAAGATATAGGCCTATATGACATACTCTATGGAGAAGGGATAGTTGCTGTTGAGTGGGCGGAAAAACTTGATAAAAATATTCTGTCCGATTATATTTCATTTAATTTTGAAATAAAGAATGATAAGGAACGGATTATCAGCATAAATGGGTGCGGCGAGAATGCAGCCACTATTATAAACAATCTTAAAGAACAGGCAGAAGTAAAAAAATGGCTTTAATTGTAAAAAAATACGGTGGAACATCTGTTGCCGATATAAAACGGATACGTAATGTGGCTGAACAGGTTGCAAAGACATATAACCAGGGTGATGACGTTGTTGTGGTTCTTTCGGCAATGGCAGGAGTAACAGACAGCCTGCTGAATATGGCACATAAGATAACCGATGCACCCGCAATACGGGAGCTGGATGTTTTGCTGGCAACAGGAGAGCAGACAACTGCTGCTCTTTTAGCCATGACCTTAACCTCCATGAATTATAATGCAAGATCTTTGCTCGGTTTTCAGGCAAATATAAGGACTGACAATTCTTTTGGAAATGCGCGCATTCTCGAAATAGAAGCTAAAAGGATAAGAGAGCTTCTTAAAAAACGAAATATAGTGGTTGTGGCGGGCTTTCAGGGTTGTGATAAAAAAAAAAATATTACGACTCTGGGACGCGGAGGCTCTGACACATCTGCCGTTGCCATTGCAGCAGCGCTGAAAGCAGACAGGTGCGAAATCTATACTGATGTGGATGGAATATATACTGCAGATCCTAATATATGTAAAAAAGCTGGAAAGCTAAAAAAAATTTCCTACGATGAAATGCTTGAGATGGCCAGCCTCGGAGCTAAAGTGCTGCAAATCCGTTCCGTTGAATTTGCAAAAAAGTATAATGTTCCAATTCACGTTAGATCATCATTTTCAGAAGAGGAGGGGACAATGGTAGTAAATGAAGATGCAGATATGGAACGTCTCGTAGTGTCTGGAGTTACATGTAATAAAAATGAAGCCCGAATAACCTTAAAAAAAGTCCCTGATCAGCCTGGGGTATCTGCTAAAATATTTTCTCCCATCGCAAAAGCAGGCATTCTTGTGGATATGATAATACAAAACACCCGCGCAAGCGGTATGACCGACCTTACCTTTACAGTGGTAAAATCAGACTTTGCAAAGGCAGTTGAGATAAGCAGGAAAATTGCTGAAGAAATTGGAGCCGAAGAGGTGCTTACGGCAGATAATATTGCAAAGGTTTCGGTTACAGGCGTGGGCATGAAGAATCATTCCGGCGTTGCGGCAAAAATGTTTGAAACTCTTGCAAGAGAAAATATTAATATCAGATTAATAAGCACTTCTGAAATCAGGATATCCTGTGTAATAGAAGAAAAATATTCCGAACTCGCCATACGTGTTCTCCATTCTGCCTTTGGTCTGGATAAAGAATCCCAAAAAGCATAAATGAAAAAATTCGACCCTGATCAATTAATTTTTGTAATAATATCAGCCTTTGTAATTATAAGCATCATAATTTACAGGGCTGATAATTTTTTTTAGTTTTTTTGCGAAAATAGCAGAAAATTAAAGATTAAGCGAGCTTTCCCCCTCCTGTTTTTTTGTTCACAACTTGTTCATAACTCAATAATACCTTAAAATAATAAAAGAAAAAAAGCTTTTCAACAATATCTGTTTTTTCAGTTACTTGTCAAAATCATCGATATTTCCTCTATCTAATTCAAATAGTTACTGACTATCTGTTTTTTTTATAAAACACGACTTAAATTTTAAAATTTCCGGTTTTGACTAATTTTTTTATATATGAATAAAAAGGTTTTTTAAAAAAAATTCTAAAGTTTTTTAAACCATAAAATTTAATATAAAAACCAGGTACATTCTTATGCTTTCGATTTTGGTTATAGAAGATGACAAAATGGTCTTAAATACACTGAGCCTGGCATTAACACATTTTGGTCATAAAGTTAAAACCGCAGTTAACGGTAAAGAAGGAATTGATAAATTTGACAAAGGCTTGTTCGGTCTTGTTATAACAGATATAAACATGCCGGGCGGCATTGACGGCAACGGTGTTGCCAGTCATATACGCAAATCACAAAAAAAGAGCACGCCTATTATTGGCATTTCAGGAACCCCCTGGCTCACAAAAAGCGATAGATTTAATTCAACTCTCCATAAACCTTTTTCCGTTAAAACCCTTATGAATACCGTGAATTCACTATCTGCACCACCTGCAGACAACAAACCCCTTCAGCCTACATGCTGCTGATATATTACAAGTCGTATATTTTCTTATTATGGAACAAAACAGAAAAAATAATGCTGAATTTTTTCATATAAGCGAAGTGCTTGGTCGATGCCTGAAGCCTTATCACCATAAATCCGGTGATGGCATAGAAAGTATCAGTAAATTATGGAAAGAGACAGTTGGTGATGTCATCTCAGAAAACACCAGACCTGTGGTAATAAAAAAAGAGCAGCTTTTAGTTCATGTTACCAGTTCATCATGGATTCAGCAGCTCATGTTTTTGCAGCATGATATTATTGCAAAAGTAAATAAAGCCCTGGGCAAAGAGCAGATAAAAACAATCAAATTCAAAATCGGTTCTGTATAAGCTATGACTGCTGTTACATCTGACACCTTCTTTGACGGCCGGATAAAGGTAAAGCAAAGCAGTTCAGGGTATCGATTCTCCATAGATGCTGTCTTACTATCCCATTATGCAATGCCTGCACCAGGCGACAAGGTGCTTGACCTTGGAACAGGCTGCGGAATAATTCCACTGATTTTAGCATATAAAAATCAGAAAACAACTATTTATGGAGTTGAACTGCAGGATGAGCTTGCAGGCCTTGCATCAATAAACGTAAAAAATAACAGATTCGAAAAACAGGTTAAAATCCTTTGTTGTGACATGACGTCACTTAACATAAATATGATTTCCGGTCCCGCTGACCTGGTTATAAGTAATCCCCCATTCCGAAAGGCTGAATCCGGAAGAATAAACCCAAACATTCAAAAAGCAATTGCCAGGCATGAAATCAGGGTAACACTTGACGATGTAATTAAAACAGCCGGTCGGATGCTTCGCAATTCAGGAAGATTTATTACTGTATATCCTGCTGACAGGCTGACTGACCTTATTATAAAAATGCGTTTTTTTAATATTGAGCCGAAATTGCTTCGCACAGTTCAATCAAAAAGCAGCTCCGAAGCCTGGCTGATTATTATGGAGGGCATAAAAGGAGCAGGACAGGGAGGTCTGAACATAGCTCCTCCATTGATTATTTATAAAAATGACGGTTCATATACCCATGAGGTTGAAAAATTTTTTATAGCCTGATTGGGATAAAACCATGCCCTTGCCTTTGAATCTTCTTCTGAATGCCGGCTTTCACAGAAATGACGTCAAGAATAAATCAACGATATAAAGAACGGATTTTTAATTTTTTATATATTTATTTAAAAAAATATCATAATAAACCTTGCTTTCAGCCTAAAAGGTGTTATTGTTTCTTTAATCAATAAAGGTCTGTTCTTAATTGGTGGGCCGGTTTCGTTCTAAAGGAAAATACCATTTGTCAAAATGGCACCCCCTGAAGTCTGGGACTATAAAAATTTCTAAAAAGGAGAGTGTTAATTATGGCTAATGGAATTGTAAAATGGTTTAATAGCGGTAAAGGGTTTGGTTTCATTGAGCAGGAAGATGGTCCGGATGTATTTGTCCATCATTCAGCAATCAATGCAAGTGGCTTCAAGTCTCTTGATGAAGGCGACCGAGTTACCTTTGACATTGAGCAGGGTCAAAAAGGTCCTGCTGCAGCAAATGTCACTATAGTTTAGACCAATATTTTTGAGTTAAAAAAAGGGGATCCCTTCGAATTATGATGGGATGCCCTTTTTTGTTTTAATTTAACCCTTTTTTGTTTTAATTTAATTAGATATCATCAACCAACTATCCTTTTCCATCCCGCTGTATTGCAACCTTTAAAAACAGATCCCCCCTTTGTGAGCCAGGTATATGTTTCCCCAGCCCTATCAGACGCAGCATATTCCCTTCTTTTACATCAGGAGAAACATGAACCTTAACCAGCCGTTTTTGAAAACCCCAGGGTATATTGACCATTTTGCTGGTTCCTTGACAAGCTTCATATGGCGTAATTTCTATTGTTCCATATAGATTCAAATCATTGCCTGGACCTACGGGATGTATAACCTGCAACCTGGGGGTCTTTTTTCTTTCGGTTGCGTGTTGAAGTTTTTCAGAAAAATTTCCTAAAGGTATTTTGTCCAAAAATTTTAAAAAAATAATTCCAAAAACAAATCCGCCTATATGCGCCCACCATGCAATTCCAGTTGCATTGGCATGGGTCCCGGCAGCATTAATAAATTGAAATACAAACCATATCCCAAGAAAAAAATAAGCCGGTATTTCGAGAAACCAGGGTATTATGATAATAGGGATAAGGGTCAATATTTTAGAGTGCGGATATAAAATAAGATATGCTCCCATAACACCTGCAATTGCTCCGCTGGCACCGATTGTGGGGACAGTGGAATGAAGGTTAAAAATAAGATGGGTAATACCCGAGGTCAACCCGCAAAGAAAATAAAAAAGAAGATAACGAATTGGGCCAAGGTGATCTTCCACATTGTCGCCAAATATATATAGTGACCACATATTGCCCAGAAGATGCCAAAACCCTCCATGTAAAAATATGAAGGAGACCAGAGAAAAAGCCTGCTGACCCATGGAAAAATAATTGGCAATTTCCGGAATAGAGTAACGTGCAGGCACAAGACCATATAAATAAATAAACCGTTCAAATTCCGGACCCTGGGATAATTCCAGTATAAAAACTATAATATTAATAAATATCAGAGAATTATTTACAATGGGGTAGTTTTTTGAATTAATAGTATCGCGTAACGGTATCATTAGTTCCCA
>CAYZXU010000064.1:0-13702 GCA_964482535.1 uncultured Desulfobacteraceae bacterium | reverse complement strand
AATTTAGACCGCTTGGTTTTAGCTGCGGTCATTGTAACTTTTTCACCCTTTTCTGCTACAGACTTTGTCGCTCTTTCTTCCTGTTCCGTTGCTCTCTTTTCCCTGATAGCAGCTTCATCAGCTTCACGCTTTGCCACTTCTGCTGCCTTTGCCGCAGCTTCAGCTTCTGCCTTTGCTTTTGCCGCAGCTTCAACCTTTGCCGCAGCTTCAGCTTCTGCCTTTGCCTTTACTTCAGCATCAGCTTTTGCTTTTGCCTCAGCTTCAAGCTTTGCCTTTGCTTCAGCTTCCGCCTTTGCCTTTGCCTCAGCTTCAGGATCTACAGCCTTTACTTCAACTTTTGGCGCAGCTTTCTTTGCAGCAGCAGGTTTAGGCGCTGCTTTCTTGGCAGGCGCAGCCTTCTTTTCAACTTTTGGCGCTGCTTTCTTTGCAGGCGCTGCCTTTTTTTCTTCCTCAATAGTCAAATCAGGTTCCGGAGCAAGAGAAGCAAAATCTATATCAACATCATCAAGTTCTTTTTTAACAGCTTCCACATCAGTGGCCATGCCGCCGTCTGAAAGCAGGTCAATAAAAACCCTGGTAAGTTTTATTGCTTCAGGATGTCTCATGATCAGTATGCCCGAACCTGCCATAAGATAAGAAACAGCTCCAACCGCTTCCATGAGAATCCCGCGTTTTTCAGGATCGCCAAGTGTCGGCGCATCTTCAACTGTCTGTTTTGCTTCCTTACATTTCCAGACCTCATTGCCAAGATTATTAATCATGGGAAGCTGCAGCTTGTCATCTCCCTGGGAGAGCGCTGCCATTTTAAGACGCTCCATAACGGAATAGGAATATTCCATACCGTACCCGAGACCGCCGGTTGTTGGATCAACAATTATCTTGTCCATTGGCATGCCAAGATTTTCAAGAAGAATATTAACCTGTTTCGCAAGATTAACATCTATTGGTGAAGATGAAATAATAGTATGACCATAGCCCATGGCGCTGGCGCCTATACCCTTGTGATTTTTATCTTCCACAGGGCCTAAAACAAGATTGGCTCCCTGACACTCTTCAGATATCTTTTTCAAGACCTCTTCATCTTTTTGGACATTGGCAGTACCCCAGACAATAAGTGGCACATCAATGGCATCCAAAACCTTTTTTACTGTTGCCGCAGCTTCATCAGCACTGGCATCCTTTGTGTTGGGATCTGTGCTTTTAAGCTGAAGAACAATCATCTCAGCGCCAAATTCCTCAACGCATTTTTTTGCCCAGGCAGCAGGATCAGAAAGGACATCCTTAAAATGGGAAAGCGCTGCTTCCGGCCATTCATCAGGTTCCATGTCCCAAATTTCCATGGCAATTCTGGGTTTATTGGGCATGTCACCTTCAAACTGGTAAAAAGGATAACTCGTTTCTCCACCCACAACAACGGCATTATCTCCCTTTCCCAGGGTGATCTCTTTTATGCCGCCGGCATAGGTTTCTTTATAAAATTCAAAACCCAATGTTTCCTCCTTCAACTGTTTGTCAGTATTTATATTAGTTATGTTTAAAAAAAATTATACCTATCCAAATCTATCCCAGCTTAAAAATTAAAAGATATACTCCACTAAATTGTTTGTCAATAGAGGAGTTTGGGTAAATATTAATTAGTATTTTATTTTCGTTCACTTTCTGCTGCTCGTCGAATTTTAATACGCTCCTGAAGCTTTGGAAACTGATTCATATCCGTATGGGGCAAAAAAAGCGCCGCAATATAATTGTCCATATATGAAGGAGTTTCTGAAAGTTCAAAATTAGTCATTTTTTTGGTTGCCTCTACCACATCTTTTCTAATGCGGTTTGTTAATGCGCTCATCTTGGCGCCCATAAGAGAGCCGTTTCCAACAAAGGTAATCCTGGAAGTATCGATTTCAGGCAAAAGACCTATTGTCATGGCCTTTTCCAGATCAACATAACTTCCGAACCCCCCTGCAAGGATAATTCTGTCTATATCATGCACCCCAAGCCCCACTTCTTCAAGAAGGGTCAAGCATCCGCTGTATATGGCACCTTTTGCGCGAATAAAATTTTCTATATCGATTTCAGTTAAAACAACATCCCTGTCTATCTGGGAATCCGCCTGCCATGCAAGGACATATTCATATATCCCCTCTGTTTCGCGTATCCGCGGGGTATCAAGCCCGGTGTCAAATTTTCCAAGATTATTTATAATGCCCAGTTCAAACAAAGTGGCCACCATTATTATAAGCCCTGAACCGCAAATCCCCTTTGCCCTCACGTTACCTATGGTAATATTCATGGGTTCAAATGTAAGCGGATCTATGGAAAAATCTTCAATAGCCCCTTCTGTTGCCCGCATTCCAAATGTTATTCCGCCGCCTTCAAAAGCAGGTCCTGCAGAACAGGCAGCACATGCCAGCCAGTCTTTATTCCCTATAACAATTTCAGCGTTTGTGCCGATATCAAGATAAAGAGTCAACTCTTCTGTGCGGTACATACCTGAACCCATAACTCCTGCTACTATATCGCCTCCCACATAGCTTGACACCTCGGGATATACAAGAGCCGTTACATGATCCCCGAGAGTGATGCCAAGATCGGTTGCATGAAACGGAGGATAAAGAGTGGAGGCAGGGACATATGGAGAGCGCCTGATATATCTTGGATTGACCTTAAGCAAAAGCTGGGTCATTGTGGTATTTCCTGCAAGGGTAATTGTGGATATATCGTCCATATCCACTTCCGCCTTTTTTATAATCTTACCTATGAGGCCGTTAATGGTCTTGACCACAATCTCATGGAGCTTTTCCAGACCGCCCGGTTTTTCAGCAAATACAATTCTGGTGATAACATCTTCTCCATAGCTTATCTGACCGTTGAAATCACCACGCTCAGCCAGCACTTCACCTGTTATGAGATCAAGAAGCTGGGCGTAAATCGTTGTTGTCCCGATATCCACGGCTATTGCATAATTTCTGGCAGTGGTATCCCCGGACTGAACATTAATCAGCTCCGTCTTTCTTCCCTCCTGAACAGGACGCGCAAGAACTGCCGTTACCTTGAACCCCTTTTCCCTTAATACATCAGGAATTTTTCTGATAACAGCAAGATTCGCAAAAATACGACGCTCGCCATGGTTAAGTTTTAAATACCCGATCAGTCTTGCAACATCAGCGAGATTGTCCTGGGCTGTTGGTTCAGGGAGTTCCAGATATATCTTTTCAACAGCCGGAAAAAAAAGACCCTTTTCCTTTAACTCGCTTAAATCCATCTGTTTTATACGGGCAGTGGTTCTTGGAGTGCTTTGAAGGTTAAGGGCCTTTGCGTCTAATATCGATTCAGTGGGAACCCTGACCACAAGATCGCTTTTTATCACAGCGAGGCAGGCCTGGCGGTAACCCTTTTCGATATCTTCTTTACTCAGCTTCTCTGTAATCCCGCCTTCAACCTCACCCTGCTCTATAATTACACGGCACTTTCCGCACACGCCTTCGCCTCCGCATGAAGCATTTATATGGACACCGGCTTCCATGGCGGCGCGCAGCAGATTTGCGCCTTCATCAACGGTTATCTCCTGATTGTGCGGCAGAAACAGTATTTTAAACATTTTTGTCTCCTTGCTTTATTTAGGTTAAATGGTTTGCATCAGCCTGTTTTTTAAATAAGTATACCTTTTCTGGATTTTGTTATTTTTCACTCCCATAGCCAAAGCTTTTCTGGTGCCCACCATTACAACCAGTTTCCGCCCGCGTGTAACTGCAGTATATATAAGATTCCTTTGAAGCAGAATATAATGCTGCGTAAGAATCGGAATAATCACCACCGGATATTCAGACCCCTGGGATTTATGAACTGAAATCGCATATGCCAGAACCAGTTCATCCATATCCATAAAATCATAAGTGATTATCCGCCCGTCAAATAATATCTTAACTTCCCGTAATTCAGGAAGAATTTTCATAATCCTTCCCATATCGCCATTAAAAACATCCTTGTCATAATTGTTTTTAATCTGCATTACCTTGTCATTTACCTTAAACTCAGTGTCGCCCCTTGCCATACCCTTTCCACCAGGGTTAAGAGCGTTTTGTAATTTTTTATTCAGGTTAGAAGCCCCTGCAACGCCCCTGTGCATGGGAGTCAAAACCTGAATCTCATCAAAAGGGTCAAAACCAAAACGCCTGGGGATATTTTTTGTAACAAGTTTTATTATAATTTCCACTACCCGTTCAGGTTCCTCCTGATTAATAAAATAAAAATCATTCTTATCTGTATAGGAATCAAAACGGGGTATAATACCTTTGTTTATCTTATGCGCATTTACAATAATCCTGCTTTGCCTTGCCTGGCGAAAAATTTCATCAAGCCGGACAATATTAACGGTATTCGATTCAATGATATCGTTTAAAACATTTCCAGCTCCCACAGACGGAAGCTGATTCACATCTCCGACAAGAATCAGGGTTGCGCCGGGTGGAACCGCTTTTAAAAGATGATGCATCAGGATCAGATCAATCATGGAGGCTTCATCTATTATCAGCAGATCACACTTAAGGGGTCTGGTATCATTTTTTTTAAACCCTCCTGCGGCAAAACTGAATTCCAGCAGACGGTGAATAGTCTTTGCCTTTAACCCGGTTGTTTCGCTCAACTTTTTCGCGGCTCTTCCGGTTGGCGCTGCAAGGAGTATTTTTATCCCTACTCTGGAAAAAATCTTCAGTACTGCATTAATAATAGTTGTCTTGCCTGTGCCAGGGCCTCCGGTAATAACCATCACCTTGCTTTCCAATGAAGCCATTATGGCATCTTTCTGTTTTTTTGCCAGAGTTATGGAAAGCTGCTCCTGCACCCACTCCAGAGCTTTATCCTTTTTTATATGCCGTATGGATTTCGGAAGTTCCGTAAGCCTTTTCAGCCTAACGGCAACACTTGTTTCGGAAACATGAAACTTGGCAAGATAAACTCCCCTGCTGTTTCCCCTTAAATCATCAGGACTTTTATTTAAATCTTCAACAACTATTAACCTGTCCGCCGAATCCATGCGGATCGCGCCTGCAACGAGTTCAGCATCAACTTCAAGGATTTCCACACATTTAACAATCAAATCTTCATAGGGATAATAGACGTTGCCCTCATCGGCAAGCTGATGGAGTACATATATAACACCTGCCCGTATCCTTAAATCAGAGTCTTTGGCAAAACCGAGCTTCTCTGCAATGCTGTCGGCTGTAACAAACCCTATGCCAAATATATCCATGGCAAGCCTGTATGGATTTTCCTGTACTACTGCAATTGATCCGTTTCCGTACTGCTTGAATATTTTATATGCATAAGCCGAGCTGACGTCATGGGACTGAAGAAAAATCATCACATCGCGAATCTCTTTTTGCTCTTCCCATGCAGCGGCAATCATCTCAATACGTTTTTTGCCTATACCGTTTACCTGATGAAGTTTTTTTATATCATTTTCAATTATTTCAAGGGAATCCGATCCGAATTTGTTTACAATCCTGCCGGCTGTAACAGGCCCAACACCCTTGATAAGACCTGAACCAAGGTATTTCCTTATGCCGACAACAGATGCCGGAACTGCAGTATGATACTGCTGGACACTGAACTGCTGCCCGTATTTGGCATGGCTGCTCCACTTCCCCTTCATACTGATAATCTCACCCGGCATGGGAGACATGAGATTCCCGACAATTGTCACCAGATCCCTATGGCCTTTGACCTTAACCCTTGCGACAGTGAAACCGCTTTCTTCACTTGCAAATGTAATTCTTTCAATCTGGCCATTAAGTTCTGTGAGCATATAAGCACCCTATCGGGTTACGGCTTTGAAAATTTGACATATAAAAATCTATAACCTGCTGCCACTCCATCTTAACTTTGTCTTGAGAACATCAAAATAATTCTGCCCTTCCAGGGTAATCATATTAATATTACTGGGACTTTTCCTGATAATAATTTCATCTTCATCACTGATCTCAAAACCTGACTGACCGTCAAAGGTCAACATTATATCAGAGGCTTTTTTTTCAAGCCTTATTTTTATACAAACAGAATCGGGGATAATCAAAGGACGGTTGGTCAAGGTAAAGGGGCAAATAGGTGTTAAAATAATCCCCTGGACAGCAGGATGAACAATGGGTCCGCCCGCTGCAAGGGAATAGGCTGTTGAGCCGGTTGGCGTGGACACCACAAGCCCGTCAGCGCGGTATGTGGTCAGATAATAATCATCTATATATATTTTAATCTGCGCAAGCCTGGCGAGAGCGCCCTTATTAATAACAAGATCGTTTAATACAGTCACATTTGCGAACTCTTTGCCGCCTCTTAAAACATCAGCATCAAGACGCATTCTCGGAGTGGTTGTAAATTCGTTGTTTAATATTAATTCAGCCATTTCAAACAGATTTTCTTCAACTGTCTCTGCAAGAAAGCCTACTTCCCCGAATTTTACTCCGATAATCGGAATATTCTTATCACCTGACCAGCGGGCTGCGCTTAAAAATGTTCCGTCACCCCCAAGCACAAATATACAAAGCAGATCAGATGGCGCATATGATATAATATTTTCATCTGTGCTGATTTCATTTAAAGAGTTCCCCTTCTTTATAACATCAACGTTCCTTGATTTAAGCCAGTGTTCAAGTTCCTGCGCTTTTTTCTCTGCCCTTATATCCACCTTAACTACTATTCCAACTTTTTTCACAATCCTGATTCCCGTCAACTTAGGGTTCGCACAAAAATAAAACATAAAAAATACATTAAGATCGTTGAAACAGCAAGAGCTTTTTCATATTTGTCAAGGTTAAATATTGCTTGATTTAGATAGCAGCAACGGTTAATAACTTTTCATGATTAAAAAAGCTGAAATAAGTGACATCAAGGCTATACACAAGCTTCTTCAAAAATACGGCAGCAAAGGAGAGCTTCTTGCCCGACCATTGAGCGAACTTTATGACCATTTAAGAGATTTTACTGTATATACAAAAAACAATCTGGTTATTGGCTGCTGCTCTTTACAGTTTTGCTGGGAAGATCTTGCGGAGATTCGGTCTCTCGCGGTAAATCCTGAGCATACAGGGAATAGGACAGGTTCCAGGCTTGTTGAAGCAGCAATAAAAGAGGCAAAAATATATAAAATTAAAAAAGTATTTGCCTTGACCTACAGGCCAGGTTTTTTTAACAGATTCGGCTTTATCGAGATAGAAAGGTCAAAGCTTCCTTTGAAAATCTGGACGGACTGCGTGTTATGTGTCAAATTTCCGAACTGTGATGAAACAGCCATGATGCTGGAAATTAAATAGCGTTATTTTTTACCATTTATCCTGTCAACCCATTGATAGAGTTTTACTCTGTACATATATGCCAGTAAAACAAAGACAAGACACAGTCCGAAAATTATAAAAAACAGACCGTATGATTCTTCAAAGAGGCTTGCGCCATGGAGACTTAAAATAAATGTTCCCGGCATACGGCCTATGGATGCAAGGATAATAAAAACCTTTACAGGTATTGATGAAAGACCTAAAAATATGCAAAAATAATCTTTGGGAAAACCCGGAAAAACAAACAGCAGAAAAATAAGAATAATTCCCTGATGCTTAATGATATTATTAAATTTTTCAAGCTTACCGGCAGGAATCAGCTTTGATACATATTTTTCGCCGAAAAATCTTCCTATAAAAAAATTTATCCACGAACCTGTTGCAAGACCTATTGAAGAGTACAAAAAGCCTTTGAATGTTCCAAAAACATAGCCGCCGATAAAGCCTGTTGCTTCACCAGGGACAGGGGCAAACACGACCTGTAAAATTTGAATCAGGATAAAGACCAGGGGGGCGCCTGTCCCGCAACTGCAAATAAATGCCTTTAACTTTTCTTTGTCTAAAATCAGATTCCAGAAAGATTTAACCGAATACAGGAAATCGGTGTAAAAAAATAGACATGCCAGCATAAAAACCAGGCATATCCCAACAAGAACATGAACTCTGTATCTAATTAAAGCCTGTTTCAGTTTCATGGATCTGATTATGTATTGTTTACGCTGTTCAAGGCTGCCACGGCCGGAAGTGTTTTCCCTTCAAGCAGGGCAAGAAAGGCGCCTCCTCCGGTTGAAATATAGCTTATTCTGTCTGTTTCGCCTGATTTATGTATTGCAACATCCGTATCACCGCCGCCGACAATTGTCAGTGCATATGAATTAGCCACATTACTCACCATGGCCAGCGTTCCCCTGCTAAATGCATCCATTTCAAAAACCCCTAAAGGGCCGTTCCATATTATGGTCTTGGCATTATATAAGACCTCTGAATAGAGCATGGAAGTGGCAGGACCTATATCCAACGCCATCCATCCTTTGGGAATTTCCTGTACGGAAACAATTTTAATTTCAGCTTTTCGATCAAAACGATCTGCAGCCACAACATCAACCGGAAGATATAGCTTTATTCCTTTTTCATATGCTCTTTTAATAATTTTCCCGGCCACATCAACCAGTTTTTTTTCAACTTTGGACTTCCCCATGTCGTGGCCCTTGCTCATAAGAAAGGTATTGGCCATAGCGCCTCCTATGACAATTTTATCTACATGGTGCAGCATGTTTTTAATTGCTTCAAGCTTGCTGGATACCTTTGCACCGCCCACGATGGCCACCAGGGGACGATGCGGGTCATGCATGGCCTTTTCAAAATAGGTAAGTTCCTTTTGCAGATGAAAACCCGCACAGGACTGAACTGCAAATTTATTGATTGCCACCACAGAAGCGTTTTCGCGGTGGGAGACCGCAAAGGCATCGTTGACATATATGTCGCATAGTTCAGCCAGTTCTTTGGCAAATGAATCCTCATTTTTCTGTTCTTCGGGATGAAACCTTAAATTTTCAAGCAGGATAACATCCCCTCCCTTCATGGCATCAACCTGTTTTTTTACATCAGGGCCTATACAATCGGAAGCCAGTGCTACGCTCTTTTCAATATATCTGCCTAACCGCATGGCAACGGGCGCAAGAGAAAATTTCATATTTCTTTTCCCTTCAGGTCTGCCGAGATGCGAAGCAATAATCAACTTGGCATTATGATCCAGCGCATATTTTATTGTGGGCAAAACAGCCTTGATTCTGGAATCATCTTTGATGTTTTGAAGCTGGTCCATAGGAACGTTAAAATCAACTCTGATAAAAATTTTTTTACCCGTTATATCAACATCTTTGATAGATTTCATAATTCCTCCCCTGTGTTTTTTTGCATTATTTTTTTTTGCCTGTGCATATCTTTTTTTTTGGACCACCTTCCAAAAAAGCCTATTATTCCTGATTCATAAGCTCTGTCTAAAATCTCTTCATGGACTTCAATCCCTTCAAAACCACCCATTGCTGTTTTTAAACATTCTGTTTTATATGTGCATTTAAAACATGAAGCCGGGGTTTCCCTCAAACCGTTTTCAGACACAGGGAAAACAGAGTTCAATATCCCAAAACAGGAAGGATGTTTATCTGTTTTTATAGCCATTTATAGATGCTCTCATAAAAAATCATGAACTGATATAATCCTGATAATCCCTTGTCATTTTTGCAATATAACCCTCATCGGCAAAGCTGTAATATCTGTTGTCTCCGATAATTAAATGTTCATGAACAGTTATTCCCATTACCTTGCAGGCAAATATCAACCTGCGTGTTATAAGTATGTCTTCTTCTGAAGGTGAGGGGTCACCGGATGGATGATTATGCGCAAAAATCAGGGCGGCGGCATTGTGACCAAGGGCTGCCCGGACAACTTCTCTTGGGTAAACAAAGCTGGCAGTCAAGGTGCCTGTAAAAAGAGTTTCCGTTATAATGACTCTGTTTTTAGCATCAAGAAAGATAACTTTAAAACATTCTATGCTTTTATCCCTGATGCTGTGGTAAAGATAATCGAAAAGCTCTTTTGAATTATTTAAGGGGTCTTTATTTTCCAGTCTTTTCTCGAGATAACGGTCAGCCACGGATTTTATGAGTCTTATGCCAAATGAATTTACAGGCCCTATCCCCTTAATTTTATTTAACTCGCTGTAAGGAGCCTCCATCACTCCCTGTAAGGTTTTAAATTCTTTTATGGCTCTTTTTGCTGCATCTTTACAGTCTTTTCTCGGTGTGGCAAGGGTCAACAGGAGCTCAATGACCTCATAATCAAGGAACCCTTTCAGGCCGGCTTCAAGGAATTTTTCCCTCAATCTTTGTCTGTGCCCTTCACCCTTATGAGGATTGTCTCCAGTCATTTATCAATTTATTAAATTAGTTATAAAATTCAGGTATCCAGCTCATGTTTCAGATCTCGGGTCATTAATCTATACATGGATTCTTTGGGGGAAAAATCATCGTAAAGAATATGATAAATTTCGTGGGAGATAGGCATTTCCACTTCAAGCCTTCGGGACAGGTTATAAACCGACCTCGCTGTTTTAACCCCTTCGGCAACCATACGCATTTCAGCCAGTATGTCTTTTATTTTTTCCCCACGGCCTATTTTAAATCCTACTGTATGATTACGGCTTAAGCTGCCTGTACAGGTCAGTATAAGATCGCCGGCGCCGGCCAAACCGGCAAAAGTATGTGGATTTGCCCCGAGTTTCAATCCCAGGCGTTTAATTTCAGTTAGCCCCCTTGTTATCAGCGCAGCCCTTGTGTTCAAACCAAGCCCGAACCCGTCGCTGATTCCTGCTGCTATGGCAATAACATTTTTTACTGCGCCGCCCATCTCAACCCCGATAATATCATCATTGGTGTAAACCCTGAAATGGGGAGTAGCAAATATATGCTGCACAGTAACAGCCGTATTTTTATCATTAGAGGCAGCAACAACAAGTGTGGGCATTTCCTTTGCCACCTCTCTGGCAAAACTCGGGCCTGAAATAACCGCAAACCGATTATACGCGATGTCAGGCAGAGTCTCTTTAAGCACGCCGGACATTGTTAAATGCGTCTTGTTCTCAATACCTTTTGAGGCGGACACAATAATCGTATGGGGTGATATATCCCCGGAAATTTTTTTGGCTGTTTCACGCATAACATGGGAAGGGACAACAACAAGAACAAGATCCTTGTCTGAAACAGCTTTAGAGATATCGTTAGTCGGTCTGATATTTTTTGAAAGAGAAAAACCTGGAAGAAATATTCTGTTTTCTCCATATTGTTCAATCTGATTTTTTACCTCTTCTTCAAATACCCAAAAATCTACTGTAAAGCCTTTTAATGCGAGAAGGTTTGCCAGGGCAGTGCCCCAGCTTCCTGCGCCGACTACTCCGATTTTAAATTTATTTACATCAACAGTACTATTCATATTATAACCCGTGCAGAATTATTCTTCTTCCTTTTCTGCAAGCCTTGCCACACCAATAATCTTTTCTTCCTCTAAAATACCCATCAGTTTTACGCCCTGGGTATTGCGGCTGATAACCGAAATGCTTTTTATGAATATTCTTATCAGTTTGCCGGTATTTGCCACAAGCATCATTTCATCATCCTCTTCCACAAGAAGTATGGCCACAACACTTCCGTTCCGCTGGCTTGTTTTAATGGTTATGACGCCTTTGCCTCCTCTTTTTTGGACATGATACTCATCAATGGAAGTTCTCTTGCCATATCCGTTTTCTGTTGCAGTAAACAGGGTCTGTCCATAATTTAAGACCTCCATGCCAACAATGTGATCGTCCTGAGCAAGCCGCATACCCCTTACTCCCCGGGTGACACGACCCGTTGCCTTAACGTCGGATTCATGAAAGCGTATGGATTTTCCGGAAGCTGAACCTAAAAATACATTTAATGTGCCGTCCGTTATTCTTGCAGAGATCAATTCATCCCCAGAGGTAAGGCTGAGTGCAATTATGCCTCCTGTCCTGGGTCTGCTGTATGCCATCAAATCGGTTTTTTTAACCAGTCCTTTTTTGGTGGCCATTAAAATATTAAACCCGGGCTCAAATGCAGGAACATTAAGTATGGTGGTAAGTTTTTCATCTTTATCAAAGTCAAGAAAATTAACAAGGGCCTTTCCACGGCTTGCAGGACCTGCCTTGGGAATCTCATACACCTTACACCAGTAAACATTACCCTGGTTGGTAAAGAAAAGAAAAGTATGGTGAGTTGATGCCACAAAAAGATGCTCAACAAAATCTTCATCTTTTGTGCCCATGGCTGTCCTCCCCTTTCCACCCCTGCGCTGATTTCGATAAAGAGTTATGGGATTACGTTTTATATAACCGGTTCTGGTTATGGCAACCACCATATCTTCCTCGACTATCATATCTTCAAGTGTAATCTCCTTTGTTGATTCAACTATTTCAGTGCGTCTTTCATCTCCATAATCATTCCTTACTGCATCAAGTTCCTCTTTGATAATATTTTTGACTATCTGTTCGCTTCCAAGAATCTCTTTATATCCCGCTATGTCCTTGAGCAAATTATTATATTCTTCTATAATTTTTTCCTGTTCAAGACCGGTTAGCCTCTGAAGACGCATATCGAGTATGGCCTGAGCTTGAATTACAGTTAGTTGAAATTTTTCAACAAGCTTTGCCCTGGCTTCAGCAGGAGCTTTTGATTTTCTGATAAGCGATACCACGTCATCAAGATTTTCAAGAGCTATTTTAAGCCCTTCCAGTATATGAGCTTTTGCTTCAGCTTTTTTAAGGTCAAAAATAGTTCTCTTTATAATAATTTCCCGGCGATGAAAAATAAAATGCTCAATAAGAGCTTTAATGCCGAAAAGTTGTGGCTGATTATCGTAAACCGCAAGGAGAATAATACCAAAACTTGTTTCTAATTGCGTATGCTTGTAAAGCTGATTTAATATCACCTCGGCAACCTGGTCTTTTTTCAGGCTGATAGCAATTCTCATCCCCTCGCGGTCGGATTCATCCCTTATATACCTTATCCCTTCAATCTGCTTATTTCTTATAAGAATCGCTGTTTTTTCAATAAGCCTTGCTTTGTTAACCTGATAGGGGAGTTCTGTAATTACTATTGTATCTCTATGTGTGCGTTTATTTTTTTCAATAATTGCCCTTGCCCTTATCTTGATTATTCCCCTGCCGTTCTTATAAGCATTATGTATACCCTGTTTGCCGTAAATTATACCGGAGGTGGGAAAATCAGGACCTGGGATATAATCCATTATCTCTTGTAATGAAATGGCAGAGTTGTTTATAACTGCTTTTATTGCATCAACAACCTCCGAAAGATTATGCGGCGGAATATTAGTTGCCATTCCCACTGCTATGCCGGAAGAACCATTAATTATAAGATTCGGAATTTTTGCAGGTAAAACAGTGGGTTCAGTTAAAGATTCATCATAATTCGGGACAAAATCAACGGTTTCTTTATCAAGATCATCCAGCAATTCATGGGCAATACGCGACATTCTTACTTCGGTATACCTCATTGCCGCAGGAGGATCGCCGTCCACGGATCCAAAATTACCCTGACCATCCACAAGAGGATATCTTAAAGAAAAATCCTGGGCCATTCTTACTATGGTATCATAGACTGCAGTATCTCCATGGGGGTGATACTTGCCGATAACATCACCGACGATTCTTGCAGATTTTTTATACGGTTTATTCCAGTCATTTCTTAATTCACGCATTGCAAAGAGAATGCGTCTATGTACAGGTTTCAACCCGTCCCTTACATCAGGGAGAGCCCTTCCTATTATTACACTCATGGCATATTCGA
>CAYZXU010000063.1:6440-13816 GCA_964482535.1 uncultured Desulfobacteraceae bacterium | reverse complement strand
CCCATCATTTTACACAAATACCCCGCAAAATTGTTTCGCTGGTTCCCTCACAGACGGAATTGCTGTTTGATTTAGGTCTGAACAAAGAAATTATCGGAATTACCCGCTTTTTATCAAAACATTATTTAAGAACCTTTCTTCTTAGAAACTCAAAAACACCTTTTCCTTCTTCCGAAGCCTTTTCACCCCCCAGTATAATTTTATGAAGCATATTAGCTGCTTTTTCCCTGTCATCTTTTCCTGTGTAGTCATTGATCAGTTTGATTTCATTTTGATCTGTGTTGTATGAAACAATTGGTCCAAACAAGTTTTCTCCGTCTTCCATCTGATTTAATCCACCCAAAATTTTAATATTTTTCATTCTAAAGACTTTTGGCGGCAAAGAATAGCCGAGAAGTTCGGCAAAAATATTTATCGTCTCAATCACCTTTGAGCTGTTACAATTTTCCAGAGCATCTTTACCATCATCTTCAATTTTTCGAATATCCGATTCATCAAAGCCAAGATCCAGCCTATTAATACAATGCTGCTGAATAGTTTTTACTGAATCTGCGCCTTTGCTTTCAACCACATCTTTATCATTTAATATTTTTATAATATTGCGGATACTAAGCATCTCCTTAATTTCAGGGCTTTTGCGCAAAACAACATCCTCAATCGTTGTTTTATAAATCGGCAAAGCATTATCTAAAACCAGTATCTTCACCCCATTATCCGGCTGATAAATATAGAGATCAAGTTCTCTTTCTCTTTTTAATTCATATGAACTTTCTTTAAGAAGCCGACGCATTGTCTCTTTATCAATCCTGTGCACACCTTCAGAATCAACCGCAAGAGAATTAATAACTTTTTTTGACATTTCATTGATTTTGATTTTTTTAATTATATTTTCTTTAAATGACATGGCTGTTTCCCAATGTTTTTTAAAATCCAGGCAAATTCTTTTCTTGTGAATATAAATAACTTTTTATGACTTCCTTATATTATATCCGGCAATGCAGAGCAAATGTTTTTCAACAGGTTAGGAGCATGAAGGAAAATTTGCTTTTACGGCATATTAATTGCATCCAAAAATTAGTCACATATAAATCTAAAAAATTGCCTATAAAACCAGCGCAGCCAATAAAAAAGGTTGAAAATGAAAAAAATACTTGTAATCGACGATGAACCCGAAATTCTGAAAACGATAACGATATACCTTGAATTGGAAGAATACGAGGTGTTGACGGCTGAAAACGGCCAGGATGGGCTTGAGGTATTTGAGCAGCAAAAACCAACCCTGGTAATCACGGACGTAAAGATGCCGGGCATGAGCGGGATTGATGTATTGAAAAAGGTAAAAGAGATTGAAAGTGATACGGAAGTGATCGTCATTACCGGTCATGGGGATTTAGAGATATCCGTTGATGCATTGCGGCTTGACGCTTCTGATTTTATCTCTAAACCTGTGGACATAGAACACCTTCTGCTCTCTGTAAAAAGGGCCATGGACAGACATAAAATGAGGACCCAGCTTAAGGCATACACAAAAGATCTGGAGAGTCTCTTAGACAAAAAAGCAAGTGAGATAAAAGATGCTCATGCCATGCTTCTTCAATCGGAAAAGCTGGCCTCCATTGGGCAGCTTGCCGCGGGAGTAGCCCATGAGATCAATAACCCAATCGGATTTATCTCCAGCAACCTCAATACACTGGAACAGTATATAGAGGACATTAAAAGTCTCATGGAACAATATAAAGATTTCCATTCCATAAATAACGGGGAAAGGCAGATGCTCCTGAACAGGATTGAGTCATTAAAAGAGGAGATGGATTTTGAATTTATTTTGGAAGACCTCTTCAAACTTGTTGAGGAGACAAAGGAGGGCGCGGATAGAGTAAAAAAAATCGTGGGTGACCTCAAGGACTTTTCCAGGGTGGATCATGGAGAAAAAGACTTCTTTAATATCAATCAAGGCTTGGAAAGCACGCTGAATATTGTCAGAAATGAATTAAAGTACAAAGCTAAAATATCAAAAGAATATAATGAAATCCCGGAAATAGAGTGTTATTCTCAGGAGCTTAACCAGGTGTTCATGAATCTTCTGACCAATGCCGCCCAGTCAATTGAAAACCAGGGGAAAATCGGGATCAAAACAGGGCTGGTTTATGATAATGGCCAGGACTTTATCGAAATCAGGATCAGCGACACAGGCTGCGGAATTGCCGAAGAAAATTTGAACAGGATTTTTGACCCTTTTTTTACCACCAAAGAGGTGGGTAAGGGAACCGGCCTGGGGTTGAACATCAGCTATAAGGTTATAAAAAAGCACAAAGGAAAAATAAAGGTGGAAAGCGAAGTGGGGAAAGGTACCACGTTTATAGTGAGTCTGCCTGTAGAGCATTAAATATGTGAAGTTCTATGGACGAAAAAATTTTCGTAAAACCATTAATTAAAGGAGAACTTACCATGTTTCGCAGCAAGCTTTTATTTACTATATTAATTTTGTTTGCAATATTTTTATTGGGTAGTCCGGCAGACCGGGCCGGCGCGTTTGAAGATATAGGTTCTGAAGAGGAACTGATGTTTCTGGAGATTCCTGTTGTGACTGCTTCCTCCAAAAGGGAACAGCTTATTACTGAAGCGGCCTCTTCGGTAAAAATAATAACAGCAGAAGATATCAGGATGTCCGGCGCCACAAATCTGGGCGATGTGTTAAGGTCAGTGGCGGGAATAGATGTGAGAGAATCCGAGTCCGGCCAGCATGTTATAGGTATCCGAGGTTTTGCCGACACTGCGCATGTGCTGGTAACCATAGATGGCAATAATGTTTTCATGTATCATGCAAATCACATATTCTTAGACTGGGCGCCCATTGATCTGGAAGAGATCAGCAGGGTGGAAATTATTAAAGGCCCAGGCGGTGTATTTTACGGAGGTTCATCTTTCAGCGGGGTAATAAATATTATAACCAAAACTCCAGAAGAGATTGATGGCACTCATATCAATGCCTATGCCGGAAACTGGGATACGGAACGCGTCAATATTATTCATGGCGGATTTTATAAAAATCTGGAATACAGTTTTTCTGCGGGCCGGCGCAGAGCAAAAGAATGGGAAAAACCGAAACTCTATGTGGAAAAGAATCATCATTCCGTCAATCACTTCAGCGGCACAGCGGTTTTGCATCCCGATGATATCTCATCTATAACATCTTCATACAGATATTCCAAGGCAGAGAATGTTATTTCATCAGTATGTTATCCTGAAACAACCTTTATATCACTGCGTTATGACAGACCGGATTTCTGGGTCCGCATGTTTTACAACAATCATGAAAAGACCTTCTGGGACGACACCTTTGGGGTAAAAGACACAAATTACGAAGTGGAAATTTTCCGTTCATTCAGATGGGGCGCAAATATTACATCCATAGGGGGATATGCCAAAAAAACCGATTGGGAGGTAAGAGCGCGCAAGGGAGATCTTGCAGGTAACAGGGAGGACCATGATGTTGAAAGTTATGCCTTAAACATTGAAAATGAATACCGCTTAAATGAACAATTTATATTTAGTCTGGGGGGCAGGCTGGAACATTATTCCATGCTTGATTATCTGGGGCTGGGAAGGGGGAGCATCATTTATCACCCCTCCCAGAGACAGTCTCTCCGTTTTACAATTTCAAGCGGTTATTTTATCCCGTCACTTTTTCAGCATACAAATCATGGCACGGCCTACCCTTTTGCGGTGGGTGATTCGTCTCTGAATGAGGAGAAGATAATCACTTTTGAACTTGCATATTTCAACCAGATTACAGACCGGATGAAGCTTAATGCTACGACCTTTTATAATGAGTACAGCGATCTTATTGATAACACACAGTCAGGACCCATGCAGAACACTGCGGATGCGTCTCAACATGGCGGAGAACTGGAACTCGATTTTTTGTTTACAAACGAACTGACAGGATTTATCAACTACTCCTACCAGAAAATACGCAGGGATGATTATATAGATCTTGAAATGGATCCGGAGCATAAGGTGAACTGCGGCTTGAGGTTTAAATCCGAAAAGTGGAGTTTAAACACGGCCTTTCATTATGTGGATACATATTATGAGCTTTATTTAACTTCCAACCCGGTATTTGGCCGTGTAGGTCCAAAACCCGCCAAGGTTGATGCCTATACCACTTTCGAAGCCAGGATAGGCTATAATATATCTGATAACCTGGAGATATCGGCCGCCGGCTATAATATGTTCAATGACAGGCACTATGAATCGAATTCTCCGAGCAATGAAGGGGGCAACTGGCACACAGGAGATGAAATAGGGCGAAGGTTTATTTTTGGCGCAAGCTGGAGATTCTAATTGAACCGATTATTTAAAACAGCCTTATTATCTTTACTGCTGCTTTCTTCAGTATCATATTCAGCGGGACAGCCTGTTGTAGCGCTTATTAAGAGTAAGAATATAGCGCCCTATAATATGGCGGAAGAAGCATTTAAAGACCGCATGAAGGGCAAGGCAGATATAATTGAATATGTTCTTGATGATTTTCATGACAAAAAGCTGCTCTGTCAAAAAGTAAGATCCTCTAACCCTGATCTTATCTTTATTGTGGGCACTTCTGCGCTTAAAGTTTTTTTGCCTGAATTTAATAAAACACCCATTCTTTTTTCGGTTGTGCTTAATCCTGTAAAACTTAAACTCATAGATAGCTGGACGGAAACAGGCCGCAATCTTAGCGGCGCCGCCCTTAATATCCCTTATGAAATACAGTTTGAGTGGATAAAAAAAGTTCTGCCCGATGCAAAGCAGGTTGGAATAATATATAAGATGGATTGTTCAAACAGATGTCTGGAAAAAGCTGCAGAAGCAGCAAAACAATCCGGCTTGAAACTTGAGATTCAGAAAATTGAGAAGATTAAGGATGTTCTTCCAGCCTTAAAGGAGCTTTCCAAGCATTCGGATATCCTGCTGGGTATTCCTGATCTTGGAGTATATAATCGTAAGACGCTGAAGCAGATACTGCTCTTTACTCTCAGAAACAGAATGCCATTTATAGGAATATCAGAACAGTATGTTAAAGCAGGGGCATTTTTCTGCCTTAGCGTTGATTACAAAGAGCAGGGAGAAGCTGCGGCTCAAATGGCTGAAAAAGTACTTGAAGGCTTTGATCCGGCTATAATGCCGGTAAAAAGACCGAAAAATGTAAAACTGTCAATAAACAAAAAAACCGCCAGGCGCCTTGGCATTAAAATCAACAAAAAAATTTTGAAAGATGCGATCTTATATTAATCTTAAACTTGCCGGCCGGCTCAATCTTATGGTCACCCTTACGATAGGGGTGGTGATGTTTATCTTTGCCTGGTTTTTCATCCAGCATGAAGAGACCAAAGTTAAAAAACTTTTTATCAGGCACGCCCGGAGTTTCACACTGAATCTGGCCTATAACTGCGAGTTCGGCCTTTTAACAGGCAGCATTGAAGATTTGACAAAGCTGTTAAAAGGCGCACTGCAGGAAAATGATGTGATATATGCTGCTGTTCTGGATGGTGACAAAAAAATAACAGCATATGATGCTAAGAGTATAATGGACGCGGATCAAAATTTTCAGGAAAATATTATTAAATTTGCAAAAAAAGCTGCAGGATTTGATTTAAAAATCATGGAGCACAGTTTTAAAGACCTGCCTCATTTTGATTTTATGGCTACCGTTTATTCTGCTGCACAAGAAACTGCTAAAGAAGATATGCTGTATCTTGAAAGCGATACAGGCGTTAGAGAGGCCATAGGGCAGGTTTTTGTATGCTTTACCCTTGCCCCGTTATATAAAGGGCTTTTCTATGACCGCTGCATGATGATAGCCACTTTCAGCACGGTAGTTTTGATTGTTTCAGTCATGATTATGCTGGTGAGCAGAAAGCTTGTTATTAATCCGCTGGCCTCAACGCTTAAAGGAATAAAAGCCGTGGGAAAGGGAAACCTTGACTATAGACTGCACATCAACAGAAAAGACGAATTTGCTGAACTTGCCGCCGGATTTAATGAAATGACGAAAAGCATGAAACTCTATACGGAAAGTCTTCGCTTTGAAAAAGAATTTTCTGAAGAGCTGATTCAAAGTCAGATGGATCTTGTGGTTGTTGTAGATAAATCCGGAATATTGACCAGGGTTAACCGCGCTACCCTGGAGCTGTTTAATTATTCTGAAAAAGATGTTCTTGGCAAACCTGCAACCTTAATCTTCGGATCTAATATGGATTCTCTTAAGAAAGGCCTGCTTAGGACATTGCATGGAGAAAAAGTGCATAACTTCGAAGTCGTTATTTCGACCTATAATAATGTTAAGATTCCTGTTTCTTATAATGGAGCGCCACTAAAAGACGGCAATGGCAAAATAACAGGCAGTATAGGTGTGGGGCGCGATTTAAGAGAGCAAAAAAAAGATCAGGAACTGTTGGAAAACTATAGTAAAAACCTGGAACAGATGGTCGAAAACCGGACAAAGGAACTCCGTCAAAAGGATACCATGCTTGTTCAGGCAGGAAAGCTGGCGGCTCTTGGCGAAATGGCCACAGGCATTGCCCATGAGATCAACCAGCCATTGAACGTGATCAAGATGAATGCCACAGGCATGCTCTATTTTTTAAAAAAGGGAAAAACACTTCCCCAGGAAATGATAGAAAAAGAACTTGGAAATATCGACGGTCAGGTGGAAAGAATCAGAAAAATTATCAATCATTTAAAAACATTTTCCAGGAGTTCTAAAGAGATAGAGACCGAAGAGGTGGACATCAATATCCCGCTCAAAAATTCCTTAACCTTTGTAAACGAACAGTTGAGACTCCACCAGATAGATGTGAAGTTTGAGCTTGCCGAATCCATGCCAAAGGCGATGGCCGACGCCAACAAGCTTGAGCAGGTTTTTTTAAATATCCTCACCAATGCCAGAGACGCCATGGACTCAAGGGAAAAATCGGTTGAAAATGGAGGCAAAAAATACCAAAAAGCGCTCGTAATCTGTTCTTTTACGGAAAATGGAAATATAGTGGTGGCCATATCAGATACCGGCGGCGGTATACCCAAAGATATCGAGGAAAAGATCTTTGAACCTTTTTTTACCACCAAGGAGGTTGGCAAGGGGACAGGTCTTGGTATGAGCATCAGTTATAATATCATGAAGGATTTTAAGGGGAGTTTGAGCTTTGATGTAGAAGACGGAGTGGGAACAACATTCAGAGTAATCCTGCCTGCAGTAGGGGCGGATTCCATATCCGCCCTGGATTCCATATCCGCCGAAAATGATACAGAGCAAAAATAGCTTCTCATACAGGGGCAGAAATAGATTCTGCCCCTACAACAATTCATTAATTTTGTTTATCAAGACGTCAACA
>CAYZXU010000063.1:0-6340 GCA_964482535.1 uncultured Desulfobacteraceae bacterium | reverse complement strand
AAATAGATTCTGCCCCTACAACAATTCATTAATTTTGTTTATCAAGACGTCAACATCAATGGGTTTGTCAATAAATGCGGCAATTTTATGAAACTTAAGTTCCTGGTCCCCTTTTAAGCCCTTATAAGCAGAGCATACTATAACGGGTATCTCTCTGTCTTTCTCCCTTACCCTGTTAATTAATTCAATACCATGCATTGTAGGCATTTTAATATCGGTAACCAGAAGATCTATATTTTCTTCTTCAAGTATCTTCAAAGCGTTTTTACCGTTTGAAGCAGTAAATATCTCCCAGGGAGATTTACGCAGAATCCGTTTATATGATTTTAAAATCTGCTCTTCATCATCCACAAACAAAATTTTACTTTTTGATACCTTGTAGATTATTATAATATCCTTTACTCTTTTTTTCAGATTTGTCTCATTATTTGCGAAAAAAATTGGTATTCCTTCAGCGAGATGTGAACAATCTTTTTGATACTTAATATCAGGCGAATATAAGATTACAGGAAGGTCAGGATACTTCTGCGATGTTTTAACAAGAACATTAAGCCATTCCCATGAAACTATTTCCGGCTTTATTATAAGTATCTCAAAATCATTTTCTGAAACTTTAAAATCGCCTTTACAGTTTTGACCCCACTGAAAATCAACTTCAATATCATAGCCAAGGCTTTCTAAAACCTGCTGAACGGATGTCATCTCGTCATTTTCTGTTTTAAAAACATGAAAAATAATTTTAGTTGCGGCCATTTTTACCACCTTTATAATCTATTATCCATGATGATCTACGGATTTATAAAAACTCAAAACAACCCCTTTTCCGGTAAAGCTTCCTGAAAGCGGAACCATATCAATATCATACGACTTCCCGTTAAACCTGTAATCTTTAACAAAGCATGGGTTTCCGGATGAGATGGGTTCAAGCATCTGCTCCTTTACATCCATGGGAAAATAATCAAGAATGTTTTTCCCAATTTCTATTATATCGTTTCCTGATGTTAACGAATGTACCTTGCTATTCATAAAAACAATCATTCCTTCCACACTCACACCTATAACGGGAATCGGCAAATCGTTCAGTATAACTCTTGAAAGTTCCAGCGCCTGATTCTGGACTTCAAGATCCATTGTTCTTTCCTTTACAAGAAATTCCAGGTTTTCATTTATCGCTTCAAGCTCTTTATTTTTTTGAAAAACTTTTTCATGAAGACTTTTATTTGATTTTATAAGCCGGTACTGTTCAAGAGCCTGCCTGAGCTCGAGTTTTAACTGATTATCATCCCAGGGTTTCAGAAAAAATTTATATATATGCCCCTGGTTAACGGATTCTGTAATTGCATTCACCTCTGTATAACCAGTAAGAATAATACGAATCACATCAGGACAATCTATCTTTACCCTTGCCAGAAAATCAATACCGCTCATTTCAGGCATTCTGTGATCCGAAACCACTATGCTTACAATCTCTTTTTCCATAATCTTCAGGCCATCTTTACCACCTGAAGCGGTCAAGATACGGTATTCCTCCTTTCTGAGCAAACGCTTCAGAGAGTTAAGAACAGACTTCTCATCATCCACAAATAGTACAGTATGTTCGTATTTATCCATTGGCTATGCCTCGTTATCCAAAAAAAACTCGCAGGCTGAATTAATCTCTTCTTTTACTTCGGGAAGCCACTCAGGCAGAGTGTTTAGATACGGACTCATTGCATCGGTAGCTTCAGGGAATATTAATGAGCTGTCAAGCTCCGGCTCAGTATTATCTAAACATTCATTAGTTATAATATCCGCAGTATGTACAACCATTAAAAGGTTTGAATCTGTGACATTTTTTTTAACAGCATGGTGATACCTTATTGTATCAGAGAGGCTGTCCGGCAGTTTCCACTTTTTTGCCAGATATGTGCCTAACCTGGCATGATTAATGGGAATCTCCTTTTTTTCGGCTTCATAAAATGATATGCTGTTTATTTTAATTGATTCTAAAATCTTTTTAAAAATATCAGGAAAATACTGTGCAATCACTATCTTGCCGATATCATGGAGAAGGCCGGCTGTAAAAGCATCCTCAGGAGCACAACTACGGGTTATTGCTGATAAATATCTGCTAATTACCGCCACTGCAACGGAATGAGCCCAAAACTCCTTAATGTCAAAACCCTCTACATTAATTTTCTTCATGGAGAAGGCATCTAAAACAGCCACGGAGATTATTGCATTACGTATTGTGTTAAAGCCAAGAAGAATTATTGCCCTGTCAATATTTGCAATCTTTGATTTAAAACCGTAAAAAGATGAATTCACAAGCTTTAATATCCTGGGCACAAGGGCCTGGTCATTTTCGATAACCCTGCATAAATCCTGAATAGAGGTATTATAATCCTGAAGCATTGTGTTTACCTCCATGGCAATAACAGGCAGAGTCGGCAGATCATCTATTCTATCTAATTTTTTCAGAATCGATTTGGAATCCATAAGTTCCTGTTAATTTTTAATTGACACATGAATTTTTTGGTTAATTAAATTACGGTCACCCACTATTAATATTGATTTAATTGCAGCCTCTTTTAAATTTGTGCCTTTTGGGAGCAAGAGTCTTCCATCATTTATCCGCACATCCTCTTCAAGCACCATGCCTTCAGTCAACTGTCTGAAATCTATCTTTATATTTTTTTTACCTGAAGACAATGCTTTTAATTCTTCTATTTTTTTAAAAAGTTTTTTTACAACCTCGGAATCATATTTCTTATCAGCCCCCTTAACAAGAAGCTCCCTCGCAATGCTGTCAAGCATCTCTTTGGGCTCTGCAAAAACAATATCTTTAAAAATCTTTGTATATTTTTTGGTTCTGTCTATTATTTTGCTTGTTTGCATCGGCCATGTATCGACTATTTTACAATAATCCCCAACCGCTCCTATTATACGCGCGCCAAGAGGAATGGCATCCCCGCTGATTCCGCTGGGAAATCCCGAGCCGTCAATGCATTCATGATGGCAAAGAACAAACTCACCTATCTTGCCAAGCTGCTCCACGGATTCAAGACAGACAGACCCTATAAACGGATGCTGACTGAACATTTTAAATTCTGATTCAGTCATGCCTTCCACATCTTTTTCCAAAATTTTTTCAGGCAGTCCCAAAAGGCCTATGTCATGAATCTTGCCTGCAAGTTCAATCTGATCAAGCTGCTCTTTTTTTAACCCAAATTCTTCGCCAACGCAACGGGAAAGAAAGGCTACATGCCGCATATACTCTCCAAGCCCGGGATTTAATGTGCCGATTAACGAGGAAAGCAGCCTTACTGCATCCTTAAAGCTATCTTCAAGCCTTAAGTTGGACACTTGTAATTCTTTATTTTTCTGAAGAATCACCCGGCTTCTTTCATATATTTTTTTTTCAAGATTCCTGTTTAAATCATTCAGTTTTTCATTCTGATCCTTAGTAAGCTCCACAAGTCTGCGGTTTTCCGCAACGAGATCGTACTGAGCAATACCCTGCCTGACCTGAAGAACAATATCCTCATCGTTCCAGGGTTTTGTCATATAACGATGAATTTCTCCCTTGTTTACAGCGTCAACAACAGCATCCATGTCAGAATATCCCGTCAAAAGGAACCTGACAGCATCAGGGCATATCAATCTGGATTTTTCCAGAAATTCTGCTCCGTTCATTTTAGGCATCCTCTGGTCAGAGATTATTAATGAAACTTTTCCCTCACTTTTTTCTAAAAACTCAAGCCCTTCAGAGCCTCCTGATGCTGTGAGAATATTAAACCCTTCCTTGCGAAAAAGCCGTTTCAGCGCTTTGGTTATGGCCTGTTCATCATCCACAAAGAGAATGGTATGCTTATTTTCTTTTTCAATCATTTTAAATTCCAAGGGCTATAATTATACTTTTTCCTGTTTTTCAATCAAATATAAAAAAACTTTCAATATTTCCGGATCAAATGTTTTTCCTGCCATACTCTTCATCTCGGCGATTGTTTTTTCTCTGGTCCAGGCTGATTTATAGGGACGCTTGTGTGCCAAAGCATCAAAAACGTCGGCTATTGCAACTATTCTTGCTGATACAGGTATATTTTTCCCCTTTAATCCGTCAGGATATCCTGTGCCGTCCCATTTCTCATGATGATTCCTCGCTATTTCCCGCGCTGTTCTGTAAAAAGGTTTATTGCCAAGAATCTTTTCCCCTGCGATGGTGTGTCTCCTCATTATGTTCCATTCATCTTCATTAAGCGGCCCGGGCTTTTTCAAGATACTGTCCGGCACATGTATTTTTCCCACGTCATGCATTATACTGGCAAAACCGATTGCTTCCGATTTATTTTGATCCATACCGAGTTTCAGGCATATACTTCTGGTCATAGCCCCGATTCTTTTAACATGATCCCCTGTATCCTCATCTTTGGCTTCTGCTGCTGTAGCAAGCATAATAATTCCTTCCTGTATTGCTTCTTTCAGTTCTTCGGTTCTTTCCCTGACAAGGCCGTCAAGATTTTCATTTATAAACTTTAACTCCTGGTTCTGCTTTTGTGTTAATTCATTCAGGCGTCTGTTTTCAATTACCAGGTTATAATGATCGAATGCCCTGGTTAAGGTTTCTTTCATATCAGTAACATTCCAGGGCTTAGTCAAATATTCAAAAACCCTGGAGCTGTTTATTGCAGCCACTGCATTCTCTCTCGTGGAATTTCCGGTTAAAAGAAGTCTGACCACATCGGGTTTTCGCTCCTTAACCAAAGTCAAAAATGTAACACCGTCCATTTCAGGCATCATCTGATCAGACATTACTACTCCGACATCCACCTTTTCAAGCAAACCGATCCCTTCTTTTCCTGAATCAGCAGAAAAGACATTAAAATCATCACGTTTAAGCTGCCGTTTTAAACTGCTGAGAACCTTTGGCTCATCATCAACAATTAAAAGATTTCTGTTAATATCAGGCATGGTCTTTATTCAGGTATCCTTATGATAAAACTCGTTCCTTTGCCCAAAGTACTTTGTACATCAATTGTCCCGCCATGTTTTTTTACAATATTATATGCAACATTCATGCCCAGGCCGGTACCCTTTCCGACTTCTTTGGTTGTAAAAAAAGGATCAAATATTTTTGTAAGATTATCAGGAGCAATTCCTGACCCTGTATCGCTGATAATAATTTCCACAAAACCATTATCAGATTTTGTTGAGATCATTATCTCGCCTTTATCTTCAATGGCATGGGCGGCATTTACCAGAATATTCATAAACACCTGATTCAACTGCTGGGGATAACATTTTATTATGGGGATATCACCGTACTCTTTTTTAACCTCAGCCTTGTACTTCAGCTCGTTCCATACAACATTCAGGGTGCTTTCAATACCATCATTAATGTCTGCAGAAACAAGCTTGTCTTCTCCTGGATGTGCAAAATCCTTTAGATCATGCACTATTTTTTTAATCCTCTCAGTTCCCTCCCTGCAGTCACCAATCAGGTCAACAATATCCTCAGACAAAAACTCTATGTCAATTTCCTCTTCAATTTTTATTACCTGCTCAAGCCTGCTTTTTATTAACGAAGGAATTTTTTCTCCTGTTCCGGCTTCTGCCAAAACTTCTGCCAGTGCATGGTATTCCCTGATCAATCCGGTAATATCATTAAAATAATCGGATAATGTTGTAAGATTGCTGCTCACAAATCCGGTGGGGTTATTTATTTCATGGGCGACTCCTGCCGCAAGCTGTCCTATTGAAGCCATTTTTTCAGTCTGCATGAGTTGTACACCGGCTTTTTTTTGCTCATCCTCAAGGCTTAAAATACGTTCGCCTGCCCGCACCCTGGACTTTAATTCAGCAATATTAAAAGGTTTCTTTATATAGTCATCCGCTCCGGCTTCAAAAGCTGCCAAAGAGTCTTCGGTAGTTTCCCTTGCCGTAAGCAGAATAATATAAACATATCCCGGCAAATCAGCTTCACGAATTTTTTTACACAGTTGGATACCGTCCATCTCGGGCATCATCCAGTCCGTAATAACCATTGAAAAATCTTTTTCACTACTTATAAGCTCCCATGCTTTTGCCCCGTCATCAGTAATAACAGGGGTATGGCCTGTCTTTTCAACAACCTTTTTTAAAAGCTGTTGAATAACAGGATTATCATCGGCTACAAGTACCTTCATGGTTTCTTCTCCTTAAAATTTTATTTATCCTGTCATATCATCGCGAAAAACCATAATCCAGTGTTCTAAAACTTCCCTTAAAGTATCAGGTTTTACGGGTTTTGAAATATAGTCATCCATGCCTGCTGCGATACACTTTTCCCTGTCGCCTTTCATTGCATTGGCTGTCAAAGCTA
>CAYZXU010000062.1:7938-14083 GCA_964482535.1 uncultured Desulfobacteraceae bacterium | reverse complement strand
AAGGTTCAAATGAAATTTTTGCATATGAATAATCATATAATATTTTTATGGAACCTCTCATGCCGTAGCCGTCATACTGGTCAGAAGTTATATCGTCACCTCCAGCGTCACTTAGCCTGCTTTTCTGTTTACCGTCAAAAAAATAGTCATACTCCAGTTTTACTGTAACAGACCATCTTGTGTCTAATCTGCTGACGGCTTCAAAACCAATGGGAATGTAGTAGTAAAATGATTCTCTTTCGTAACCCAAAGCCTCCGTTGATGACTGTTTTCCTGACATATCATCGTTTAGGTATCTGTAGCCAAAACCGATATATGGTGTAATAAATTCTTTGCAGGACAGTTCAAAATCATAACCTGCCAGCCCCCTGACTTCAAAAATATAATCATCTATATTATTTATTTTGCCGGTTCCATTGCTTTTATAATCGACCTCGCCCTGGCTGTACCTGATATCTGTTTTGAGCATGAAATTATTATGATATGCATAAAAACCGTTAATGCCATACATGTAACCCTTCTGCTCCATCACGCCCGGTTCGTTATATTTTATATGGGAACTCTCTGCGCCTATCCCCAATGTATGCATTTGAACAAGATTTTTTACTTTACCATTTTTCGCTTTAATTAATTCATAACTGTTTTCATCAATTTTGTCTTTGGAAATTGTATAAACATCTGTAAATTTAAAGGTTTTAGTACCTGTATCTGTTTTTATAATAACATTAGTGGTGTCCAGCTTAATTATCTCTCCCTTAATAACATCCCCGTTTTTTAAATAAACAAAATCCTGGTCCTGAGTACCGGCAAAAGAGCTGTGGCAAAAGAATATAAAAAAAATTATAATTATTACAAAAACAGACTTTTTTTTCATAATGGATTTTTCTCCTCTTTTTAAGCTCAAATAGTGTTGATTCTTAATTTAAAGACTTATCAGGTTCAGGCATGGGCAGAACCTTTTCCCCCCCTAAAACATATCCTCCATCAAGGCGAAGAATACTGCCCGTCATATAGGGAGCATCTTTGATTATAAATTTTACGGCCTTTACAACATCATCAATTGCACCTGCCCGCTGGAGCAGGGTATGTTCAATAAGGGCTTTTTTTTGAGCTTCAGTGAGGAGCCCCCAGCCCCTGGTTTTTTCTCCATGCCTGGTTTCAAAAAAACCTAACATGATTTCATTAACCCGGATTTCCGGCGCTCCAATCCGTGCCCATGTTTCAGTGAGCAGAGATATTCCGCGGTTTGCAGCAGAATATCCTTCGTTAAATATTAATGATGCAGGACCTGATCTGCCTGTTATACCTGCAATGGAAGAAAAATTTATTACGACTCCGTCACCTGATGCCTTAAGGTATTTAATGGCTGAATCGAAAATCCATCTTTTTGCGCGAAGTGTGGTGGCCATTTCAAGATCCCACTGATCCTGAACATACTCTCCGTGGACAACTGGCCATCCTCCACGTTCAATATTATTTATCAGAATATCGAGACGACCGAACCGATCAATAACTTTTTTTATAAGTTGCGGTATTTTTTTTGTATCAAGCAGATTTGTCCTGGCAATCAGATATTCTTTTCCTGTGCTTTCAAAATCACGCCTACACTCGTCAAGGCTCTCTTCCCAGTCAAAATAGTTCAGGGCAACTTTTGCCCCCTCCTCGGCAAGGGCAAGCCCAATACCCTTCCCTATTCCCTTGATACCCCCAAGTACCAGTGCAACCTTATTTTTTATTTTCATCAGTTTACTTTTCTCTTGGCAGGTTGTTATATAATACATGTATTACAAAATTACATGTATTATATTGCGCATTAAAAATTATTTTACTTGAAATTTGTAACAGGCTGTTGAATAAAAATTGCTGTTTTCCGTTCGTGCGTTATTTCTTCTTTATACTTTTCCAAAAAGCACAAATTTTATCCATTGATAACCGAGATCCAACAGTTTTACATCATCATTTACTGCTTCATCCATATAATCCGGATTAAAACCTTCCGGCATCCCATTATTTAAAATATGCGACCTGAATGCATCAAGATTATAACATGCCATAAAAAAAAGAGAGCCTGCTTTCATGTCAAGGGGGCCAGGTAAAACCCTGTTTTTCAGGCTGATAATCTCTATCAGCTTGTCGTTCATTTCATTATAGAGAGTAATCCCCTGGCTCTTAATCCATTCTTTAACTGTTTCAGGTTCACCCCTGCCAAAGCCAAAACAGTGGGGCTCTTTTAACAGTGCATAATGTTCAGTAATTTCACCTGTTTCTCTGGATCTGGATATCATGCGCGCAAGTGGATACATCCTGCAGGAAGAAGGACGGTCTTCATAAACGCGGCATCCTTCAGGTGTAACAAAGGGGCATTGTTTTGATTGATCTGCCGTATCCGGTTTCAGAGTAACTACGGGCAGCCCGGTTTCAGGACCTGTATGCCGCAAAGTGTATTTTCCTAAAAATTCTTCTGAAGAAATTTTCATTCCGTTCTTTAACCTCAAAATATCATAGGGCATTAAGAACTGGTTTAAATCTCTGCAGCACTCATTAAAGCAGGGAGCCTCTTTAGAACATGAAAACTGGAATTTGTCATTAATAGAAACAGGAATCATTTGGCTTTCCATTTGGCTTTCCATATATAATTTTCTCCGTTACGATTTTAAACCTGTATATATTCTTTTTGTTCTGTCTGTAATAGTCGATACCACTTCATAATTAATGGTCTTTAACTTCAATGCAATCTCATCAACTGTTATGGATGCATCTCCCTGGGTGCCGAAAATTACTACCTCATCGTTAATTTTAACTTCAGGGATTTGGCCAACATCGACCATGGTGAGGTCCATGCATATACGGCCTATTATAGGGGCTGTAACGCCCCGTATAAGAACACGCCCTTTTGTTGATGACAAAAGCCGATTCAAGCCATCGGCATATCCTGCAGATATGGTGGCAATAGTTGTTGGAGCTTTAGTGGTGTAAGTTGATCCATAACTGACTTTAAACCCTGCCGGAACTTTTTTAAGATAAACAATTCTGGTTTTAAATGACATTGCAGGTTTAAGAGCAATACCTGTTTTATCAACATTGTCGGAGGGGTATAAACCATAAATTGCAATCCCTGCGCGAACCATGTCAAGATGTGTTTCCGGCATATCAATAATAGCCGCACTGTTTGCAGCATGCTTTAATTTAAACTCTATCCTCTCTTTATACAGCATCTCAATAAAATCTATTAAAATTTTAAACTGCCTTCTTGCATAGCTCTTATCCAGATAATCTGCTGTGGCAAAGTGCGTATATATACCTTCAAGCTCAAGACCAGGAAGCATCGCCATGGCTTTAACATCTGTTAATGCCCGATTGCAGGAAACCTTATCTTTAGAAATGTTAAAATCAGGCAGCATACCCGGTGGTAAAATACCAAGCCTGCCCATTCCTGTATCCACTTTCAGGTGAACCCTGATTTTTTTTTTATTTAAAGAGGCAATTTCTGACAGTTGAACTGCTGAATCCAATGAAGATACGGTTTGAATTAAATCAAATTCCAAGAGTTTTTGAGCGAGCTCGCAGGGGGTATGCCCAAAAATCAGGACAGGCGTTTTAATGCCGGTTTTTCTTATTTTTATGCCTTCGTCAAGCCTTGCTACACCAAGCATTTCAGCGCCGTTTGCAAGAGCTGTCTGTGCGATTTCGATCATGCCGTGGCCGTACGCATTTGCCTTTACAACAGCCATGAGGATGGCATTATGATCTGTTATTCGTCTTAATTCACGCACATTATGTGCAGCAGCATTAAGATCTATCTCAGCCCAAACCTGGGGAAATTTCCGGTTATTATTTAACATGATTTCAGGATAGATTTAAAAAGTCTCATAATTATAGATGTATAGATAAGAACTATGGGTAAAAAAAGCAAGTATTTTTGGATTTAAACAAAAAATTTCTTTAGAACTTGACCCTTGACATATACAGGCCAATAATGTCTAAAATATTTTTATGTCTGAAAATTCCCGAATGACCAAAGCTGCCGGCATAGTCAGCGCTTCTACTTTTATCAGCCGCATTTTCGGTCTTGTGAGGGACCTTGTTTTTGCCTGGTTTTTCGGGGTAGGGATTTATGCGGATGCATTCATTGCAGCCTTTAGAATACCCAACCTGCTAAGAAGGCTTTTTGGCGAAGGCTCTCTCAGCATAGCTTTTGTTCCTGTATTTTCAGAATACCTTGCAAATAAAGGGGAGGACGAAGCCTTTAAAATGGCAAGGTCTGCCATCAGGCTTCTATCAATAATCCTCTTTGTTGTAGCTTTATGCGGAATAATTGCCGCACCTTTTATAATACGGGCAATAGCGCCAGGATTTACTGAATCTCCTGAAAAGTTTGAAATCACAGTAACTTTAACCCGGATAATGTTTCCTTATACAATTTTTATATGCATGGTTGCTTTATGCATGGGGATACTTAACGCACTTGGTCATTTTGCTGCGCCTGCACTTGCGCCTGTTTTGCTGAATATTGCAATGATAAGCTCCATGGTTATTGTATCTTTTGTGTCATTAGACGGGGCGGCAAGAATTAAGGGGCTATCCATTGGAGTGCTGGCCGGCGGAGCATTACAGCTTTCTCTTCAGCTCCCGTTTCTTATTAAAAAAAGATTCTACTTCTGGAAAAAAGCTGCATTATATCATCCAGGGTTAAAAAAAGTTGCCGGCCTCATGCTTTCCGCCGTTTTCGGAGCCGCTGTGTATCAGATTAATGTTCTGGTGGGAACGCTTCTTGCATCTTTGCTTCCCGAAGGGAGCATTTCATATCTTTACTATGCAGACAGGCTGGTTCAGTTTCCACTGGGAATTTTCGGCATAGCAATTGCCACCGCTGTTTTGCCGAGTCTTTCAAGACAGGCTGCAGCAAAAGATTTTGACTCCTTAAGAGATACTTTTGCACATGCCATAAAACTGGTTTTTTTTATAACCATACCTTCAATGACAGGGCTGATTATTTTAAGGGAACCTATTGTGGCGCTTTTATTTAAAAGAGGAGCTTTTGATCTTGAAGCATCAAGATTGACTGCATCAGCTCTTTTGTATTATAGTGTGGGTCTGTGGGCTTTTTCAGGCGTGCGCATAGTAGTCTCAACTTTTTATGCGCTTCAGGATGCAAAAACTCCTGTACGGACAGCAGCAATATCTATTATCGTCAATATAATTTTGGGGATTATTCTGATGCAGCCTTTGGGCCACAGGGGGCTGGCACTGGCAACATCTTTGTCTTCCATGCTTAATTTCGGCCTGCTTATCTTTTTTTTAAGATCAAGACTTGGCTCCTTTGGATGGAAAGGCATATGCCTTTCAGCGTGTAAAACTCTTATATGTTCTGTTTTTATGGGTATTTTCGTGTGGGGAGTTTCCAGGATGATTATTCCCCGCGAAGCAGGAACCATGATAGAACTTTTTGGGGGAATTTTCTCCGGTGTTTTAACAGGGTTTATTATGTACAGTATATTTTCTCTTTTGCTTAAGAGCACGGAGCTTAAATTTGTAATTAGTCTGATTAAAAATGGTGTGATAAAAAATTGAATCTGAAACAACCTATACTTTTATTCATTACAGCCATACTTTTTATTTCTCTTATACTGCTCTCTTTTTTCGGTGACAGTGGATTCTTTGATCTGCTTAAATTAAAAAAGGAAAAGCATATTCTGGCTAAAAACAGTTTTAAGGTTTCAGAAGAGAATTTTGTTTTATCACGTGAAATCCACAGGTTGAAAAATGACCCGGAATTTATTGAAGATGTTGCGAGAAAAGAACTTGGTGTCATAGGAAAAGACGAGATAATATTTAAACCGAATAAATCCGGAAAAGGAAAATAATGACTGAAGATACAGTTTTTTATACTGTAACCATGGCCAGAGTCTATGCTAATCAGGGGGAATTAAAAAAGGCCTGTGAAATATACAGATATATTCTTGATCAGGAACCCGACCGCATGGATATTGCCGATGCTCTTTTGGAGGTTGAAAAAAAACTGTCTGAAAAAAGAAAGGATGCTCTTGTACCCTTAATCAGCAGATGGATTGAACTTCTTTTAAAATATAATAATCTTGAAAAATTGAAAAAAATTTAGAATAAAGGCCGATATTAAACATGGAAA
>CAYZXU010000062.1:0-7838 GCA_964482535.1 uncultured Desulfobacteraceae bacterium | reverse complement strand
AACGAACCAAAAAAAAACGAAGAAGTTGAATACTTACATAATGAATTGAATAAAGAGGTTTATGCCATAGGAGGCCATTATGTTTTAACAGGCAATGTGCGCTTGCCATTCCATGGCCGGGAAATTTTATATCTTACAGGTTTTGGTGTTTTCGACACCACATGCTGCGGTTCAGGAGGCTGCTGTTATGTGAGTGTAATAGGCTTTATTAAAGGATGGCAAAGTAAAACAGACGAAAACGGCAATCTTGTTACTATTGCAGAACCTGTAAGGGATAAGAGCACGCAGGATGAGCTTCGCCGAATAATCGAAAAAAAAGAGATGGTGACCCAGGTATCATTCAGATGAGTCCTGTTTTGTGTCAGCCGTATATACGGGCAGTGAATTTTCATTCCACAATGACCAGCCATTGGACATATAGCAGATATTATTAAAACCTGCAAAATAAAGCTCTTGGGCAAGATTTTCCGCGAGCTCACATTCAATGCCGTCACAGTAGGTTATAATAAATGTTTCCGGATCTGTTGCCGGCAGGAATTCTTTAATCCATTCTTCAAAGCTGTCAACACACAGATTTAATGCTCCCTGGATATGACCCTCTGAAAATTCAATTGAATTTCTGGCATCTATAAATAGAGCCTCTCCCTTAAAAAATTTTTCCCCGGCATCTTTTATTGATATTTTTTTAATCCCTTTGGTTAAGATTTCAGACTCATTATCATATGCCTGGAAAAAATTTATACCATGGGGTCTTAAAAAATTTATACATACGGACAGTATCAGTGCAACAGTTATAATAAGACCTGCTTCAAAAAGGGCATGTTTAATCATTGGGCAAGTTTTATAGAGATAATGTTTCCTTATGGTAAGCTGTTTCCAGTTTTTCGACTTTAAGAAGTTTAGCATGGGTTTCGCTGAAGTCGGCTTTTTTTGCCTTTGATGCATTCTTAAGAGCAATTGCAAGTTCTTTCCATGCAGAACTTACTTCAAACATACGCTTTGCAAGACCGCAGGCTGCTATTTCAGGAAGATAATACTCGGCTTCTTTAAGAAATTCAGCATAGATTGATCTAAAGCCCCCACCCCCTGTGCCCCGTTTTTCAATAATCTGGTAAAAAAAACGTGCAGTCCATTTCCAGTCTTTAAAATGTTCCCATTCAGGTATTTCACTTCTCCATTTTTTTAAGGCACAGATCCCTTTTGCTTCATCAGAGTCATCCATGAGTGCGCTGCTGTTTGTCTTTATAGCCCTGCGTATTGTCTTTTCCATATTACTCGGGACATACAGCTTTTCCGGTGCAAAAATATTTCCCTGTATATCTAAATAGACTCCCTTCCAAAACCTGGCTTTGCGCATTTTATCAAAGGGAACTTCAAGAACATCTTTTCTTTCAGTGTCTGTTACAAAAAAAACTTTCTTTTTTCCGTCATAACCCCATACAGTAATAATGTGTCCTTCAAAATGAACATCAGAATTAAAATAAGGGAGAAAATATATGTCAGTCTGCAAAAGCGTCAGTATCCCACGGTCTATCAATAAGCATAATTCTTTTTCGCTTTCTAAGGGGTCTGTGTGCCTTTTCCATTTAAAAGGGTAGTCAATATGCCTAAAAAAACGCTCCTCAAAATCAGCGCACCGCACATGAAGCAGTCTGCTCCTGGCCATATTCGGAATGCCGGCATACCATATTTCAAGCCCCGCCCCGATACCTACACACATTGCTTCAGTCCACGGTATGCCATGAAAATTCAGCAGATTGCAAAGACCTGTGCTGGAGCAGTGACGACCTGGATGATGTTCAACCTTTATCTGACACATATAATTTTTAAAGAGAAAATATCCCTAATTTTTGTCATGCTATTTTTTATTATAAAGAGGAGACATATCCCTTAAGGATTTGACAATATTTTTTAATTCACTTAAAAATCTGACAATATCTTGTTCGACATTTTCCAGCCCAAAGGTTATCACAAGAGTTCCCTGGGCATCAGCCGAGTCCCTGCCTATTGACAAAAGAACGTGGGATGACCTCAAAGAGCCTGTGGCACATGCTGAGCGTGTTGATACGCTTATCTCCTCATCATCCAGCATTAACAGTACACTTTCACCTTCAATATACCGAATTGAGATTGATACATGATTTGGAAGAGCATGCACGGGATGACCATTCAAATAATATTCATCAATATAGTCGGGCAAGAGAGCAATAAGTTTGTCTTTAAGCTTTTTGTAATGAATCATTCTTGGCTCAAGATCGCGTTTTGCAATTTCTGCTGCTTTACCCATACCTATTATTCCCATAAGATTTTCGGCACCTGCCCGTTTATTATGTTCCTGTGTGCCTCCGTCTAAAAGAGGAAATACCATGGTCCCGCGTTTAACATATAATCCTCCCACACCGGTTGGCCCATAAAAAGTGTTGGAGGCAAAACTAAGAAGATCAACACCGAGATCCTGTACGTCAACAGGCACGACACCCACTGAATCCACAGCGTCCGTATGGAATATTATCTTTTTTTCTTTTAATATGTGCGCTATTTCCTTAACAGGTTCGATAGTCCCTGTTTCATTATTGCTGTGCATTATCGAAACAAGTACTGTCTTGTCTGTTATGGCTTTTTTAACATCTTCAGGATTAACAATGCCCTCTTCATTCACAGGTATTGAGGTAATTTTAAAGCCCATAGATTTTAAACGGCGCAGACTTCTTATAACGGAATTATGCTCGATATTTGATGTGATAATATGCTTCCCTTTGGAAGCATTTGCCATGGCAACCCCTTTTATGGCGTGGTTTACGGATTCAGTTCCGCCGGAAGTAAAAATTACTTCTTTAGGGGAGCTGCAGTTGATAAGAGCTGCCACGGATTTTCTGGCTTCATGCAAAGCTTCGGCAGCTTCTTCTCCTGATTTATGCATGCTCGAAGGATTGGCATAATCTTTTTTAACAGCCTCTATAATAGCATCCTTGACTTCAGGTATCAGAGGATTTGCCGAGATATGATCAAAATATATATTTTTTATGTTTTTCACCATTATCAGTAGCTTAGTGCTCCTCTTCAAGATTAGATTGACATGCTTCGCAGAATGTTACGCCTTCAACCAGTTCAATGTCACAATAGGGGCAAAAACATTTTTCCCCTGGCTCATGTTCATGTTTTTCAGGTTTATGCTCCATCTCTCTAATTTTGCCTGTTTTTCTCTCTTCATAATTCCTGATAGCCATTTGAAGCGCATCAGCGCCTAAATTGGAACAGTGAAGCTTGTTTTTCGGCAAACCGTCCAAAGCCTTTGCTACATCCTTGTTTGTAATTTTTTTTGCTTCATCAAGGCTTTTTCCCCTGGCAATTTCAGTGAGCATGCTTGAGACAGCTATTGCAGAACCGCAGCCGAATGTCTGGAATTTTATATCCTCAATCCGCTCATCCTTTATTTTAAGATAAATGGTCATTATATCACCGCACAATGGGTTGCCGACTTCACCTACACCATCTGCATCCTCTATTACCCCGACATTCCTGGGTTTTCTAAAATGATCCATTACTGTTTTTGTATACATTTTTTCAACCTCATTTTTATATAGGCTATTAAAAAGTCAAAATTATCTATATGCTAGCTCAAATGCATTTTTTATAATCTCGACACTATAAATACTATCTTTATCTTTAATGATTGCCACAACGTCAAACCTTGCCTTTACATTGCTTTTTTTAATGCTTTTTAGATACTGCAGGGCAACCATTGAAATTTTTTTCTGCTTTTTTAATGTTACTGCCAGTTTCGGATTTCCGAATTTAGCAGAATTTCTCGCTTTAACTTCAACAAAGACAAGAGTATCCTTATCTTTGGCTATAATATCTATTTCACCTATTTTGGTCTTGTAATTCTTTTCAATAATTTTATATCCAAGTTTCTTAAGGTGTTTAACCGCCTCTGTTTCGCTTTTTTTTCCAAATATCTGCTGTCTGTTCAACATGTTCCAAAAACCGGCATATTTCTACCCCTTTTACCTGAGTTCTCCGTAATTACTACGGCTTGCCGCCCGGATATCAAGATAATTTTCATAAAACCAAACAGGCATTGACATGGACAGGATAATATCTTTATTTTCAAAATTATCTATTGATGGGAACAGACTATCTTTTATATCAGCGGTGGAAACCTGAAGCTTTTTAAACTCTTTTGCAAGGCTGCAGGAAAAATCAGGAACCTTTTCAAGTATCAACCGATTATCATTAACCACTCTTATTAGATCCTGCAAAAGGATATGCTCCGGAACATAAAAATTATGCCCAAGATGCCTGTCATCATCTTCTATTTCCCATTTTTCCCCTTTAATATAAAAAAAAACTTCAGCCGGCACATCTTTCCCCCTGATAAAATTTTTTTCAGCATGGAGTCCAGAAGGATTAACAAAAATAAGAGGGTTTGCGCAAACTGTTTTAACAGGTCTTTTATCCTGACTGAAACGGGGTTTTTTAATTATATATTTTTCATCATTATAAATATTAACCGCTTCCTCCTCAACAACAGACAGATCGGTTCCCTTATCGTACTGTTTTATGCTGATTACATGGTAATATTTTTTCAGATTTTTTCTTATTCTTTTGAGAAAAACATATGTATTTAAAAATTTTTTTCCGCCTAATTTAATTCCGAGCAAGAACATAATATAGGAATTTTCTCCTCTTTTATGTACTCTTTAACCCCTTTAAACGTTCGTCTGTGTATGCGGCATGGTCCAAACTGTTTTATTGCCTCTTTATGCGCTTTTGTGGGATATCCTTTGTGACTGGCAAAGCCGTACTGCGGATATTTTTCATGATACTTTTCCATAAGCCTGTCTCTTGTTACCTTGGCAATAATCGAAGCCGCTGCAATGGAGATGCTTCGGCTGTCCCCTTTTATCAAAGACTCCTGTTTTATAAAAGACTCCGGGGGCAAAGGGAAGTCAATTTTAAAATTGCCGTCTATAAGCAGGTAGTCAGGGGCTGGATCAAGTTGTTTGACAGCCATAGACATTGAAAGTATAGAGGCTTTAAGAATATTTATTTTATCAATTTCAGCAGAATCAATTAACCCTGTTCCTGTGGCAACTGCTTTTTCGCAAATTTTATCAAAAAGGTAATCTCTTTTTTTAGGCGATAATTTTTTTGAATCATCAACACCGGCAACTGAAAAAGAAACCGGAAGTATAACGGCTGCGGAAACAACAGGTCCTGCAAGGGGTCCCCTGCCGGCTTCATCTGTTCCCGCAATATTTATAAAGCCTTGCAATGCAGCTTTTTTCTCAAATGCCCACAAAACGGCGTTCCTTTATCCTCGCTGCTTTCCCTTTTAATTTTCTCAAATAATAAATTTTTGCTCTGCGCACACGACCGCGGGTTACCACCTCAATTTTATCAATAATAGGTGAATGAAAAAGAAAAATACGTTCAACACCTATGCCGTATGATACTTTTCTCACAGTAAAGGAGGAAAGTGAAGATCTATTTCTTTTACTTATAACAACGCCTTGAAATATCTGGATACGTTCTTTTTCTCCTTCTTTGATCTTAACATGAACTTTTACAGTATCTCCTGAGATAAAATCAGGGATATCCGTTCGCATTGCTCTATTTTCCACCATTTTCATTTTTTCCATAGTATGTCTCCAAGCTATCTTAATTATTTTTTAATTAATCCGTCAGGATTACCCGGCTTTAAACTTCTCTACCTACCAGCCTGTCAAGAATTATGGCAGCAGCGCTCCGCACTGAAAGATGATTATATGCACTCACTCCTTTTATAGGATCAAGGATATAGTCTGCCGCTGAAATTACTTCCCTGCCAAGACCCCATGCTGTTCCAAAAAGTAAAAGGTATGTTCTTCCATCCTTAAGTAATTCGCGAAACGATCTGTAATCTATACTTCCTGCATTACTTGAGGCACATGTAACAACCGTCTTTGGCATAATTTTAGACAGAGCGGCAATGTCGTTTTTTACTTCCTCTATAGAATCTTTAATTTTAATCAGTTCAAGGGCATCACGCCTTTTAGGATTATATTCTGCGCCTGCCCCTTTAGTCCAGTGAGAAGTTATCTCGCCAACAAGCTTTTTCTGATCTGAAAGAGGTGTAACAACATAAAAACTCTTGACCCCGTATGTCTTGCCGGCTCTTGCAATATCATGCAAATCCAGGTTGGTAACTGCCGAAGTTATTATTTCGCCATTTTTATTGACAACCGGATAATGTATCAGAGCCATGTACAGACTGGGCAAGTATAATTTTTTTGATATCAAAGCACCACTTTTGTAAAATTTCAATCTCCTGAAGGCTCATGGATCTGTCTTTCAGCAGATCCCGTCTTTTAAGAAAAGTGCGTATGAGCGAAGTCTCAAGCCTCCATTTATCAATCTCTTTATGGTTGCCAGAAAGCAGGACTTCAGGAACATCATTATCTTCAAATACGCGAGGTCTGGTATAATGAGCATGTTCTATAAGGTTGTCTGAAAAAGAATCCTTTTCAGCTGAATCTGCTCCACCCAGTGTGCCCGGAACAAGTCTGGCAACAGCATCAATTACTACCATTGACGCAATTTCCCCTCCTGTCAGCACATAGTCGCCTATTGAAACCTCGTAATCTATATAATCATGACAGATACGTTCATCAACCCCTTCATACCTGCCGCAAACAAATATAAGCCCTTCCATCTTTGCAAATTTGCGGGCAATGGACTGATTAAAAACTTTTCCCTGGGGTGTGAGCAATACTGTTTTGGAAGACGGTGATCTCTTTTTGACTTCCCTTATTGCTTTGGCCAGGGGTTCAGCTTTCATCACCATACCGCAACCTCCACCGTATGGCCTGTCATCTGTAACCCGATGTTTACCTTTTGCAAAATCTCTTATATCTATAGCTGATGCAACAATCTTTTTTTTTTCTATTGCTCTTCTTATAACTCCATATTCCCAAAACATGTTAAACATCTGTGGAAATATTGTCAAAACAGAAAAATTCATAAATTTTTTTTGAAACCGGCTCAGATTATTTTATCTTTGTTTAAACACCTTCAAGGCATTTCTATTATAATATTTTTTTTCTCTAAATCAATTTTTTTTACAACAGATTCTATGGCAGGAATAAGTTGCTCGTCATTATTATTTTTCACGACATATACATCATTACTGCCCGTTGAAATTATAGATTCAACCCTGCCCATGTAAATATTTTTTTCATTAAAAACACAAAGCCCTATTATATCACACCAGTAATATTCACCTTCATCTAAAGCAGGAAGATCTTCTCTTTTAACCGAAAGCTCTGAGCCCACAAGCTTTTCCATATCAGTCCGGCTTGTTATACCCTCCAGCGATAAAAGCAAAGTCCGATTATTCTGCTTTGCAAATCTGATTGTAAAATCTTTTCCCCTGCCTTTTTTATCTGTCAGCATTATTGAACTTCCCGACTCATATACTGACAGGGAATCGGCATAAGAGTATACCTTGGCTGTACCGTTCAAACCATGCAGCCCAACTATCTTTCCCACGATTACAGTTGAATCATTACCCAAAGCGCTATTCGATAATTTCAAGAACAGTACGTTTTTTTATTTTTGCAGAAGCAGCGCTTAATATTGTTCGCATTGCCCGCGCTGTTCTGCCCTGTTTTCCGATTACTTTCCCTAAATCCTCCTTTGCCACCTTAAGCTCAAGCACAGACGTTTGATTCCCTTCAACTTCCAGAACTTCCACTTGATCAGGATTATCCACCAGCGACCGGGCAATATAAATAATCAACTCTTTCATAGCTCCTCTCCTTATTGGCTTATAGAATTAGGGGTAACAAAAGTTT